>NZ_JBEPPZ010000004.1:0-301471 GCF_040547565.1 Marinobacterium sp. MBR-109
AATAAAGCGGCTCATGATGACGTTCCGGTCATAGCTCGATCTCGATAATAGGGGGATTATCTCACAGGGCTATCGAAAACCCGACAGACTGCTAGCCTTTACAGGGGTTTCCCAGTGCCGGTTCGACCTGTTCGCCATCAATCAAAATGCCATACAATCATGGTGTAAATGTGTCTTACTGATTTCCTGGTTATGTGTCGGAGCGCTCAGTTTTCATGTCGCTGACTCAAGCTCCGGCTGCTGCAATTCTTTCGTCATATGCAGCTTTATTATGCGTCAGCGCCCAGGCGATACGAGCAGTTTTATTTGCCAATGCGACCACGGCAACATTGACATGCTTCCGAGCGGCAAGGCCTCTCAACCAATGACTCAGTCCGTCGTCTTTGCCCTCAACATGGCGCAATACGGCCCGGGCACCATGAACGAGTAGTTTACGTAAATAACTGTCACCGCGCTTGCTGATGCCAAGCAATCGATCGCGACCGCCGGTGCTATGCTGCTTAGGGGTCAGCCCCAGCGAGGCTGCGAAGTCCCGCCCTCTGCGGAAGGCCTTTCCGTCGCCAAGAGCGCCTGACAGAGCACTCGCGGTGAGCGGCCCGACACCACGCAATGTCATCAAGCGTTTGGCCACAGGGTCCTCATTGACACTCTCAGTGATCCGCTCATCAAGCGCCTTGATGCGGGTATCCAGGTACCTGAGGTCTTCCGCCAGACCGCTCAGCAAAACACGGAAGCTATCCGTTAGCCCATTCTCAGCATCCTCAAGCCAATCAGGCACAGCACGGCGCAGCTGCTGAATGCCTACCGGGGCGACGATTCCATACTCACCCACCAGGCCGCGAATCTGGTTGGCTTTGGCTGTTCGTTGTCCAACAAGTTCTTCCCGAATGCGGTGTGCGGCCTGAATATCCTGTTGAACAACCGTCTTGGGAGTGACAAACCGCATGTTTGGGCGGCTCATGGCTTCGCAGATCGCTTCCGCGTCCACCCGGTCATTCTTGTTGCTCTTGACGTAGGGTTTGACAAACTGGGCTGCGATCAGCAGGACGTGATAGCCTCGCTTCTGAAGCTCCCGTGCCCAGTGGTGAGATGAGGCACACGCCTCCATACCGATCTCAGCACCTGCTGGCACTTTACGGCACATGGCATCAAGCCACTTGCTCCGAGAATATTGTCCTTGCCATTGGATTTGACTGTGGCGGTCAACGCCATGGACATGGAACACTGACTTAGCAATATCAACACCAACGCGGATAATATTCATTTGGACTTCTCCTCATCTTTACGATGGTTGACGTTTCACTCACCATTTTGGCACGTAGATGCCGGTTAGGTGAGGAGGAGTCCATCCCATTGCTTGAGTACCAGGATGCGCACCATGGTTTCAGTCGGGTACGGTGGTCGCCCACCCTGAGTGCTTTCGACTCGAGGCGCGATGCAGTCAACTTCAGCGGCCAGTGCGGAGAAGTTGATGTGCTGCTCAATCTCAGCCAGAGGATCGCCGATCCGGTCGATCTTTTCACGGTGATGTTCGCTGGCAAAGAGGTCGTTTTTGATTGCGCTACGCTTCTTCATGGTACGGATTGGTCGGGTGTTAATGGATGCTCGATACTATTAACCCGGCGGTAGTTTATATCTGATATAATGCCTGCATGAATACAGACGCACGCAAGCTCAGCCCAGAGCAACAGGAACTTCTCAGGCAGAAGGCAATTCGACTCCGCGAGAAGGGTAAAACCTTCCGGCAGATCGGGCTGCTGCTCGACGTTCATCCCGACACTGTTGGCCGCTGGTATAAGCGCTATCAAGCGGGTGGTGCCGAGGCTATCGCTGTTCAAAAGCGTGGCCCCAAAAACAAGCCTCGACGGTTGACCGAACAGCAGGAACAACGTGTCATCGAGGCGATTCGTGACCAGATGCCCGACCAGCACAAGCTTGGCTTTGCGCTTTGGACACGGCGCGCGATTACTCAGTTGATCAAGCAGTTCTGGGGCATTGATATCCCGGTGCGCACGATGGGCGATTACCTCAAGCGCTGGGGCTTCACGCCTCAGAAGCCATTGAAGAAAGCGTGGGAGCAGAACCCGTCCCGCGTTGACGCTTGGCTGAAGGAGGAATACCCGCAGATTCAGGCCCGTGCCAAAGCAGAGAATGCCCAGATTTTCTGGGGTGACGAGACGGGTATCAAAAACAATACCCAGCACGGTCGGAGCTATGCACCAAAGGGACAAACACCAGTGCAACCTCTGCCGGCCAAGCGTGTATCGCTCAACATGATCTCGGCGATCACCAACCAGGGCACTGTACGATTCATGCTCTATGAGTCGACCATGACCGCCAAGGTCCTGAAGAAATTTCTGCGCGCGCTGATCGAATCGACGCCCGGCAAGGTCTTTCTGATCCTGGATAACTTGCGGGTACACCATGCCAAGGTCGTCAAACGCTGGTTGGAGCGCAAGACAGTCAAACGCTATCTGGAAGTATTCTTCCTGCCAGCCTACTCCCCGGAGTTGAATCCGGATGAATACCTCAACTGTGACCTGAAAGGCATGGTGCATAGTGGGCCTGCTGCTCGCTCTGTCGACGATCTGAAGAAGCGCACGCGATCATGCATGCTGACGCTTCAACGCCGTCCTGAACGAGTGAAAAAATACTTTGATGCAGAGCATATCGCCTATGCTGCATAGTCGACATAAATTTCCGCCGGGTTAATATCACAGGGCTAGCGGTGCTGTGAGGGAGGTTTTTCGAGGTGCCCATCAGCAGGTAGTAAGGCACCCGAATCAGTTTGCAATTAATAACAAGAAAAATTGTTTAACTCTCTACTGAAGCCTTATTAGACTACGCAATGCTGTTAGAATTACAGTTCCATCATGCCGAAACCGCCAGCCCGTTTAATTAATTCTGTAATCCAAAAAATTAATTCTGATCCCGAACACTTAATTTTTCTGCTGCTTTGAACTTTATGTGTATATATACATTGGCCTGTCTAAGGAGTTCACCTGCGGTTAGATGTGCAGATCCCATTTCCTGTAAAAATATTATGTGTGTATAGAAATATACAACACAGTGCCTGCAATGGTTTGCATAGCCCGCGCTACCGACTAGATCCCCTACCGGTTAGCCCGCGATTCAAAGCAGGGGCGTAGGAGGCTCAAATTTCAATAGTTTTCTGTTTATGAGGCGCAGTACCCATCAGAGCAATTCGATGCTCTGTGAGCCTCAAAAATGCGGTTTTTCGCTATGGTGCACCAAGGACAGCTCAACCGTTGATGATTGACCTGATCTGATGCGGCAGGAATGGGTGAGAACACCAAACCGGTCAGGCGCCGACCTCAAAATCTGTGACCGGTTCGGCAATTCGACCAGCACACCCTTTTCGACCCTACTTATCTATCCGGAAAGGGGTGGGGGTTATGCGATTTTTTTTCGTGCACGCGCAGTCGCTGACACTAGAAAGATTTCTTTAATATCAATATGTTAGCAACAATATTCGCACATCTGCAACACATTTGGCCTTTTGATCGAATACCCCCACCCCCTTTCCGTAATAGAATATAGCGTAGAGCTGTCAACATTTGCGGGTCATTTGGCATTATGACTCAAAACTGGCACCCCTTTCCCGTTATATTCTATTACGCAAAAGGGGGGGGGTAAATTCGTATACATTGCAACAGGAGTTCTGTACGTATGCTGGTCAGTCAAACAGAGGACATGATCCTGAATCCTGGATGTGCACACACCATGAAACAACTGTTTCATGGTGTTTGATCGGGACAATGAGAGGCCGCCTCCACATGTCAAACAAACGTTTATCGATGTTTATAGATTTGCGGCATACAGCTCTCTACAGGTGATTTTTTACGAAATTTAATAATATTCAGACACACTGGAGATGCAATTTAAGCTGATCCAAGCTAGTCAAAAATCTACAGAAACCAATCTTTTTCAATCAAGTCCAGGCTAGACGAAATGTCAGTTAAATAGGTATTATTTCACCCATACAGCCCTACCTACATAGATTAGCAAAATACCAAAAAAGACGCGCTTGAACTAAAAACTCCTATCATACACCCACCGAAACAAGAGAGCATATTTAGGAAATAATACGTGGTTTTTATAATAAAATTAATCAGCAGGTACTGCGGTGCACTTAACGTCCGGTATATTGCCACATGGTCCATATAGCGGAAGTTAGTTAAGCCTGATTTCAAAAAACTGAATCAGGCATGGCCCCACGTTTATATAAGGCCTCTTGGTGCTATGTTGCTCACAGTGAAACGAGGAGCAGGCCCGCCACCATCACCACCAGTCCCTGCAACCTCGGCAGGCTAACGGGTTCACGTAGCCAGATCACGCCGATCAGCACACCCAGGGGAATACTCACCTGACGTAACGCAACCACATAGCTGACTTCACTCACCATCGACATGCTGACCAATATCAGCAGATAGGTGCCGATAATGAAGCTGCCCGCCAATAGCGTCCAGCCGAAGTCCGGCACGACCCTCAGTGACTCGCCAAAGCCCCATCGCACCAGTGGCAACATCCATATCAGACAGGCTGCTGCCTGTAATACGACAAAACTGCTGCCAGCGGCAAAAGCATCCATCCCCTGCTGCTTCATAAGCTGAATGGCGGCACTGTCGAGCACCGAGTATCCAGCCGTGGCGCACGCCGCCAAAAGTACCCAAGCGATAGCCGGGGTCCTGTAGTCGCGCCAGTGCCACTCACGCCAACACACCAATGGCAGTGCCAACGAACCCAGTATGATCAGGCACATGCCGATCAGATCCGTCGCCTGGAGTTGACTTTGGCCATATGTAATCAGCACCACTGCCGGCACGATCAATACCGGCAGCGCCCGCGCCAGTGGGTAGACGATATTCAGGTTGCCGTGTCTGTAGGCTTTGGCCAGACCAGTCAGGTAGAGGGTCTGGCAAAGACCTGAGGCCAGCAGCAGCCACCAGAAAGCAGACGGCAACGCAGTTACTTCCGGCCAGACGCGCAGCAGTAGTGGACTGAAAATCAACATGCCCAGCCCCATGGCCCAAGCATAAAAACGCACCGTCTGAGCAGTGCGCTTGCCGATCAGGTTCCAACCCGCATGCAGCAGGGCCGAAACCAGGATCAATCCGATAGCGGCAGGTGTCACGGTTTCTCGCCCATCGCCAGTCGTGCCGCGATCTCTTCCAGGCAGGGAATGACATCGGCAATGCTGTCGATGACATAATGAGCGCCACTGCCGATCATGCGCTTGTAGGCAACCGCGCGATAGGTGTCCTGCTCCACTTCTCCCAATGCCTGCCAGGCGTCCAGGCTCATGCCCACTTCGTTGCCGCTAACGGCGACGCCGATGGTCCACATACCCGCGTTCAAGCCTTCCTCGATACCGGTGAGAGTGTCATCGATTTTTACGCAGGCACAGAGGTGCTGTACGCCCAGATCCATGGCATTTTTCAGGCTCATATGCGGATAGGGACGCCCCTTGGGCACTTCCGTGGCGCAAACATTGCTGTCCGGGGTGTAGCCCTGCTCGGCAGCTCGGGCCACCAGGCCTTCAATCATGCTGCCCGCATACCCGGTGTTGGCACCGATGCGGATTTCATTGGCACGCATCCAATCCAGCGCCTCGGTCAGGCCTGGGATAAGCTCGGCAGTCTGTGCAATGGCATCAATCTGCAGAGGTACGAAGTCGTCATACAAGCGGTCAATATCGGCTTCACCCGGGTACTCTCCTTTCACGTCTTTCCATGCATCACGAATACGGGGATGAGTACACAGCTGGCGGATATGTTCACGCTTTTCGGTGCCCATGGGGCCGCGCGCTTCAGCTTCGCTGATCGGCACGCCTTCATCGGCAAATAAACGTTGAAAAGCGCGGATCGGCGCCATGGAACCAAAATCCACGGTGGTGCCCGCCCAGTCCATGATCACGGCTTCAATTGGGCCTGTGTAACGGCGTTCAAACTGGTAAATCGGTGCAGTCATGACAATTTCTCCGTTGAATTCAGTTGGGTCAAGCGGTTGCCGCCGCGTTAAGAGCATGGATGGGCGCGCCGTTCGGTATCTGCAGCTCGTCCAGCACGGCGGCAACGGCAGCGAGGACAGCATCGATCTGCACATCATGCAGCTGGCCGATACAGCCCAAGCGGAAGCTGTCCTCTTCGGTTAACTTTCCCGGATAAATGATGAAACCGCGGGCTTTCATACGATCGTAGAAGGCCTGGAAATCGAAGTTCGGGTGGCCCGGCGAGAAGAAGGTGATGATGATCGGGGACAGCCACTCATCGCTGAGCAGGGTTTCAAATCCCATGCGGCGCATGCCGGCGACCAGGCGCTGCTGGTTGCGCTGATAGCGCGCATGACGACCGACGATCCCCCCTTCCGTTGCGTGTTCCTTCAGCGCCTGCAGGAATGCTGCTACCACGTGGGTGGGCGGGGTGTAGCGCCACTGGCCGGTTTTGGCCAAGTACTGCCACTGATCCAGCAAGTCCAGACTCAAAGAGTGTGCGTTACCTTTGGAAGCGTCCAGCGCACTCTGGCGGACCAGGCTAAAACCGAAACCGGGCACACCTTCAAAACATTTGTTGGCAGAAGAGATCAGTGCATCGAATTGAACGGTTTTGGCACTGATTGCTACAGCACCAAAGGCGCTCATTGAATCGATGATCAGGCGTCGTCCCTGACGTGCTACTGCTTCGGCGATCTCTTCCACCGGGTTGAGAATGCCGGAGCTGGTTTCGCAATGAACCAGGGCAACGTGAGTGATTGCAGGATCAGCGGCCAGTATCGCTTCCACTTCTTCACCACGGGGTGGCTCATAGTCACCCTTATCCAGAGCGACATAGTCACGACCCAAGTAATTCATGATCTTGCCCATACGCTGACCGTAGGCACCGTTCATGAGGATCAATAACTTGCCATCTTTTGGTACCAATGTCGCAAGCGTTGCTTCAACGGCAAAGGTGCCGGAGCCCTGCATCGGTACGCAAACGTGGCTGTCTTCACCGTCGATCAGGGCAACCAACTGCTGGCACAGCCGGGCAGTCATGGCACGGAAGTCACCATCCCATGAGCCCCAATCTTGCAGCATTGCCTGTTTAACGCTGAGGGTTGTATTGATGGGACCGGGAGTCAGCAGATAAGGCTGTTCTGTTTTCATGATCTCTCTCTTTCTGGTCTATACCAGTGTTTTTGAGCAAAAAAAATTGCTCCTTTTCTATCCAGGGCACCCCTCAGGTACCCGCCTGCATCAGCGCTGTCGCCAGCGCTGAGTGCGTTGCAGAATGCTATGGCTGATCAGCCAGTGAAGCCCTTTTGCCACCAGCGATGTCAACATCAGCAAGACAGCCATGGCTGCAGCCGGTGCCGTGTCCCCTGCCTCATCCATATGCATTACCGCTACAGAGGCCAGTGTGGTTTCTGCGGAGTAGAGGAAGATGACGGCCGAAACCGTGGTCATGGCGTTGACGAACAGGTAAACGGAGATATCAAGCACCGCAGGCAGTGCCAAAGGCAGGGTTACCCGGCGCAGAGTGGTATAAAAGGGAACTTTCAACGAAGCTGAAACCGCCTCGAATTCATTGTCGATCTGCTTCAGGCTGGTTACAGCGGTCAGATGACATACTGTGTAGAAATGTACCAATGTATTCAGGACCAGAATCGCCATGGTGCCGTACATCAGGTTCAGCGGATTGTTTGGTTGGTTGAAGAAGAAGATATACGACAACCCCAGTACAATGCCTGGCACTGCCATCGGCAGCATGGCCAGTAGTTGTAAAAATTTACGCGCAGTTGGCATCGGCTTGATCTTCTCGCTCATGTACGCCACGAGGAAGACTACCGCAGTACCAATTAATGCCGTCCAGACAGACATCTGTACCGAGTTGAAGTAGGACGCCCAGCCGACTCCGTCCATCATGTCAAAATTGTAATTCTTGAGCGACAACCCCATGTTGTACGGCCAAAAGGTGATGAAGGAGGCATACACTGCCATACCCACCACCAACAGAAGAAAGCCGCACACGATAAAACAAAACAACGTCAGTAGAAGGTCACGCAACATCGATCTGTTGGGTTGCAGCGGCACGGCGCGGGCCGACAGCTGGGATGACTGATGGCGCTGCACCCGACGCTCGACGATAAAGGACACCAGCGCCGGCAGCAGCAGGATGACGCTGACCACCGCGCCCATCTGGAAGTTCTGCTGCCCCACCACCTGCTTGTAGATATCGGTAGCCAGCACGTTGTATTGCCCGCCAATCACCTTGGCAACGCCGAAATCGGTGATGGTCAGGGTGAAGATCACGAAGATGGTATTGATCAGGCCGTAGCGCACCGACGGCAGGGTCACGGTCAGGAACACGCGCCAGGGCGGTGTTTTCATCGACTTGGCTGCTTCGTATAGACGTGCATCGCTGTTGCTGAAGGCGGTGATAAGGATCATCAGAGCATGCGGAAACGCCCAGAAGCTCAGCCCCATGATGATACCTACTGGGCCGTAGATACTGTCCACCGGCAGCCAGTTCCTGAGAATGCCCTGATTGCCGAACAGGTAGATCATGCTCAATGCCGGCAGAAGCGATGGCGCAAACAGAGGCAGCATCGTCAACAGACGGAAACCCTTTTTGCCCACCATTCCGCTGCGGGTAAGGGCGTAGGCAAAGACAAAGGCGGTAGAAACCACGATCAACGTGGTCCAGACAGCGATATTGAGCGAATTCAGAATGGATTCGGTCAGCGCCGGATTACTGAAATACGCAGTGAAATTGCTTAGGCCGATGAACTCGCCGGCCCTGTTTTGCAAGCTTTTGACCAGCATAGTCAGCAACGGGAACAAAAGCGCCAGCAACAAAAACACCACACCGCCTACAACGATAGTGCGTTGCACCCAGATTTCGGTATCAAAGCCGCGCTTGGTGGCCAGACTCGGGATCGCGGACATCATCAGGCTCCAGCCACCTGCATGGCCGCGACACCCAGGTCCATGCTATCGCTGCACCCCACTTTTGTGACGGGGTTCTGGCCTTGGCCTTCCTGCGGGTAGAACTTGAGCGCCGCCGCCAGCACACTCAGCCAGTACGATGCACCTACCGCCGGGTTCAGGCTATGCAGCTGTTCCACCGGCAGGTCTACATGGATCTGCGGCAGTTCAATATCAAAGCTCATCTCAAGTCGTACGAAGGCGCCCATGAAGTGAATGTGGTCCAGCCGAGCCTGGAACACGAACTGCTCATTGCGGTCCAGCCCCCAAGGGGCGGCATGCAGCTGCACGCTCTCGGGACGGAAGCCCAGCGTGCCTTCGTCACAGGGCGGTAGTATTAGAGGCACCTGTACATCCTTGTGTCCCAGCATCAGCTGGTTGTGGCCGAACACACGAGCCGGCAGCAGGTTCATGCTACCGACAAAACGAGCCACGAATTCAGTGGCTGGCTGGAGGTAAATTTCTTCCGGGGTGCCGACCTGTGCGATGCGACCGTGATCCATCACCACGATGCGATCGGCCATGGTCAGCGCTTCATCCTGGTCATGGGTCACCATGATCGTGGTAATGCCCAGCTTGCGCTGCAGGCTGCAGATCTCATTTCGCAGATGCAGGCGCACGCGAGCATCCAGCGCAGACAGTGGTTCATCCAACAAAAGCAAACCGGGTTCGGTCGCCAGCGCACGTGCCAGTGCCACCCGTTGCTGCTGACCACCCGAAAGCTGACCCGGAAACTTGTCGCCAATATCCGGCAGGTGAATTTGATCCAGCAACAACTGGACTCTCTGTTCCCGCTCACGGCGGGGTATCTTCATGTTGGCCAGGCCGTAAGCAATGTTCTCGTTCACGGTCAGGTTCGGAAAAAGAGCATAGGACTGAAACACAATACCGAAATCACGCTGTTGCGGAGGCAAAGTTGAAACATCGCACCCAGCCTGCACAATCCGGCCCTCTTCCTGCTGCTCCAGACCGGCAATCGCTCTCAACAGTGTGGTTTTGCCACAGCCGGAGGGCCCCAGGAAGCAGATGAACTCACCCTCGTTGATTTCCAGGGAAATATCATCCAACGCGGTGAAGCTGCCAAAGGACTTGCGCAGGTGCTGAATCTGCAGGTAAGCGGGTGTGGTCTTCATGCTCTATCTCCATCAAAACTGTGAGGGCTGAATCTCAGCCCTCCGAGGTGGCGCAGCTGATCAGTTTTTAGCTTCGCTCTTGCCGTCGTAACGACGCTGCCACTCTTTGAGAATGCGCTCACGGTTTAGCGCAGCCCATTCAAAGTCGTTATCGATCATGCGATCGGCGATATTCGCAGGGTAATTTTCTACTGGTTTAGCGACGCCCGGCATGGCAACAACTGCAAAGTTGTCGTTGTAGAGCATGTTGGCATCACGTGTAACAGCCCAATCCATCAATTTCTGGGCTGCGTCCAGCTTTTTAGTGCCTTTAACGATGGCGGCTGCCTCCATGTCCCAACCCAGCCCCTCGGACGGGAATGCAAGATCAACAGGAGCCCCTTGGCTGATCAGCTTGGCACCACGGTAGGCAAAGGAAATACCGATAGGCGTTTCACCGGAAGCCGCCATCTTGCAGGGCTTTGAGCCAGAGTGTGTATAGCGGTCGATGTTCTGGTGCAGGTCGTCCATGAATGCCCACCCTTGCTCTTCACCAAAGGTCTGCAGCCAGCTGGTGACATCCAGATAGCCTGTTCCGGAAGAGTTGGGATTCGGCATGACTACATGGCCCTGATACACCGGCTTTGTCAGGTCTTTCCAGCTTGTCGGTAATGGCAGGCCATGTTTCTCAGCTTCGATTCGGTTGTAGCAGATTGAAGCAACCCAGGCGTTCATGCCCACCCAAGAAGGGGTTGCATCTTTGTCTACGAACTGCTCACTCAATGCTTCAACACCCTCTGGTTTGTAGGGCTGAAGCATCTGCTGATCTTTCAATACCAACAGGCTTGTGGCGGCAACACCCAGAATGGCATCAGCTTGGGGATTTTCTTTTTCCGCAAGCAACCGCGCGGTGATGATGCCGGTTGAGTCACGCACCCAACGGATCTTGACATCGGGGTTGGCCGTTTCAAATCCTTTGGCATAGGACTTGAGCTGGTCTGCTTCCAAGGCGGTATACACGGTCAACTCAGTGGCCGCGTTGACCGAGGTGGCCGCCAAGGCGACAGCCGCCGCCAACAGGGTCTTTTTCAGGTTAAGCGTCATAGCGAGATCCTTATATCCGTTAAACAAGCGTTGAGATCCAGATTGCACTTCATCTGGTATAGACCAGATGAAGTTTCACAGTATTCTGTTGCAAAAAAATGAAGATAAGATTGCACGTTGTTTAACCGGATATTTTTTGGCTACGTGCCAGGGCACATTGAATGCGAAAAGCTTCACTGAATGGATCAACCTGGCCAAACCGATCAACCCTGAAGGGCTTCATATCAGTAAAAGGATCTCTTCCAAGGGCAATTTCTGCCAGCATGCGGCCAATACCACCAGACAAAGCAATGCCACCTCCAGAGCAGCCACTTGCCACTAGGAGTCCCGGCAACTCTGTAGTGCCAAGCAAGGGTTTGCCATCCGGGGTGTAGCTGGAAATGCCACTGATATAGTGCGCGATGCCCACCTGTTCCAATGCGGGAAAAATTCCAGCAAGCGAACTGTAGCCAGCTTCAAGGCAGTCCCAACCGTCAGGATCACAGTTGAACAGATAGCCATGAATGTCTTCCGGCAAGTTTGATGCGTCACCGTAGACAGCCTGCTTATCACGCAAGCCGAACAACAACCCACCGACCTCCGGACGTGCATAAGCATTAATATCCGGCAGGATCACCATAGGGCTATCGACGGGGAAAAGTTTCGGATTCGCTTCGCTGATCCAGTAGTGGCTGCGAACGGGCGCCATTGCCATTGAAATGCCGTACTGTGCCAGCAGTGCAACTGACCAGGGACCGGCACAGCAGATGATTGTTTCAGCATGCATTTGGCCTTTTGAGGTCTCTACACCAACGGCGCGGCCTTGTTCAACCAGCAACCGTTCAACACGGCAGTTTTGTATGACTTCAACGCCAAGCCGTCGAGCAGCTGTGAGATAGCCTTGCGCCAGTTGCACGGGGTCCATGTAACCGTCCTCGGCAACAAACAGTGCGATTCCGTCCTTCCCTGGCTCCAGCCATGGTGACAAAGAGCGGATCTGGTCAGCAGAAAGCCGGTCGGATGCCAGACCTAACTGATGTGCTGTGTTGGCTGTTTGCTGAAGATAATCACGCCCCGCTTCATCAGTCGCCAGATGCAGGCTACCCACCTGACGCAGTGGCAGGGGCTCATCGAGTACAGAATTTAATTCATCAATGGCTGCAAAGGTTTGAGCAACCATAGCCGCCATGGCTGAATCAGGACGAACTCTGGTAAGCAGTGCAGCCGCCTGACTCGTCGTGGCAGTTGAAACCATCCCGGCTTCAACCAGACGAATGCGAGCGCCTGCAGGAACCCTCTGTGCAAGTGCCCAGGCAGTCGCAGCACCAAGGATGCCACCGCCGATAATGAGAAAGTCTGTAGAAGAATGATGCATATTGCTCAACCTCAATCTGGTATAGACCAGATTATCGAGCTACATCATGACATGTCGGTGACAAAAATATTTCATCGGAATTGCTCAGCACCACAGCCTTACGCTGCTTTCACTGCTCTCAGTGACGATCGCCGATGCGTACTGAGATTTTCAACGCATCATGCAGCCAGTATTCCCGATCCAGTTCCAGAAACTCGCCGCGTTGATCAAAACTTAAACGTTGAATATACAACCCTGCAGCACCTGGATTGACGCTCAAGGAATCCGCTTCAAGCCCCTTCAAGGCAAGTGGGTATATTTCAATGTCGCGGTGCTCAGGCCTCAGGTCATATTTGTCACGCAGCAACTGCCATATCGACAGATCGGTACTTTCACCCAACAAGCCCGAGCAATGGGCAGGATTGATATAGTTGTGCTCAACCAGCAACCCGCGTTCATCTACATAACGGCGGCGGAATATGTGATACACCGGCGCTCCGACTTCAAGACCACAGGCTTCGCTCAGCCAGGGAGATACCTCGGTCAGCTGTTTGAAAAGGGTTTCAGTACGCGGTTTGAACCCCTGTTCTGTCACATATCGATTAAACCCCACATCTCTGCTGGGGTCATAGCGAAGGCGTTCGGGGGTGATGTACCAGCCACGACGGTTGGACCTGAAGATCAAGCCTTCTGCTTCAAGCTGTGACAGCGCCTGACGAATGGTGACGCGAGTTGTATGGAAGCGCTCAGAGAGTTCCCGTTCGGAGGGGAGCCGTTGTTGGCTACTGAGTTTTTCAGCTTCAATCCAGGACCATAACTGATCACGAAGCTGAAGATACACTGGGTAATCAAATCGCGACATTACTTCTTCTCAATAAAAGCCAGTATTCCAGCAAGCAAGTATGACAATTAGATTACCATCAGTTGCGGCACGAAGCTTGAGTCTGCAGCCGGCAACGTGCCGATGGTACATATACCGTTTGGGGTTGCGAATAGTTGAGCTCTTGATGACTTCCACATGGCCTTACGATCAGTCGGCCCAGCCCGAACCGATTGCTCGGAACGGCAACTCCAGTTGCAGATCCGGAACTTTATAGGCGATCCAGACCGGGAAGGTATTGCTGTTTGGGCCAGGGAAAACACGATACTCATGCTTCCAAGGGTAATCCTCGGCTGCTGCACTGATCCGGGTGATCAGCTCATCCACCCCCTCACCACGACGGTCCAGAATGAGTTCTGGCTCAGCACCGAACCAGTGACGATCGGGTGTATCCTGCTCGATACGCAACACGGGCAGACCACGCCGCTCCCGCCAGCCAATCACTTCGTACACGGTATACTGGTCAGCATTGCGTGGTTTGACTGCGATCCAGGTATGTACCCGCAAAAATCCCTCGCCACCCCCAGGCATCAGCAGCATACACCTGTATCACCGGCTCTGGAGTGATGTGCGGATCTGGAGCCAGGCCGGCACTTGCTCGGTTCGCTGTGCGCCAATCATTATTTGCACAGGCAACCAGCATCGGCAGCAGTATCAATATCACCAGGTGTTTCAGTTTCAGCATGGATGAGTCCTCCTGATCAATATACGCATAATGCAGGCATGTGGATTGTGCAGTCTGTCATATTTCTGGTCAGCTCAGCAATAAATGACCGAGCAAACTTGGTGTACTCACCACTGATAACCTATCAAACTGCTCGATACTGTTAAAATTACAGTTCCATCAAGCCAAAAAATTAATTCTGATTCCGAACACTTAATTTTTCTGCTGCTTTGAACTTTATGTGTGTATATATACATTGGCCTGTCTAAGGAGTTCACCTGCGGTTAGATGTGCAGATCCCATTTCCTGTAAAAATATTATGTGTGTATAGAAATATACAACACAGTGCCTGCAATGCTTTGCATAGCCCGCGCTACCGACTAGATCCCCTACCGATTAGCCCGCGATTCAAAGCAGGGGGTAGGAGGCTCAAATTTCAATAGTTTTCTGTTTATGAGGCGCAGTACCTATCAGAGCAATTCGATGCTATGTGAGCCTCAAAAATGCGGTTTTTCGCTATGGTGCACCAAGGACAGCTCAACCGTTGATGATTGACCTGATCTGATGCGGCAGGAATGGGTGGGAACACCAAACCGGTCAGGCGCCGACCTCAAAACCTATGACCGGCTCGGCAATTCGACTAGCACACCCTTTTCGACCCTACTTATCTATCCGGAAAGGGGTGGGGGTTATGCGATTTTTTTTCGTGCACGCGCAGTCGCTGATAATAGAAAGATTTCTTTAATATCAATATGTTAGCAACAATATTCGCACATCTGCAACACATTTGGCCTTTTGATCGAATACCCCCACCCCCTTTCCGTAATAGAATATAGCGTAAAGCTGTCAACATTTTCGGCTCTTTTTTCAGTTTCAAAACATTGACCTTTTTTATCACATACCCCCCACCCCTTTCCGTAATAGAATATAGCGTAGAGCTGTCAACATTTGCCGGTCATTTGGCATTATGACTCAAACCTGGCACCCCTTTCCCGTTATATTCTATTACGGAAAGGGGGGGTAAATTCGTATACATTGCAACAGGAGTTCTTTACGTATGCTGGTCACTCAAACAGAAGCCATGATCCTGAATCCTGGATGTGCACACACCATGAAACAACTGTTTCATGGTGTGTGCTCGGGACAATGAGAGGCACCCCCACATGTCAAACAAACGTTTATCGATGTTTATAGATTTGCGGCATACAGCTCTATACAGGTGAGTTTTTGCGAAATTTAATAATATTCAGACACACTGGAGATGCAATTTAAGCTGATCCAAGCTAGTCAAAAAATGTCAAACATCTAAATAAACCAATCTTTCTCAATTAAAACCACCCTTGAAGAGGCTTCAGTTATATAAGCATTAGTCTAACTCTATTGACCTAATTTTATAGGTTAGAAAGAAAACCAAAATAAAATACCGCGATTGAGTTGCATATCTTTATGCATCCACTCACCGAATTAACGGAGTATATTTAAAAAACAATACGCGAATTCAACTCCGAATCAGCATTGCCTACACCATCAGGCTGTTATAATTCGTCGCAACCACAGCGGGCTAAAGCAACATGCGATCTGACTCTTCACACCAGCCGTATCACAGAGCCAAATCAACCAGAGGGATACGCCCGCATGTTGCTGTCACCCGAAGATCACTCCCGTATCATCGAGATGGCATGGGAGGATCGAACCCCATTCGAAGCCATTGAGCACTGCTACAGACTGACGGAGTCTGATGTAATCCGCATCATGCAGCGCAGCCTCAAGCCGAGCAGTTTTAAGCTGTGGCGTAAACGGGTAGCTGGGCGAAGGACCAAACATCTTCAGCTTCGATCAGCTGAGGTCCGTCGCGGATTCGCCCCCGGGCAATATAAACATCGATGAACGATCTGGTGGTTGCTGTTCAGTAGCCCACCTGGCTAGCTTGTATCGAGCATGCAACCATGAAGCTGCCCAACCCTCCCCTTCAAGGCAGCATGTACTTCATAGGCTTCTAATCCGCCGCTTGATTGGTTCAGCCTAAATCAACCACCTTGGTCAGCATGAAATGCTCAGGCTGCCCGCCCCGGACGCACACATAGCCGCTCACTTCCTGGAGGCAAAACGATAAAGGTGGCCGCCATTCTTTCGTGAACGAATGGACAGTATCCTGCTCATCAAGGGACTGTTTGAACTTGACCCAGACGGGGTGTAGATGGCCAAAAGGCAGCTCGGGTGCTGCATGCAGAGGGTCTGCCACCATTTCCCTTTGCTCTATTTCCTGGATCGTTAGCTGTTCGAGCACGTCTTCGGCTGTCACGGTGAATTGCTCTTCACCGTCATCATCAAGCCGACGTTCAAATCGTCTTTTGTCACGGATGTTTATGATGATCAGTAACGGCCATGCCGTGATAACAAAGAGTATGGCCAAGAATGGTGCCAGAATGTCTTCGAGAAAAGAGAACGGCTGCCCTTCTCTCGCTTTGTCCATTGCGGCGGTGATGGTGTCATTCAGGTCGTTCTTTCGTGGCCTCAGTTTGTGCAGAATCCAGACAGATAGCCCATAGACCACACCGACAACCAGATAGCCGTAGAGGTAATTCATTCCTGTTTACCTCCGGTATCACCTTGTTGAAACACAGTCATGGCCGACGGTGAGTAGCCTTCACTTGCCCCCTCGGGCGCAGTGCCATTATGGATAAACTGCCTACTGACAACGACACCCCGATCAAGCGTTAACATCAGATCTTGCTCATACTGACTACCGAAGCCTGCATGGACGTACTCCAGCAGTTTCCCTCTTGGAATTCTGATCGTACCACTGTACCAATGCGCAAAGGCACGCTCAGCGTAATCGGGAAAAAGGTCTTTCTGAGTGATGGTCCGGCCGCCAGGTCCTGTTCCCTGCAAACCTACAAGATACAGCCGGTCATCGATGATCTCCCAACTCCCCCGATAGCCCCGCCACAGTGCCGAGCATGTCGCATGGAATTCGGGCCTTTCACCGCCCAGTTCGAAATACTGACTCAGGGGCGTGGCCATCATTGGCACTTGCTCACCGTCCAGCCGCAGGCTTTCACTGATTTGAGCCGTCATGGAATCTCCTTTTCTCGTTGGTCTACCTGACTGGATCTACACCCCATAGGAGTTTCACATCAGCCTGGTATGGGTTGGTCGCGTTCAGCCACCTCTGGATGCAACCAGATTAGCCTTTTTTTGATAGTATGGTGCCTTAACAGCCGCCTTCTGCAAGAAAGATGTGCTGATGCCTGCGGTCAGCAGATCGAGTTCTGACTGGCACGTTATTTTTGCCAACAATATCAGGGAACGAACCCATGGCGATGAAAGGCCGCATCAAAAAATGGAATGCCGACAAGGGCTTTGGTTTTATTCAGCCACAGGACGGCGGTGATGATCTGTTTTTCCATGTCAGCGCCATGCGCGACCGCAGTCTGCTGCCTCAGGTTAACCAGCTGGTTACCTATGAGCCTGGTACCGATAAGGACAACCGTCCCCGTGCCGACTCTGTTGTTTTAGCCGGCACCAGTGTACGGCGGCAGCGAAACAGTCAACACTCCAGTAGTCATGTGGTCATATCTGTGCTTGCGTTTTTTGCTGCCCTGGGAGTGGCTGCAATGATCGGCCTACTGCCTTGGCAACTGCCACTACTGATGGGAGCGCTGAGTATTTGGACGTTTATTGTATACGCCATGGATAAGGCGGCCGCCAAGGCTGATCGGCGCCGTACCCCTGAATCGACTCTGCATATGCTGGCGCTGCTGGGTGGCTGGCCGGGAGCGTTATGTGCGCAGAATTTACTCCGTCACAAATCGGTGAAAACGGCTTTCCGAACTACCTTCTGGTGGACGGTGACTCTTAATCTGGGGCTGATGGGGTTTCTGGTCAGTGAGTCAGGGCGTCAGCTGTGGCAGCCGCTGTTTAATTGATCAATATTGGCCCGAAACTGACCTTAGCACGATAGCCCATTGGAGAAACCGTGAGTAAGCGCACCGAAGCTTTCGGTGCTTTAGAGCAAGGCCGATAACATTCCCAAAAACCGAACAACAATGTCAGCGCGATACAATATGCCGACCAGGCCGGTGATCTCCGATGCTGGGAAGGTAGCTGCTGAAAATGGGAGGAGCCAGGCACCATCAAGAATCGCAGTTCATCGGTGGCCGATTAAGTTTGTCATCTTCTCAGGATAGTTTAGCCGGGCTAAGCATGAGGAGATTTTATGTCTGAAGCAATGAGCTTATACGATGCTGCCCCAAGCCATTCTTTACAAAAAACCGTGGTACGTAACTCACCGGTGCAGACGCCAACCGGTTTTGTCCGTTCCGAATATGGTGTCCTGCTGCGCAAGAACTGGCTGGATGCGACCTTTCATTTCTGCAAAAGAGGTGCCTACGATACCTTGCTGGTCGACTATCTCTATCACCAGTACCGGCCTTTTACCTTTGTTGATATTGGGGCAAATCAGGGGCTTTACTCTATCCTTGCCGGTCAGAATGCGCACTGCCAACAGGTCGTTGCCTTCGAACCGGTCGCCAGCACCTTTTCACTGTTGAAAACAAACATCGCAATCAATCAGGTTGAAGACATTGTTCAGCCGATAAAGGCTGCGGTTTCTCTCGAAACGGGCAGCAGCCTTATCATAAAAAAGCCTGGACACAGTGGAGCAGCGTCACTGCGCAAACTGCCACGATGGTTTCGTGTCACCGAAACCATTGCCACCATCGGGCCCGATATGCTGCAAGCATCCATACCTGCTGCATCTGACCTAATCATCAAAGTGGATGTGGAGGGACATGAAGGTGTGGTGTTTGATGCGTTGGCAAGATCCGGTGTGCTGAGCAATGCCAAGGCTGTGTTTTACGAAGTAAACCGCCGCTGGAGTCAGGAACAGGCTCTCGCAGCCATTCTGCGTGAATACGGCTTCACTGATTTCGTTTACACGTCATCAAAGTCACGTTGCGATGTGCTTGCAACCCGCTGAACAGCATGATGCCGCTTTCACACCCTTTTCAATCTGGGACGGGCATTATGTCGCTTTTCAACGGAAGCCGGTGGTCGTCACACTATGCACAACAGCACTTTGAGCCGCAGAGGCCTGATATTTTCGGCCCTGATAGCCTTGGCAGGTGCGCTACTGGCCCAGAGCGAAAGTTAGCAGGGTCGAGAACCTAGCCTAGTATGGTTCACTCATCGAAACTGATATTATTATTGCTGACATCATTCAGCAGACACCGACTTATGAAGAATACGCTTCAGACTCTGGACAGAGGCATCAACACTCTGGATCTGATATCCAAGTCTGAGAATGGTGTGACTGTAGCCAAAATAGCCGAAAAACTGGATATCAAAAGAGCCATTGCTTATCGGCTAGTTGCTACACTCGAAAACCACGGACTTGTAGTCAGAGCCGAGTCTGGCCTGATCCGCCTCGGTGCAACGGCAATAATGTATTCACATCGCTTTCAGCCGCAACTGAGGTCTGTTGCCAAACCCCTTCTGGAAAAGTTGGCACATAAGACCGGTGCAACGGCATTTGTGTCCGTCGCCCAGGGTGATGAATGTCACGTCATCATGGTGGAAGAATGCACCACAGGGATTTTACGGGTGGGATACAGGGTTGGCAGTAAGCATCCCCTGAAGAAAGGCGCTGCTGGAATTGCCATCCTCTCAAACCGGCCAAGGCATGAAGACGAACCAGCGGCTGTCACTCAAGCGCGCACCGATGGCTATTCACTGACTAAAGGCCATCTGCAGGCCGGCGCTATTGGCGTGGCCAGTCCGATTAAGACTTTCAGCGGTCAGGCTGTCTTCGAAAGCTGTATTGGGGTAGTTGCCATGGATGATTTGGATACACAAACAGCCATTGAAGCCGTCATGTACACAGCGACACAGATTTCCGAACAGCTGGGAATTTAATTCGGTTTGGCAGGGGCGCCAATTCCCCTGCCTTTCGCGTCCTTACTGGTTTTGTTGTTCGGCAAAGTATTCTTTTGCGATCGCACGCAGCTCATTCAAAGCGGCACGGGCATCCACACCTGTATCAGCGACCGACTGGATCCATTCCTCATCCAGACCCTTCACCTTCTCCGCAAAGTCCTCGGTAATCGCGTCGGCCTCGGTCAGCATGACAATGTTGCCACCCTGTGACTTGGCGTATTCAAGGGCATCGGTATCGGCCGCATCCCAGGCTCTGCCAGCCATGGCTGAAAGCTTCTCGCCGGACACACTCATGATGGCTTCACGATCTTCAGCACTTAGCTCATTGAGAAAATCGGGGTTCATGAACATTACGAAGCTTCCCATATAAAGACCGCCTGGGAGAACTGTCACATTTGGTGCCACTTCGGACAATCGTTGCGCCTTTTGTTCACTCAGCGGCATAAATACGCCATCTGTAACGCCCTGCTGCAACAGCTCATATACTTTGTTGCCAGGTGCCGCGACAGGTGTAATACCCAAGCGCTCTCCAATCTGGGACTGAACACCACCACCTATACGTATCTTTTTGCCCTCGAGGTCGGACAAAGATTTAACAGGGAAGTTGGTCTGAATTACGCCAGGGCCATGGGAAAAAAGGGCAATGAGCTCCAGGCCCTCGTGCTCCCCAGCCTGTTTCAGATATTTTTCATAGACGCGCCAATGAGCAACCGAGGCTGCTTCAGCATTAACCCCGAGGCCCGGCAATTCGACGATTTGCTGCAGCGGGAAACGCCCTGGGACAAATCCATGGAAAGTGAAGGCAGCATCCGCCACCCCATCTTCGACCAGTTGGAACAGCTGTCCGGGGTTATTCGAGCTGCGTTCGATATTAACTTTTACTCGCCCATCAGTGGCCTCTTCAACCCATTTGGCCCAAGTAGGCCAGACAACCGCATTTTGCGCGTGGGTTGGTGGCAACCAGGTTGAGACATTCATGACCGTCTGTGCAGAAACGGCAGCGGACATGGCAAGACCCACACCCAACGCAGCGATACTTTTAGCCAGTTTTGTTTTTATCATTATTATTGCTCCTGTTGTATACAAAATATCTACAGCATAGTCTTCATGACGAAAGGCTACCGAATATCATCAGTAGCAAAAATTTCGAGATTTTTTGACACACAATTTCCGTTTAGGCCCCCTCCTTAATCTTATAAGGTATTCTTACAACGCTATTTTGATTGCCTGCGTCTTAGCCCTTGAACAACATGTCACCATGCGTTTGTTTTCTGCTTTTTCGGAACGGGCAAGTACGTTATCCCGATGATCTATTTCTCCTTCCAGCACCTCAACCTCGCAGTTGCCGCAAAGCCCTTCCTCACAATCACTTTCGACTTCAACACCTGCAGCCCTGAGTGCATTCAACGCTGTCTGACCGGGCTGAACACTCACCACCATGCCTGAATTGGCGAGCACAAGGTCAAAGGCTGTATCCTTGCTGGTGTCATATGCTTCATGTTTGGCGGCAAAATGCTCAAAGTGCAGTACATTTTCCGGCAACGATTCACACAGTTCTTCCAGCATTTCTATCATCCGGTCAGGCCCGCATACATAAATGCGTGTATCGGCATCGGCCTCTGACACTATTGCCTGAAGGTTGGCTCTCTTACCTTCCGACTTGGGATAGCATTCAAAGTGGCCGGCATGATCCTGTTGGACCCTGCCCAAGAGAGCCATTGATGATCGATCACTTCCGGCATAATGCAGACAGTAATCCTTGCCGACTTCCGCCAGTCGATCCGCCATGGTTAAAATCGGTGTAATACCGATACCACCGGCAATCAGAATATACCGATTTGCACTTTCATCCAGTCTGAAATTATTTTTGGGACCTTTGATTCTCAACTGGTCACCCGGTTTCAAGTTGTCATGAATGTATTTAGACCCACCACGCCCCTCCTCCTCTTTGAGAACGGCGATCTCCAGAGTGTCTCGGCGACGGTTATCTCCACACAATGAATACTTGCGGCTAAAATCACCAAGCAGCAGGTCGATATGAGCCCCGGGTGACCATCTGGGGAAATCTCCACCATCCTTGTTTTTGAGAGTGAGACCAACAACACCCTTTGCCTCATGGCGAATCTGATCGATCACCACCTCACGGAAGATGGCATCTTTGGCAGGTGCACCTATTTTGACAGCTTGTCGGGTATCAAGAATCTCCGGTTTTGTGCGCTCGGGGTTGAGATTTACATCCCACTCAACAAACAGGTTTTCAGGACCGCGGAACGCGATATTGGGCAGGTACTTGAACTCCTGGTTTGGAGACAATCGCATGTGAGGCAAGCGCCTGGTCAGCTCTTCCAGGAAGATACACATTTCCATTCGGGCGAGATTTTTACCCAAACATTGGTGGCTGCCGTAGCCGAAACTGAGGTGCTCCGATGCATTGTCACGGAAAATATCGATGCTATCGGCATCCTCAAAGTAGCTCTGATCATGATTTGCCGATGAATTGACAATCAGCAGCTTGCCACCTTTTGGAATCTTGACACCACCTATTTCCGTCTCTTCAAGTGCCACACGCCGCCAAGCAACGATGGAACCCGAATGCCTAAGGCACTCTTCAACCGCTTGGGGAATCAGAGATGGGTCCTGACAGATACGGTTCCAGGTATTGATGTCTTCAAGCAGCAGACGCAGGGCATTGGCCGTCGCATGCGCGGTGGTCTCATGGGCAGCGACAATACCCGCCATCATCATGGAGTGCAGGTAGGAGTCTGTGATGACGTCAGGCAGCTCTTTCTGCCGTCTGATTGCATATTTCATCCAGCCATGACCGGAAGGATCTTCGCGCATTCTCTCCAGCACTTTGCCGGCATAATTCCAGAATTTGCCTACTGAATCAGCAACCTTGAGCTGCTGCTCCGGCGTCGGGCGCCCCCAGGTGTTAACCGTATGGGCGATGGAATATTCACGTAACTTGCCCATATCCTCCTCGGGAACACCCAGGAAGTGCAGCGCGACCGTCAGTGGAATCTCCCACAGCATTTCGTTAACCAAATCCGCCTTGCCCTTGTTGACGAATCGATCGACATATTCGCGAGTCAGACGGCGCACCATCGGCTCGTGGTGCATCAATTCCTCTGGACTGAAAGAAAACATCAGTGCGCGCCGACGCTCAAGATGCGCCGGCTCGTCTTCGTTCACAAGGGTGCGGGCCATACCGTAGTTGTAACGTTTAAGAACGGCTTCAGCTTCGCTCGAGAATGGCGTGATTTTTTCCAGCGCATTGGCAGGAGAAAACAGGGTGTTGTCTCGAAAAACCGCCTTCACATCTTCGTAGCGGGTGACAACCCAGTACCCAAGCTTCGGGCTGTAAAACACCGGTTCTCTCTCGCGTGACCAGCGCAGAACATCTGCGGGATCCGCTTGATAGGTGGGGCTGAAGGGATCAAAGGCGTCTGCTTCAGAGGATACTGGACAACCATGAGGGTCTTTTGGAATGGACGACATGGCGCCATGTGCGAACGGACAAACACCAACTGGCGTTGCTATGTCGTTGGTGTAATCGGTGTTCTTTGGCATGGATGCACCCTATTATTTTACTTATATCGGACACTTATTTCTTTTTATCGAACAGAATCGATACTAAGCTAGGCCGTTCCAATGAGTCAACGCCCCCAAAGAGATCACTCAGTCAAAGACGCAGCAAGACAAGTCCTTGTGGAATAGGATGCTGAGTCCGGCCGTTGTGTTGACATCAATCAAGCAAGTAAGATATTTCACTATACGTAAGTCAATTACAACATATGACATTAAGCAATAGGCCCAGTCTCTATGGATCTCTATACCTACTACAGATCAACTTCCTCCTACCGTGTCAGAATCGCTCTTGCCCTCAAGCAGGTTGAATACACACATTTGCCCATCAATCTGATTGGCAACGGTGGTGAGCACCAAAAACCGGAATATCTCTCGCTTAACCCACAAGGCAGAGTACCGGCACTAAAAACTGAAAGAGGCGAACTGCTGATTCAGTCACCAGCCATCATTGAATATCTGGAAGAGCAATATCCGCACCCAGCGCTGTTACCAGAAGAACCCTCTGAAAGAGCCAAACGTAGAGCCGTTGCTTCCATCATTGGCTGTGATATTCAGCCATTGCACAACATGGCTGTGCTGAACCAGCTGCGAGCGCTAGACATTTCGGAACAGCAAATTTCACATTGGCTCACAAAGTGGATTGGTGAGGGGTTAGAAGCTGTTGAACAGATGATTGGTGATCAAGGATTTTGCTTCGGGGAGCCTGGGCTTGCCGATGTGTATCTACTGCCGCAAATCTATGCTGCGCGGCGGTTCAACGTTGACTTAAGTGTTTTACCGAGGATTCTGCGAGTTGAAAAACTGGCACACACGCACCCAGCGTTTGTTGCTGCTCACCCGGATTCTCAGCCCGACAAGCCATCAGATAACTGAAAGTCCGTGTCTGACAGACCTACAAACGGTTACTGAACGCTTCTAGGCATGTATCCATTCATTTTTTCAGAGATAGCTTGAGCCACTGAAAACAGTTTCTCGGCCTGTGGACCAGAGAGATCTGCCGTGAAACTGGGTTCGGCTCCAACCATTGTGATTACACCGACCAGTTGATTATCGAGCGCAAATATCGGTACGGAAAGTGCGTTCACACCCATCATGAGCAATCCCTTGATGGCATGAATTCCACGCATGCGAATCAAGGCTAACTGTTGCTCCAACTCTTCTGCAGAAAGATTACTGGTCACAGAGAGTTCCTGCTCCATCAAGGTCTGTGTCTCAGTTGAGGGGAGAAATGCGCTAAACACCAGGCCAGTGGATGAACTCAGTAACGGTAACACTGAACCAACCTGGGTCACCACAGTCACCGCTCGAGCAGGCTTTTCGACATGCACCACCGATGGTCCTTGATTCCCCCACACGGCCAGAAAGCAAGTCTCATTAAACATATCACGCAGCTCGATCAGCTTTGGCAAGGCTTGACGGGCCACATCCAGACTTCTGACCGCGGCCATGCCGACAAACAGTGCTTCTCGCCCCAGACAGTAATGACCTGTACTCGGATCCTGCTCCGCAAATCCACTTGCGATCAGTGCCTGCAGATAACGGTGCACTTTGCTAGCGGGCATACCCACGTGGCCTGCAAGTTTAGAGAGCGATGTGGAAGGGCTGAGCACGGCTAGTCCTTTCAGAATATCAGTGCCGATTTGTGCAGACTGTACTTTCTGTCTGCGCGGGGCGTGCTCTGCTGTTTCATCAACATTCGTTGTCAACACTTCTCTCCCTCAACTGCTGCTAGATCGCTCAACTGCAATTAGCAGACTTACGAATCAGTGATTTTAAAGCATTAGTTGGTACTTGACCCGGCCAAGGCACCAATTTACGCTATTTGTAAGATGTTTACGCAATAATAAAAAATTAGCGAGGCTATGATGGAATCCAGATCTTCTGAACTCAACTATTTAAGTGGCTTTGGCAATCACTTCAGTAGCGAAGCCTTACCTGGTGCGCTGCCGCAGGGGCAGAATTCACCCCAGAAAGCTCCTTATGGTCTCTATGCCGAACAGTTATCCGGCACGGCTTTTACCATGCCCAGAGCAGAGATGCGTCGTACCTGGATGTATCGCATCAAGCCTTCCGCCACTCATGGCCAGTTTTCACGCCTAGATCACCAAATCCCTGGGAATGCTCCAGGAAAGATTAATCCGAACCGTTTACGCTGGAACCCGCCCGAAACTCCCACTGAAGATAAGGATTTCCTGCAAGGCTTATGCTGTCTGGCCGCTACTGCTCAGCCGGATCAAGCATCCGGTATCAGCATCTATGTATATGCAGCAAACCGCTCGATGCAGCGTGCCTTTTTCAATGCTGATGGTGAATGCCTGATCGTGCCTGAATCTGGTAAGCTCAGGATCACGACAGAACTGGGAATTCTAGAGATCGGCCCTCTTGAGATTGCCGTGATTCCACGCGGAATAAAGTTCCGTGTCGACCTGCTTGAAACCTCGGCCCGCGGCTACATGTGCGAAAACCACGGCTCTGCACTACGAATTCCCGACCTGGGCCCCATTGGCAGTAACGGTCTGGCCAATCCTCGTGATTTCAAAGCCCCGGTTGCGGCGTATCAAGATGAGGAAGGGGCGTATGAGCTGGTACAGAAGTTCTGTGGTGAACTCTGGACTACTATTCTGGACCACTCACCTTTTGACGTCGTCGCGTGGCATGGAAATCATGTTCCTTATCGTTATGACCTTCGTGATTTCAATACTATGAATACGGTCAGCTTTGATCACCCCGACCCATCCATCTTCACCGTACTCACATCTCCAAGCTCTGTACCTGGTCAGGCCAATATCGATTTTGTCATCTTCCCACCCCGTTGGATGGTGGCAGAAAACACTTTCCGTCCGCCATGGTTTCATCGCAACCTGATGAATGAATTCATGGGGCTGATCGTGGGCGAGTACGATGCAAAAGCGGGAGGATTTGTTCCTGGGGGTGCATCATTGCACAACTGTATGAGCGCGCATGGCCCTGATAACGCCAGCACAGTGCAGGCTATCAACGCAGAACTCAAACCCCAGCGTTATGAAAACACTATGGCTTTCATGTTTGAAAGCTGCCAGGTTTTGCGCCCCACTGAATTTGCACTTGAATCCCCACTATTACAGCAGGGATATGATGAATGCTGGTCAGATATGGCCAAAACGTTCAATCCGACTGGAG
This sequence comes from Marinobacterium sp. MBR-109, assembly GCF_040547565.1. Taxonomy (NCBI): domain Bacteria; kingdom Pseudomonadati; phylum Pseudomonadota; class Gammaproteobacteria; order Oceanospirillales; family Oceanospirillaceae; genus Marinobacterium; species Marinobacterium sp. MBR-109. Next base: position 26,764 of record NZ_JBEPPZ010000004.1, read on the forward strand.
TCTGACCCATGAACAACGAAACACTGCCGACAAGCTGGGTGACATCAGCCAATGGACACCCCGATTTCCCTCTGCAAAACCTGCCCTTGGGTATTTTCAGCATTGAAGGCGATACCCCAAGGGGTGGAGTAGCAATCGGTGATCAAGTATTTGATATTCGATCCGCGCAGACTCTTGGCCTTTTCGAAGGTGAAGCTGCTGTGGCCGCTGAAGCTGTCTGTGAGACTAGCCTGAACCACTTTTTTTCACTGGCCCCACAAACCCGTCAGGCTTTTCGCGCGGCATTGACCGACCTTCTTGATGCCAGAAGCACTCAGAAGGAACGCCTGGAGCAATCAGTCGATGTCCTGCTTCATCCCCATGATGTCTGCACTATGCACCTTCCTGCATCTATTGGCGATTACACGGACTTTTACGTTGGTATCCATCATGCGAACAACGTAGGTAAACTATTCAGGCCAGACAATCCACTTCTACCTAACTATAAGCACGTACCCATTGGCTATCATGGGCGCGCATCGTCGGTATGTGTATCAGGAACAGCAGTCCGACGACCCAATGGACAGACATGTCCACCTGGCTCCGAGTCCCCCATGTTCGGCCCCAGCAAACGCATGGATTTCGAACTGGAGCTGGGTATCTGGATTGGTGAAGGTAATGAGCTGGGCCATCCCATTTCGATCAATGCTGCACGCAAGCATGTTGCAGGACTTTGTCTTCTGAATGATTGGTCGGCAAGGGATATACAGGCTTGGGAGTACCAGCCTTTGGGTCCCTTCCTGTCCAAAAGTTTCGCCAGCACAGTTTCGCCTTGGGTTATTACCATAGAGGCATTGGAACCCTTCAGTTGCCCTCAACCTACCCGCCCAGAGGGTGATCCTGCACCTCTGCCTTATCTGTTGGACTCACAGGATCAGCAGCACGGTGCTTTTGATATCCGGATGGAGGTTCTGCTTTGTTCTGAGCAAATGCGCAAAAACAATATTCCTCCTGTCAGCATAGCCTCAAGCAACAGCTTGCATATGTACTGGAGCATTGCGCAGATGATAGCCCATCACACAGTGGGCGGCTGCAATCTCAGGCCGGGGGATCTGTTGGGGTCCGGTACGATTTCAGGCCCGGAACAAAACCAGTACGGCAGCATGCTGGAACTGACTCAAGGTGGCAAAGCTTCCATTAAACTACCTTCAGGGGAAACCCGAACATTTCTTGAAGATGGTGACGAGGTCATCCTCACCGCCCGCTGTTACAAAGTTGGCTACCCCTCGATCGGATTTGGCAGTTGCAAGGGAATCGTGCACAAGGCGATATGAGCAAAGCCTTCCTTCATCGAAATCAATGGAGAGTGTTACAGGCCCTCACGACTTCGAAACCCAAGGGGTCAGGGCCTCCTTGGGCTTTGCTCGGTCATCAAAGAGTAATATAAACGACATTGTTCTCATAGCCCCGCGAATTCAACTCCGAAGTGCGACACACGCCCTCAGCCAAAAGGTAATCCTGAAACAAGATTTCGGGCTGCTTGCTTTACGAGAATGCAATTTACGCTGGGCCGCCCCCGTAACCGGAATTACAAGAATTGGCCCTTTTCAGACTTTTAGGGAGTTCTAATGAACGTACACCGACAACAATTAACGCTCGCATTTGCGGCTGGTTTGGAGCGTAGCGGAAAACACAGTCCGACAACATGCGTTTGTTATCTCATTCACCTTCCATTTCCTGTACATGAGCATCTATTTTTTTAGTCAAATCACGGCAATTTTTTACTAAATCTTTGATACTTTCTACCGACACGGTAATAGACTTTCCTTCCTTATCATACCCAGCGCGATGCACACAGTCGTGTCTCACTCTAACGGCTCTAAATAGCCATGATATATCTCCAAAATCACACCCAAGAACTTCAGCATACATTGGTTTTACCTTGCGCATATCATGGAAGATAATACCTTTTAAATATGTGGCAACAGTTGATTTAATGTTACTATGCTGAGCGTAAATCTCGTTTACTGTAAACTTTCGATTCCCAAATTCAGGATCAGTTTCGATCAGTTTTCTCGTTAATTTGTCGGAGTTCGTGACGCAATGAATAAATGTAGTAGACAGGAAGTGCTCCAGCGTAGAAACAACATGAGCATGCAGCATTACCAATAAACTAAATTGAGCGCTTTGAGTTGTTTCTATTTGAAGCATTGAAGGGATTTCAGCCAACTGTTTATTAAACATTTCCAGTTGCTCTGAATTAACCATTTCCCACTGAAGCTCATCTTCTTCAGGATCTTCCAAATCCCACTGCGATAAGCTCACATACGAGCCTGAAGTAAGGCCATCTATTTTTGCCATGATAGACGGATCGTTATCGTCGTCGAACCGAACAACATAGCCATAAAGCAATCCATCTTTGCTGTAATCACCTTCAATGTCGTAAGCGAGCTGCTCTAACTCATCTTCGGTAATTCCGAGAAGAGTAGCCAATCGATAATTCGTTTGTGCTTCAATTCGATCAAACCAGTAGTCTTGAGTACTGCCCATCTGTGTGACTCCCTACGGGGACATGACGCCGTGCTTTGCGGCTAGTTTGGAGCGCAGCGGAAAACCAGTCCGACAACAGCTCTCTGTAGCTCATTCTGCCATGATTTTTTCCCATTTATACTGACAGTAACTGCATTTTCCTTCATTGTATTGATCTTCTAGACCTAATGGTTCTTCGCACATTTCACAGTTGGTGTATTCCATTTCATAGTCGCATGCCACACAACAACCCTCTTCATAAATGAAAGTGCTTTTCCCGCACTCATGGCAGGTATCATAAGGAGAGTCACCGCCATCCATTGTATTTCTAATTGCCTCTCCAGCCAACGAATCATCTATGCATTGCTCAAGAACATCATCAAAACAGAAGTCATTTCCACATGACTTGCAATGTAGATTTATAGTCGGATAGGTATCATCAGAATACGGCGCTTGTATCAATGAAGAATGACATTGGTTGCATCGAAGATTCTTTAGCGCTACTTCAACTGAATGATATTTCCAGTCGATTGTATCAATTGTCGCTTTACAAGCTTTCTCTTCTGCTGAATAGACGTCACTTACTTCAAGCAAGGTTGCCCAGCAATCTTGACCTAAGGCTTCTTGAGGGTCTTGACTTAAGTGCTCTGATAGAAAATCCCTAATTAATAGAAACGACTTGGCTACGATTTCACGCACAGCATCAGGAGATTCAGATGTATAGTAGTGCTCCAAATCGTTTCTTAATTTATTAATTTCGTCGAATCTATTCCAGTCTACTGTAACGTTCAAGCTGCCGAACCTTTCCTTTATGGACTGAACATCAACCGTCTTGTGGCCTTTGCCTTCAAAAGCTATTTCGCCCTCTTTGTTTTTTACAGGCCTAATGTTTTGCTTAATTAGCAATTCTTTGTTTTCATCTGGAGACAATTGGCAGAGTTTTTCTTTGTAAAGCAATAAAACACCAGCCGCTATGTTTCTTACAGCAGAAACACTGCGCCTATCATCATCACTTTCAAAATCTTCAACCCCAATCTGGATTGAATCGATCGCATTTTGAATAATGCTCATTGTCTCTCCTGAGCTAACATTTTTAATACTGCGCATGCGTGTTTTTGCTCCCAGCCGAAGACTGGAATAAGTGATCTAAGCACTTAAAGAGAAAGACAAATCAAGATATCACTGCCATTCTCTTCCGGTGAAAACGAGCATGCGCGTTTTGCAGCTTTGCCGTGCGCGTTATCCTGCAACGGCCAGTCCATAGTTTCCTGATACTGAACGATTTTCCCGCCTGTTACCAGTTTCAAATGAGCACCGCTAAGTGACAAAGCAGGCAACATCGGCACGTGGCCTTCAATACACTGTATGAAATCACAGAAACTCAGATCAACTTGTCCACAGGCCAAGTGGCGCAGGGATCGATCAGCTGATTCCTGCGAAGGTCTGCTCTGTGCGCAAACCAGAAGTTGTAATCTGTCGAACGCCTTTGCCTGTACACTGGTGAGAAGCCCCTTGAGCGGGTTCAAAGCCCCCTCCTCATCAGACTTCGCATTTAACCACCAGTCCAAACTCTGCAGCCTGATCATCCGCGTTTTCGTCAAACATACGGCAGGCTTGGCGCTCTTGCTTCAGTGTCGCCAGCACAGAGAAGAAACAGCCTTCGCACAGGTGTAACTCGTATCGTTCTCCATCATGGCGGGATCCATACCCCCAATCAGCGTTGAGCACACCAAATTGAGGGGCATGCTTACCTTCGCCCGAGGTGCTGTCACCACAGACGTCACAGCGTACATCCCCAACGACATCGACAAGCTTCTGCGTCATGATTTTCATGGATGCTTCCTCTCTGTATCGCTCCTGTAGAGGTTCTACCAGACTACCCGGCAGGTCAAATCGTGCTTGATCACACTGGATCTATCGGCACCACCGGCCGAAAAATACCGGTCTTGGTCATCTCGCGCCGCAGATCAAAACGCTCCAGTGCAGCAATCGGATCTACCTGTTCCAGTTGCTCAAAATTCAGTTCAGAAAAGCGAGGTGTATCTATCGCCACCGATAGCAAATAGTCGTCGTTGATATGCCCGGTGGCAGGATCCAACCGCTGAGAGTAGCCCGAGACCACTACCTGTTCGACTCCTGGCAACAGGCCCAACACCACACCCGCCAGCCTCAGGACGATACCGTGAATATGGTGGGCGTATTCCTCCCGGCGTTGACGATCAGGCTTGTCCTTGATCAGCAGGCGGCGGTTACGGGCACCGAACTCGGCGCTGCGGGCTGGTATATCTTCGATCTCGGGCAGGTCCACATCCAGATACACACGCTGCTTGGCCAGGTCGATGTCAAAATCCACCAGGGTTTCGCGCGGCCAGTCCAGATCACTGAATTCGGCATTAAGGATCTCGACAACCAGGCCCTCGTCGGTTGTCAGCCGCTCAGTGAACACTTGCGCCAGCTGTGTCTGCTCTTGCTGATGAGCTTCCCAGGCCCGATTCCATTCAGCAACCTGTCGCTCATACTGTTGCAGACGTTGCTCGTAGGCCTTGTCGATCTGCAGGCACTGGTCTTTCCAAGCCTCCAACTCGAACGCCCACTGTTGCAGGTCCTGTTCTTGCGCTTGAATCAGTCGCTGCTGGCGACCCGGGATCAGCCGATCCCAGAAGCTTACGTCCAGCTCCGGCTTCACAGGTCGCGGGGGACGACGCTCGCGCTCGGGCTTGATGGGAGCCGGTTGTTCAAAGGCTTCGGGCTCGTAATCCGGGATGGCACTTCCCGGGGGCACGATATCCTGATGGATCTCCAGCAGCAGCTCCATATCGCCGTTGATGGTGTCCATCTCGGACTGGAGCCAGGTGGTCATGCGATCTGCATAATCTGACCACACCATCCTGCGCTGGGATGCATTCAGTGGCTGACCTTCCTGATCCACCAGTATCACCTGTCCTTTTTCATTCAACATTGCTTTGAATGCAGTTAGCTCTGGCGCTGAAGAGGCGGCACGGTTGTTTTGGCGTTGCTGTTCACGCTGTGCACGCCGCTGGTGGCTGGGCGAGCCGGACAGCCGGGTGCGATAGGACATGCCTGTACCGGGAGCGCCAACATTGCCCCAGAGGCCATTTTTACCCAGCGTAAGGGATGCGCCTCGCACACCGGCAGAGAGGCTGATGCCGCGCTTGCCAAGGTTCAGCCGAATGCCCGGCGCCAGACGAATGGTATTACGAAATCGGAAAGCCATATTAGTTGTGTATAGAACATCCTTGTTGTGATGGTCGTCAGATCAGGGGTTAGCCAGGCCAGCGTATCGTGCTCAAATGGGGCCCGAAGCTGCCTTATCGGTCATATCGGCAATGCATGCTGTAGGTAATCCCCCAACTGGTTCTTGCAAACTCCGGTGTTCCGCCATTCAGGTAGCAGGCCTCACGGAAGTTTCTTTCATCCTGCCAAGCGTAGCACCCGGACAAGACCAGCATCACCATTGTTGCCAACATGAGTCGGATCCCCTGTTTGATCATATCAACCTCTGGTGGAGTAGCTACATGCCCTTATAGGCGTCACCTGTGAGCAATATGACAGAGCCAAACGACATATGGTGTCGCTCTAATGCAAAACCGCTTTCGATCAACCTGCCGTACAATACCACCATGAAGATCGATGCCCTCACCTCTACGCCTTTGGATGACCCGCTCTACTACCTGCGCAATGCCGAGCAGGTGGTTCGGCTGTGCCTGAGTCAGTATGACGACCTGTTGCTGCAAAACGAGGTACAAGCACTGGAACGTCTGCTGTCGCTGGATCTGCCTGCGCGGGCGTTGCTGATTCGGATGGTGATGCGCAAGGGGACGCTGTTTCGTACCGATGCACTGCAGTACGAGGAGGTCCCCGATCTCGATAAGGAGATCACAGCGCTGGCCGATGCGGGGTTGGTTCAAGCTCAGCCAAGGTTATCACTGGAGGCGCTGTGCCATCTGAGCCGACGTGACGAGTGCCGGGCACTGGCCCAACAGCTGCTGCCTGATGCAACCTTTGCAGCCTCAAGCCGTAAGACGGATCTGGTCACCACCCTGCTGAATGCATTTCCAGATACCCAGCTCCAAACGGTTGAGAACTGGTGGCCTCAAGCCCCCTTTCAGGTCCTTGAGCTGTCATGCAGCCAACTGTTCGACCGCCTGCGGCTGATGTTCTTTGGCAATCTGTACCAGAGCTTGTCCGAGTTTGTGCTGACCGAACTGGGGCTGCAGCAGTTTGAAACCGTCCCGCTAACAGATGAGTCTCGCCCTTTCCAAAACCGGGCGGAAGTGGATCTTTATTTGCAGTTGCACCAACTCCAGCAACGGGCCGCTGAGGGCGAGCCGATTGAAGTGTTGTGTGACTTCCTGCCACCAGAGATCGACTGTGACTGGATCGATTACCGCCGCCAGAAGGTGCTGTTTCAGTTGGGCCGTGAGGCCGAGCGCCAGCAGCAAACCGATCTGGCGTTGAACCTGTATCGGCAAAGCCAACACCGCGGAGCGCAGCTGCGTGCGCTGAGGATACAGGAGAAGCTCGAGCCGCCGGAGCAGGTGTTTCAGTGGGCCTGTGAGGCGTACACCCGCATTCCTCAGCCCGAGATCCGCGTCGGACTGCAGCGCATACAGCAGCGCTGTGCCCGTAAGGCCAAACTGGAGTTTGCTGTACCCGAAGCTCTGTCGATCCCCACTGAGTCGGTAGTTCTGCCCAAGCCCGCACAGGGCCGGGTCGAGCAAGCCGTGATCGCATCCCTGTCGGATTCGGATACAGCGCTGTTTCATGTCGAGAATCGACTTTTTACCGGGCTCTTTGCCCTGCTGTTCTGGCCAGCCTTGTTTGCACCGGTGCGCGGTGCCTTCTTCAATCCGTTTCAGTCTGGGCCTGCCGACCTCTATCGACCGGGGTTCAATGAGTCACGCGCCGAATGGCTCGATGAGGGCTTTGAGAAGCTCCAGTCGGGCACCTACCAGCAGACGATTCTGCAACGGCTGGATCAGAAGCGGGGTATCAGCTGCTCATTGATCCACTGGCCCAGTCTGACACCTGACTTGGTTGAGAACGCTTTGGCGGTGATTCCGGCTGCGCATCTGGACGCGGTGTTCCGCCATCTGTTGCTGGATCTGCGCCACCATCGACGCGGGCTGCCGGATCTCATCGCGCTGAAGCGAAGTACAGGCCAGTATCGTCTGATCGAAGTGAAGGGCCCGGGTGATCGACTGCAGGATCATCAACGGCTATGGCTGCAGGCGATGCTGCAACATGAGATGCCGGTCAGTGTGCTCAACGTGAGCTGGCATGAACACGAGAGCGTTTCGTGAAGGTCGCCGTTCGCTCGCTATGTGAGTTCGCCGCCCGCGAAGGCAGCCTGGAGCACCGCTATACCCCCTCCCCCAGTGCCGATGAAGGTATTCAGGGCCATAAAATCCTGCAGGCACGGCGCCCCAGTCATTATCAATCCGAATACCTGCTCGAAGGTGAGTGCCAGGGTATCCAGCTGCGCGGTCGCGCCGATGGCTATTGGCCCGATGCGCCCATGCCCACGCTGGAGGAGATCAAAACCCACCGTGGCGACCTGGCCCGCATCGGACCCGGACAACGCCAGTTGCACTGGGCTCAGTTGAAAGTCTATGGCGCCCTGCTCTGCCAGCGGGATAGCCTGACTCAAGTCCGACTTCGACTGGTCTATTACGACATCGCCCGCGATCATGAAACCCCGCTGGATGAAGTCTGGCAACGCGAGGATCTTGAAGCCTTCCTGACTCAGGTATGCAGCCGCTACCGAGACTGGCACCGACAGGAGTCTGAGCACCGCCAGCAGCGTGATCGTGCATTGATGACGCTGGCGTTTCCGTTTACTGATTTTCGACCTCATCAACGGTTACTCAGTGAGACTGTCTATAAACGCATCTGCACGGACCGAGCATTATTGCTGGAAGCGCCAACCGGCATCGGCAAAACACTTGGCGTTACCTATCCGGCACTGATGGCCATGCCCAGGCGCCAGCTCGATCGACTGTTTGTGCTGACCGCTCGCACCACTGGTCGTCAGCTTGTTCTGGACAGCCTTCATATGCTGATGCCCAAAGGCGATGCCGAAATACTGCCATTGAGGGTTTTGGAGCTGACCGCACGCGACAAGGCGTGCGAGTACCCTGACCGTGCCTGCCATGGAGAGTCCTGCCCGCTTGCGGACGGCTTCTTTGATCGTCTGCCGGCCGCCAGGCAAGCTGCAGCCGCCGCCCGGTGGCTGGATCGAACCCGGATTCAAACGTTAGCCGCTGAGCATGAGATCTGCCCCTACTACCTGGCCCAAGAGATGGCACGCTGGTCGGATGTGATCATTGGGGATGTGAACCATTATTTTGATCAACAGGCGCTGCTGTCAGGACTGACCCGCCAGAATGACTGGCGCGTTGTGCCCCTGATCGATGAAGCGCACAACCTGATTGATCGTGCCCGTAGCATGTATTCGGCACAGTTGAGCCAGTCACAGTTTCGACAGGTCGCACGCTCTACACCGGACTCATTGAGTAACGCCTTCCGTGCCGTTCAACGCGCCTGGGGAAGACTGATTAAAAATCAGATCGAGCCGGTTACCAGTCCTGAGACCGGCGATCAGCGGTACCACCTGACGGAGGTACCCACCGAACTCAACACGGCCCTGCAACGACTGGTAGGCGATCTGACCGAGTACATGACCGAGCATCCGGTGATTCCGGAGCTGCAATCGCTATTGTTCGATACGCTCAGCTTCATGAAACTGGCCGAGCGCTTTGGTGGGCACTCCTTGTGTACGCTGGAGGTGAAGCGTACCGGACAGGCCGGTAAGCGATTACGCTCCAGTGCCCGTCTGTCGATCCGTAATCTGATTCCAGCGGACTTTTTGGCCGAGCGCTTTGCACAGGCGCAAGCCTGCATACTGTTCTCCGCCACCCTGAGTCCGGCCGAGTATTATCAGGACCTGCTGGGGTTGCCGGACAGCACCCTCTGGCAATCGATACCCAGCCCCTTTTCAGCGGATCAACTGGATCTGCACATCGTCAACATCAGCACGCGGTTTAACGACCGCCTGCGCTCCATTGGCCCGATGGTGAAACGGATCGAACAGCTGTATCAGTCAGTCCCCGGCAACTATCTGGTCTATCTCTCAAGCTTTGCTTACCTGGAGCAGCTAAAAATCGCCTTAGAGCAGCAATGCCCCGACATACCCGTTATTGCCCAAACAACAGGCATGGGTGAACAGGCTCGACTTGAGTTCATCGAGCAATTCCGCACCCGGCGTGGTGTGGTCGGCTTTGCCGTACTGGGTGGCGTGTTTTCAGAAGGAATCGACCTGCCCGGCGAAGCGCTGGTCGGGGTCTTCATCGCCACACTCGGGTTACCGCCCTTTGATGATTACCACGAGCAACTGGCCCGGCGCCTGCAAATCCGATTTGGACAAGGGTACGCCTATACCTACCTGTATCCGGGTATCCGTAAAGTGATTCAGGCCGCTGGGCGTCTGATTCGGACACCGGAGGACTCGGGTGTGGTAGAGCTGATGGATGATCGGTATGGGAGCGCCGAGGTGCAGGAGTTGCTGCCGGGATGGTGGCGGTGATACTGGAGCAGTGTCGAATCTTCGACACCTTGCCCGATGCTACCAATGGTTATGCGTTCAGTTGACCGAGCATTCTCGGAATCGATTGCGATTGCCGCTGTGCTAGTTTACCTACTCCGCCCTAGTGAACGCCCCAGTTCAGACCTGCTTGTTATCTCCTGGCCCCTGTGTGTAGAATTGCCAGAACTGTATATATAACCAGTATATCATCGGGGCGATTATGAGTGTTTCAGTTTTGGGTCAATCACAAGCAGCCGAGGCACTGGCGGCAGCACAGCTAAAAATTCCACTCTACCTCGAACGGGTGTCCGCCGGATTTCCCTCACCGGCGCAGGATTACGTTGAGGACACTCTCGACCTCAATGCCCTCTGTATCCAACACCCTTCAGCTACTTTTTTCGTGCGTGTCGAAGGCGAGTCCATGACCGGGGCCGGTATCTACCCTGACGACATTCTGGTGGTTGACCGGTCACTACGGGCATCTGATGGCGATTACGTCATTGCCTGCCTTGATGGTGAAATGACCGTCAAAGAGCTCTCACTGTCAAACGGCGTAAGGCTGTTACCACACAACCCTCATTTCCAACCGATCGAGATGGCAAGCGATTCCGAGTTGGAAATTTTTGGTGTTGTTACCAGCGTGGTTCGGCACGTTCGCAGGGCCAGCTAGGATGGCAGCCAACACTTTTGCACTGGTGGACTGCAACAATTTCTACGCCAGCTGCGAGAAGCTGTTCCGACCAGACCTGAAAGACACCCCTGTTGTCGTGCTGTCGAACAACGATGGCTGTGTCGTGGCCCGCTCCCGAGAGGCCAAAGCACTGGGAATCAAAATGGGCGTTCCGCTGTTCCAGATTCAACACCTGATCAGACGCCATGGAATAGTCGCCTTCTCCAGCAACTATGCCCTCTATGCCGATCTGTCATCTCGGGTGATGAATATTCTGGAAGAGTTGGCTCCTCGGGTGGAGGTCTACTCGATCGACGAGGCGTTTCTGGATATAACCGGTGTCGCCAATGCCATGGCATTGGAGGACTTTGGGTTACAGGTGCGCTCAACCGTACAGCAATGGACCGGCATCACCGTATGCGTAGGCATCGCACCCACCAAAACCCTCGCAAAACTTGCCAACCATGCCGCCAAACAGTATCCGGCTACCGGTGGCGTGGTGGACCTGACTGCAACCGAGCGCCAGCGCAGGCTGATGTCGATCATGCCCATCGACGAGGTCTGGGGTATCGGCCGACGGCTGTCAAAACGACTGCAAGCGGAGGGCTTTAAATCGGTGTTGGATCTGGCCAATGCGGATCCCAAGCAGATCAGGCGCCATTATTCAGTAGTGGTAGAGCGCACCGTCCGCGAACTGAACGGGGAATCATGCCTGGAGCTGGAAGACGTTGCGCCGACCAAAAAGCAGATCGTCTGCAGCCGCAGCTTCGGCCAACGCATTACGGACTACCAGTCGATGCGCGCAGCGATCTGCCAGTACACCTCACGTGCTGCGGAAAAGCTCCGTGGTGAGAAGCGCTGTGCCAAAATGATCACTCTGTTCCTGCGCACAAACCGGTTCAATCCCGATGAGCCCCAGTACATGCCATCATTAACAGCCGAGTTACCAACCCCAACCGACGATACCCGTGATCTGGTTGCCACTGCGATGCGGCTATTGAAGACCTGCTGGCGTGATGGATACCGGTATATGAAAGCGGGTGTAATGCTGTCGGATTTCTATGAACCGGGTGTATATCAACCGAGTCTGTTTGATGCGAGCACCATCCGACCCAATGCCAAAGCACTGATGGCCGTACTAGACCGTATTAATCACAGTGGCAAAGGACAGGTTTTTTTAGCCAGCCAGGGCAGCCAAAAGACCTGGGCCATGAAGCGGGAACACCTATCACCGGCCTATACCACTCGGTGGGCAGAACTACCGCTGGTTAAATAGCTCGATTAGCAAGGATGCTGGTAAATCAAAAGTCGGAAGCAAACTTCCTGTATTTAACGAATATGATAATGTGGACTTTAAGAAACAGCTGCAAAAGTCTTCAGCTTATAAAAGCTGATTTCTTTACCGCAGCATTACAGTGCTTGAGGTCGTCATGGATTATTTTTATAACGAATACAGCAACGATAACGAATATAACGAGTACACACCTTGCGATCACAGTCAGCAATCTCATTTTGATCAGCGAGACCAAGCTCTTCTAAACATGAAATTCCCAGGAAAATTCCGTCTTAATCAACGCGAATTAAGCAAGACAGTGTACCAACACATGTGTAGTGGTAGCACACTGCTGCTAGAGGCCCCAACCGGAATTGGCAAATCACTCGGGGTGCTGTTTCCAGCACTGAAGGCCATGCCAAAAAAGAAACTGGATAAGCTATTTGTGCTAAACATGCGCACGACTGGGCGCCTTGCAATAATCAATGACCTGAAAAAGTTGCTAACAGCACAACCCCACCCAATACCACTTCGAGTCTTGGAGCTGTCAGCACGAAAAAACATGTGCCAGCGGCCCGAAATATTCTGTAATCACAGCATCTGTGATCTGGCAGTTGAAGAGCACTTACAACCGGCAGCTATATCAGCGCTAGACGAAAACTGGATGGATCAGAACTGCATTAAGCAAGTCGCTGATCAGAACAGAGTATGCCCATACTACCTGGCACAATCACTAATAGATAAGGCAGATATTATAGTCGCGGATGTAAACCTTTTCTTCAGCCGTCATGCTCGCCTATATACTTTGGTTAAGGAGCACAAATGGCGTATAGGGCTACTGATTGATGAATGTCACAATCTCATTGAGCGCGTGAGAGGGATGTACTCAGAAACTCTATCAGAAGGCAATCTGACTGACCTGATCAACCATCTTCCACCTACACTAAGAAAAACCCATAACGACACATTAACTGCGTGGCAAAGCTTACACGATTATAATTCTGAGCAGAATGCAATGAATGATACTGATCGGAGGAAAGAATACCAGCTACACTCCGCCCCACTTGTTTTATGTAGATGCTTGGAAAAACTATGCCATCAAATCAGGGAGCTCGGACCATTGCGGTCCATGAAACCTCCTGTCAACGACTTCATCTTGAAGGCGGAAGCTTTCATGAATTTGAGTGAGTCGCTTGGTGATAAAGCACTCTATGTACTGGAAGTTATGCAATCGGGTTCAAATGAATCTCCAACAATCACGTCTTCCCTATCGGTGAACCTCTTGGTGCCCGCGGATGCAATTTCTCAACGATTTAGCTACGCGCAGACAAGCATACTTTTTTCAGCAACACTCAATCCACCCGACTACTATCGTGATGTGCTGGGCCTACCCAAACAAACTAATTTCAAACAGATAAGTGCACCTTATAAATCAAGTCAGGTTGACATTAAAATTTCGCCACTCAATACCGGCTTTAGATATCGTACAACCACTATTCAGCCAATCGCCAAATGTATCGAGCAGCAATATCGAAGCAAACCTGGTAACTACATGATATTTCTTAGCAGCCTGAAATACATGAATCAGATTCATGACGAATTCAAGAAGCTATACCCTGATATACCAACCATCATCCAAACGTCAAAAATGAGCGAGCAGAAACGACTTAACTTTATTAATGAATTTAAAAATAAACGAGGATTGATAGGGTTTGCTGTACTGGGTGGTATCTTTTCAGAAGGTGTAGACCTACCAGGTGATAACTTAATTGGCGTCAGCATTGTCACCTTATCACTTCAGCCAAGATCAGTAGTCACGAATGCGCTTTACTTAAGAAACGCAAGCCTATTTGGTGCGGAAAGAGCATCAGATTACACCTATTTATACCCAGCGATGTCTAGGATTTGTCAGGCAGCAGGACGACTTATCCGCTCCCCCACTGATACAGGAACAATCACACTGATAGACTCAAGGTACTTAAGACCTGATATCCAGGGGTTGCTTCCTAATTTCTGGGAACTGAAATAGAATCATTATCTTTTATAGCCAGCAGATAAAATAATTAAAAGCTTTTAACAGACCGAGCAAAATCCAACTTTGACTCAAAAAACAGAATCCAACTTGGATTTTCATAACAGAATCCTACTTGGATTTATAATATCTTCCAAGGCCTACAAGAAGTGGTGCAATTATCATAGATCAAGCCAATATTGTATAATTAACTCAGGGTGATAAAGGGTTATCCCCCACTTACCAATGGAGTTAAAAAATGACTATTCACATTAAGAAACGTTGGACAGAAGAAGAAATCAAAAAAATTATTGATGCATATGAAAATGGCATACCTGCTGAAGAAATTGCAGTGTCGCTTGATCGCTCTTCACGCTCTGTACGTGGCAAAGCTTTCTGTCTGAATCTGATCAATCGCAAGCATGCAGAAAAGCACTATACCATTGAGGAGGATGATTATATTCGTCAGCATGCTCAGTCCATGGTCAGAGCCGATATTGCAAAAACTCTTGGGCGTACTGAAGGATCAGTGAGCCAACGCGGCAGAAGACTGGGCGTTATCTTCCAGAACAAAAAAAAGAATACCAAGTATCAGAAAAAGTATGATTTTTTCGAAACTCCCAATCTTCAAAACAGCTACGTTGCGGGGTTACTGGCTGCAGATGGTTGGGTCAAACCGGCAAGTTCTGGAAAAATCATTAACCAGGTGGGAATAGCATTAAAACATTCGGATGCCCACCTGCTTGAGTATATTCGTGATATTACAGGGTATACCGGTAACATTCGCGATTTTACCGTAGGAGCACATCTCCAGTCTGAGCTGCGAATTTCTGGAGTACCACAGTGGTTACATGATCTCGAAGCGAATTGGAACTTAGTGCCATGTAAATCTTACATACTTACGGGCCCTACAGAGTTGCAGTTGAACAAAGAACAATTACTTGCATATCTGGTGGGTCTCATTGAGGGAGATGGTCATATTTGCGACAAGAATAAAACATTGAAAATTGAGGTTGTTACTGCCAGTCCTAGGCTTGCTGATTGGCTTGAAAACACATTCGAACGTTTAGTTGAGGCCAAGCCGTCCCGATCACTTCATAGCCACGGTAAAGCACATTACATCGGCTTTTACGGCGCGAATGCACGCAAGCTTTCGGAGCTATTGATGTCCGTTGGTGTTCATAGGTTGATGCGAAAATGGAGTGTCGCTGAAGAACACCTCGACCGGTTCAGTTAATAGTCATCACAGATACCCATGGAAGAAAAGGGCCGATGGCGAGGCTCAATAACTTTTGCTAGCCATCGGCAGACCAATTTGAATACGAACTTTTTTATTGTTTATTGTGATTAACCATATGCAAGCATCTAATTGATAAACAACGGAAATTGAATGAAGCATCAATAGAAACCAGGAAAAAATCAAACTTTTGTTTTTTGAGTTTTTACCAAAAATCGGCATTTTCCCGACTTTGAACATGATCGAATTGCAGTAGGCTAACCTCACTGGACCACAAGAGGTGTAACAATGAACATGAAATGCAATTTTGACCCAAACTACGCTCTTATCACCCGGCGGGAGGCCGCTTCACTGCTCGCAATGAGTATCAGTGAGTTTGATCGTCGCCGCAAAAATGATCCACACTGCCCGAAGGGCTTTAAGGACGGCTCAAGCCGGAATAGCTCTGTACGTTTCCGGTTAATCGACATCTACACATACTGTGAGAAAATTATGAACGAATCTCAGCAGGTATAAGGGGGGGACTATCACCAATTTCCAGGGCAGCCAGCGCGTCACTGTACCACTGCATCATAACTCTACGTTGTGGCAGATACTCCGCTTTGTTGTAGACACCCGCAACCCCTGTTTCATAATGGGACAGGTGGTGTTCTACAATATCGCGCGGCCAGCCATGTTCACGCAGAATTGTGGATGCAGTGTGACGCGAACCATGCCCTACAAGCCGGTCCTTATATCCAATCAAACTCAGAGCTCTATTCAGAGTATTTTCACTCAGGGTCGAGTTTTCTGAACCATTGCCAGGGAATAAATAGACACTGCGGCCGGTGATTGCACGCAACTCATCCAGCATCAACAAGACCTGGCTCGACAGAGGTATTAGATGCTCGCGTCGCATTTTCATACGTTTCGCCGGTATCGTCCAAAGCGCTTTTTCAAAATCAATCTCATCCCAACGGGCCAGACGGGCCATGCCTGGTCGGCAAGCTGTATTTAAAACCAAACGGATAAGGATTGTAGTCGGTTTACGGCTATTTGAATCGCGCAAGGCTTGGAGGAATGCCTGTAACTCATTCTCCAACAGGTAAGGGTAGTGCCTGGTTGGAGGTCCTTTTTCGGCTACGTGTTTCAATTCACTGGCGGGGTTATATTCGCAGTGCTCCTCAGCGATCGCAAGCGAGAAAATCTGGTTTAGCCAGCTCCTGACTTTCTTGGCCATGTTATGAGCTTTACGTAATTCAAGCCGCTGCTGTATCAAAGTGCAGTCTTTTCTGGTGATGCTATCAACTGGTTTTCCCTTCAAGACAGGCAAGATGTCCGAGTCAAGATAGAGCCGCATTTGACGGGTAGTTCCAGGTGCTCGGCCTGCAGCTATCTTACGGTCAAGCCAACGTTCAGCAATAACTTCAAACAGCATTGCCTCTCGCTTGGCACTGTCAGATCTAATATCTTTGCCATCTCTGACTTTGGCCAGCAGCTCACGAGCTTTTTCCCTGGCAAGCCTTCCAGAGACATCAGGGTAGTCACCCAGCCCCATCCAGGCCCACTTACCATTGACTGACTTGTAACGCAGCAGCCACGATTTAGTTCCGGTACTGGTGACATTGAGATAGAGGCCATCCGAGTCCCTTACCCTGTAAGTTTTAGCCTCAGCCTCCAACGCTGCAATCACGGAGTCCGCAAGTGGGAAGCGCTTGATATCTTGCCGCTTCATCTCAACCTCTTTGTACAAACCTAACTGGATAGTACAAGGCTTTGTACAAAGGTGACAAGCATAAGTGGGGTTAAACTGGTGCTAACAGGTGACTCTAAAAACAGAAAACCCCGTAAAAACGGGGCCTTAAGATGTAATTACGGATTCATAATTACTGTGTTTGGTGCGGACGGAGAGACTCGAACTCTCACACCTTGCGGCACTGGAACCTAAATCCAGCGTGTCTACCAATTCCACCACGTCCGCCAACTTTTCAGCCAGCGGCTGAAGCTTCCAAGGTAATGGGGTGGACGATGGGGCTCGAACCCACGACCACCGGAATCACAATCCGGGGCTCTACCAACTGAGCTACGCCCACCATAACCTTGTATACTCAACCTTTTAGACGACCTTACCAGCATGCTGGCGCGCCCGGCAGGGCTCGAACCTGCAACCTACGGCTTAGAAGGCCGTTGCTCTATCCGATTGAGCTACGGGCGCATAATACGCCGCCTCGTCTTGGGTATCTACCCCGTCTCGAGGAGGTGCGTATCCTAAGGCAGCGCCTCGGTAAGGTCAACACCCGGATTCAATATTTTTCAGCAGAAACAACACTCTGTATCTGTGCCGCCAAAAGAAAAGTGCATTGGCCCTGCAGGCCCAAAGATGAGAAAATCGGCGGCATTATTCATTTCCCACTTATATGCAGCTTAAAGGAACATTCTCCAGCCATGAGCGCCCGCATTATTGATGGCAAGCAAATCGCCGCCGAGGTCAGACAGAAAGTACGCGCCGGAATTCAGGCCCGTCTCGAACAGGGCAAACGTGCGCCCTGCCTCGCCGTGATTCTGGTCGGCAGCGACCCGGCCTCTCAGGTATACGTTCGCAACAAGAAAAATGCCTGTGAAGAGGTAGGCATTACTTCACGCGCCTACGATCTGCCGGCCGAGACCGGTCGTGAAGAGCTGCTGGAGCTGATCAGCACACTCAATGATGACAATAATGTGGACGGGATTCTGGTCCAGTTGCCGCTGCCGCGTCATCTTGATGCCACCGAAGTACTGGAGCAGATCCGCCCGGACAAGGATGTAGACGGCTTCCATGCCTTCAACCTTGGCCGCCTGGCCCAGCGCATTCCGGTACTGCGCCCCTGTACTCCCAAAGGCGTCATGACACTGCTGGAGTCCACCGGTATCGACCTGCATGGTCAGGAAGCCGTTATCGTCGGCGCTTCCAATATCGTGGGCCGACCAATGACGCTTGAGCTGCTGTTGGCAGGCTGCACTACCACAACCACGCACCGCTTTACCCGCGACCTTGAAGCCCATGTTCGCCGTGCCGACATTGTTGTGGTTGGTGTTGGTATCCCCGGACTGGTGAAGGGCGAGTGGATCAAGCCCGGCGCGGTTGTGATCGATGTCGGCATCAACCGACTGGATGACGGTCGTCTGGTCGGTGACGTTGAGTTTGAGCCTGCGGCCGAGCGTGCGGGCTGGATCACCCCGGTGCCGGGCGGCGTTGGACCGATGACCGTTGCCAGCCTGATGGAAAACACGCTTGAAGCGTCTGCCATGCTGGAAGGCTAGCGAATGGCGGGTGTCGACTTCAGATTGAGCCGGCACCCAAAAACACCTGTTTTAATGGCGAAAATCTGCTAGTTTTTACGGACAAGTTTTGCAGGAATATTGCAGGATGCAAATGGACAAGGACACCCTCCCCGAGCGCAACAGAAACCACCTGCGTTACTGGCTGCGTCAGATCAGCCTCCCGGTTGCTCTGATAATCATCGCCGGCACGCTGCTGAGCCTGACACTGGCGAAGCGCGAGGCCACCCAGCAGCGCCAGGAGCTGGAAAATCGCTTCAAGGCAACCGTACAGCAAACCAGCCGTGTATTGCAGGAAAAGGTTGATCGCTTCACGCTGCTGATGAAAGCGGGCCGCGGCCTGGTGCTGAACCATCCCGACGCCCCCACCCTGCAGCTGAATCAACGCTGGCACCAGATGTTTGATTCCTATGACATGCGCTACTCAGACCTGGGAATCGTTGGTCTGTCCTACACCCGCTACCTTGCACCTGAAGAACGCCAGGCTTTTGTTGATCGCTTCAACCAGCACAGCGAACGCAAGCTGACCATTTTCCCGCCACCTGTCGCCGACCAGCCCAGCTTCGTCATCATGCACCTGACACCCGCAGCCGTGGAAAACCGCATGCTCGGATATGATATCTACAGCGGTGATTCACGGCGCATTGCCGCCATGGAGGCGATGACCAGCGGTGAAATGAGCGTTACGCTGCCGCTGTCCCTGCTGCCGACCGACATCAACTCACTGGATTACCTGCTGCTGTTGCCAGTACAGACCAATGCAGCCTTTCTGGGCTGGGTCACGCTCGGCTTCAGCATGAGCCAGCTGGTAGAGGAAAGCCTGAACGATCTGACCAACCCGCTGCGAATCCAGCTGATCGATGCTCGTCAGGGCAACCCCTCGGTCAGCTATGATTCCCACCCTGCACTGGATCAGCCCGAAGCCAGACTGCAGCACGCCGCCAGCCTGCAACTGGCGGGACAGAAAATCCACCTTCAGGTCAGCCCCCTCGACCCCGACCTTCACCGGGATGCATTCAGCCAATACCACGGTGCCACGCTGATATCAGGCCTGTCACTGACCCTGCTGATCGCCTCACTGCTGCTGTTTTTCATTCAGGCACGGCATCAGGCACTGCGCCTGAGCAGCCATATGGCTGCCCGCGCCGAAGAGATGTATCAACGCTATCGAACACTGTTCACGCAGTCACCTGAAGCGATTGTGGTGCATGTCAACGGGATTGTGGAACTTGCCAACGAACACGCCGCTGCCCTGTTCGGCTGCCATTCACCAGATGAGTTAATACAGCGCAGTATCGATACTCTGGTGCACCCTGACAGCCTGGACTTTGTTCGTAACCGCGGGGCCGCACTGGCCCGTGGCGAAACACTTAAGCCCGCAGAACAGAAACTGATGCGCCTGGATGGATCGACCTTTGAAGCCGAAGTATCAAGCACCATGATCCACTATCGTGGCGAGCAGGCCATTCAGGTGATGTTTCGTGATATCACATCGGAAAAAGAACAGCGCCACGAGTCCAGAATTGCCCATGCGGTATTTCATCACAGCCATGATGCCATCATGGTCACGGACGAGCGCGGCAGGATCGAGCTGGTCAATGCCGCCTTCCAGAAACTGACGGGCTACGCCCCCGCCGCCATGGCAGGACGCAGTGTTTCAGTGCTCAACTCGGGTCATCATGACAACGCGTTTTTCTACCGCATGTGGAAGACGCTGATCGATACCGGCGAGTGGAGCGGTGATATTGTCAATCGCACACGGGAGGGTCGACTTTATATTCAGGAGACCAATGTCACGGCGGTGAAGGATGAACAACAGCAGACCCGGCATTATGTTTGTCTGATGCGCGATGTAACCGAACAAAGACGTGGCCTTGATTACACCCAGCTGCAGGCACTCAAGGAACAGCTGGCACAGACAGCCGACCTGCGCCAGCAGGACGACCAGGCCCGCATAGAAGACAAACAACTCTAGATCAAAAGGAATGGCAGGCAGCCGCAAGGAGTCGCAGCCACCTGCCAGTGATCAGCTTTCGCGATACCAGCTGGTACCTTCGCGGCTGTCCTTAAGGATCACGCCCTTGTCAGCCAACAGATCACGAATTCGGTCGCTTTCGGCAAAGTCCCTGTTTTTGCGTGCCTGGGCACGCTGCTCAATAAACGCATCGATCTCCTCGGCGGAAAGATCTCCTTCACCTGCTTCCCCCTGCAGGAATTGATCCGGCTCCTGCTGCAGCAAGCCAATCATCCCGGCCAGATGTTTCAGCTGCGCCGCCAACTGGGGTGCTGCAGCATCACCTTCACGCACCGCCTTGTTCAATTCACTGGCAATTTCAAACAAAACGGCCAGCGCGCGCGGCGTATTGAAATCATCATCCATGGCGGCAACAAAGCGCTGCTCATAGTCGTTCTGCAGTGTCACTTCCTGTGCCAGCTCAGGCACTGCCTTCAGCGCCTGATAGAAACGATCCAGCGCACTGTGCGCTTCGCGCAACCCATCTTCCGAGTAATCGATATAGCTGCGGTAGTGCACACTGGAGAGGAAATAGCGGATCACTTCGGGGTTGAAGTGTTTAAGCACTTCACGAATGGTAAAGAAATTGCCCAATGACTTGGACATCTTCTCCTGCCCCATGCGAACAGGCCCTGCATGTACCCAGTAATTGACGTAGGTGCATCCATTGGCCGCCTCGGACTGGGCAATTTCATTCTCATGATGCGGGAACGGCAGATCCGGACCGCCGCCATGAATGTCAAAGGTTTTGCCCAGGCAGCACTTGGACATGGCCGAACATTCGATATGCCAGCCGGGACGCCCTTCACCCCAAGGCGAAGGCCAACTGACCTCACCAGGCTTGGCAGCCTTCCAGAGAACGAAGTCAAGCGGGCTTTCCTTGGCTTCTTCAACTTCAACACGGGCGCCCGAGCGCAGGTCTTCCAACACCTTGTTGGTCAGACGACCGTAGGTTTCAAACCGCTCAACTCGGTAGTAAACATCGCCATTGGCTGCCGCATAGGCATAGCCCTTCTCGATCAGAGTCGAGACCATATCAATGATATCGTCAATGTGCGCCGTGGCGCGCGGCTCCTGATCCGGGCGCAGCACAAACAGCCGCGCCTCATCTTCATGCATGGCAGCAATCATGCGCTCGGTCAGCGCATCGACGGGCTCATCGTTCTCGGCTGCACGACGAATGATCTTGTCATCCACATCGGTGATATTGCGCACATAGGTGACATCCCAGCCACGGGCACGCAGGTAGCGCGTGATCAGGTCAAAGGCAACCATCACCCGAGCATGGCCAATATGACAGTAGTCGTACACGGTCACACCGCAGACATACATGCGGATCTTGCCGGGCTCAATGGGGGTAAAGGCTGTCTTGCTGTTGGTCAGAGTGTTATAGATTTGAAGCATTACTATCCGCCAGACCTGAAATGAGTGGAAAGCGCAAAAACGGGATTATAGCGTGAAAGCGACCTGTGATCATGGCAAGGATACAGTGCCCAGCCAGGCCTGCCCAAGCAGACTGCTCTCGCGCGTCAGCAGAAGGCCATCGCGGGTCCAGAGAACGGCTTCCCATTGCCCTGCAGGCGTGAGGCTGTGATATTGAGCCCCTTCCCAGTCCGGCAGGTCGTCCTTGACAGGCACCGTCCAGACAAAGGCTCGCGAGCTGATTCGCCCCTTGGTATAGCCCAGCAACACCAGACGCTGCCGTCCAGGGTCGTAGTCCGCAGCCGTAATCAAGCCACCGACCGGGTAACGCCCAACGGGTTCAACCGTCTGCCGCGACTGATCCGTCGGATCAATCCGATACAGCCGAGTATGCCGATCCTGCCAGTTCTTGCTGAATACCCAGAGCCGGCCATTCACCACAGCGGCCGCTTCACAGTCATTGTTGTGGGCATAGGCACCGGCCGACTCGCCGGCATCGGCGAAACGAAACTCTTTCAAGCGCGAGGCAACGGGCACACCGGCATTCCCTGACTGCAGTGCCGACCAGCGTACCGAGTAGATTTGCATCCAGTCACGCCGCCCAAGGTTGTTGCCGCAGTCAAGCACGTGCAGCCAGGCATCATCCTGAGCCAGCTCTTCCCAGTCAAAGTTGAGCGCATCACGCACACGACGGGTTTCCAGTACCTTGCCAGAGTGTTGGTCGAGACGATAAAGCAGCGGCTCACCGCCGCTGTCATTGTGGGTCCAAAGCCGCCCGTCATGCCGAGCCAGCCCTGAAGACTCAATCACCTCCAGCGGCAGTACAGCCAACCGCTGCACTGAGAGGATGCTGGCTGGCTGAGCAACCGGGTGACTGGCACAGCTTGCCAGCAACATCGCACTCAGCAATACTGCCGGCCCAACGCGCATCCCTGCTCGCATGATTACTTCGCCTGAATCTTGGCCCAGGAATCCCGCAACGTGACGGTGCGGTTGAAGATCAACTTCTGCTCACTGGAGTCAGGGTCAACGCAGAAATAGCCATTACGCTCAAACTGGTAACGGCTTTCCGCAACGGCATGCTTCAAACCGATCTCGGCACGCGCATCAGACATCACACGCAGAGATTCAGGGTTCAGAAACTCATGGAAGTCACGGCTCTTGTCCGCATCGGGGTTGGCCTCGGTGAACAGGCGGTCATACAGACGCACTTCGCAAGGCACTGAGTTATCGGCAGACACCCAGTGAATCACGCCGTTGGGTTTGTAACCGGTGGGGTTCTCACCCTTGGTAGCCGGGTCATAACTGCAGATCAGCTCTACCACTTCGCCCTGCTTGTTCTTGATCACCTCGTCACAGGTCACCACATAGGCGCCACGCAGGCGCACCGCATCGCCCGGCGCCAGACGCTTCCATTTCTTCGGCTTTTCTTCGGCAAAGTCTTCACGCTCAATCAGCAGATTGCGAGTGAACGGCACCTTGCGCAGCCCCATGGACTCATCCTTGGGATGCGCCGGCAGTTCAAACCACTCCTGCTCACCCTCGGCAAGGTTGCTGATGGTAACCTTGATCGGATCGATGACACACATGGCTCGCGGTGCATTGGCATCCAGATCGTCACGGATAGCCGCTTCCAGCATCCCCATATCAACCGTGCCGTTGGAGCGTGTCACGCCGATCATGTCACAGAAATTGCGGATTGAAGCCGGTGTAAAGCCACGACGACGCATACCGGAGATGGTCGGCATGCGCGGATCGTTCCAGCCATTAACGTGCCCTTCGTCAACCAGCAGCTTGAGCTTGCGCTTGCTGGTGATTGTGTAGTTCAGGTTGAGGCGGGCGAACTCATACTGACGCGGCTTGACCGGGACCGGCAGATTGTCGATGAACCAGTCATACAGAGGGCGATGATCTTCAAACTCCAGCGTACAGATGGAGTGCGTAACGCCCTCGATGGCATCGGACTGACCGTGAGCGAAATCATAGGAGGGGTAGATACACCACTTGTCACCGGACTGATGATGATGAGCGTGGCGAACGCGATAGATCACCGGGTCACGCATGTTCATGTTGGGCGCAGCCATGTCGATTTTGGCACGCAGCGCACACTCACCCTCGGAAAAATCGCCGTTGCGCATCTTCTCGAACAGGGCCAGATTCTCTGCTACGTCGCGATCACGGTAGGGGCTGTTTTTGCCGGGTTCGGTCAGTGTGCCGCGGAACTCACGCATTTCATGGGCGCTCAGGCTGTCCACATAGGCCTTGCCTTCATTGATCAGATGGACCGCCCAGGCATACAGCTGCTCGAAATAGTCAGAGGTGTAACGCACCTCACCGCTCCACTCAAACCCGAGCCAGCGTACATCTTCGATAATGGAGTCGATGTACTCCTGGCTTTCCTTCTCGGGGTTGGTGTCATCAAAGCGCAGCTGGCACTGGCCATCGAAGCGCAGCGCCGTGCCAAAGTTCAGGCAGATCGACTTGGCATGACCGATGTGAAGATAGCCATTGGGTTCAGGCGGGAATCGAGTCACCACTTGCCCATCGTTCAGGCCTTTGCTGAGATCATCTTCAATAATCTGGTGGATAAAGTTGTTCGGCTTGGGACTGTCGTTTCTGGTCATATCCATGTCTTGTCGAAGCTGAAAAAGGCCGGCCGATTGCCGGAACTGAAGCCGATCATTATAACCGCAGATCAGCCCTGCACGCACGCGGACACCGGCTCAAATCACAGCCGCCGTCATCAGGTGGATGCAGCGATGTAAGACTTGAGTATAATAGCCCCACACATAAGAGAAACAGGGAAACCGATATGATCATCCTGCAAACCAATTTCGGCGACATTACACTGGAACTGGACCACGAAAAGGCGCCGGAAACCGCAGCTAATTTCGAGCAGTATGTACGCGATGGCTTCTATGACGGGGTGATCTTTCACCGCGTAATCGACGGTTTCATGATCCAGGGTGGCGGCTTCGAGCCCGGCATGATCTCCAAAGAGACCCGTGAACCGATCAAGAACGAAGCCGATAACGGCCTGTCCAACCAGACCGGCACCATTGCCATGGCCCGCACCATGGACCCGCACTCTGCCTCGGCTCAGTTCTTCATCAACATCTCTGACAACACCTTCCTCGACCACACGGCCAAAACCACTGAAGGCTGGGGTTACGCCGTATTCGGCAAGGTTGTCGACGGCATGGATGTGGTCAACAAGATCAAGGCGGTCAGCACCACCATGCGCGCCGGACACCAGGACGTTCCGGTTGAAGACGTGGTCATTGAGTCAGCCAGCATCAAACAAGCGGACGAGTAATGCGACGGCTGTTCATCGCCGATCTGCACCTGCACGACAAACGCCCGGACATTATCCGGGCGTTTGTTATGTTGCTGGAGCAGACAGCACCTGACTTTGATGAGCTTTACCTGCTGGGCGATATTTTTGAAGCCTGGGTGGGTGACGATGGCGCACCGGAATACCTGGAGCCTGTTTACCAGGCACTGCGCAAGCTGTCCGCTCAGGGCACACGCATCCTGTTTCAGCACGGCAACCGAGACTTTCTGTTCGGCCAGGAGGCAGCTGCACGCCTTGAGGTCACATTACTGCCTGAGGTGGTACGCCTTGAGTCGGAACAGGGTCCTTTTCTGGTACTGCATGGCGACCAACTGTGCACTGACGATCAGGACTATCAGCAGTTTCGCCACATGGTACGCAACCCGCAGTGGCAACAGGCATTTCTCGCCAAACCCCTGGCCGAGCGCATGGCGATAGCCCAACAGCTGCGCGAAACCAGCCGCAGCGAAACGGCCGGCAAGGCCGAGGCCATCACCGATGTATCCGCCACAGCCGTCAGCGAGTTGATGCAGCGTGAGCAAGTGGAGCTGATCATTCACGGCCACACCCACCGCCCCGCACTGCACCACCGACAAAACGGTGATCGCGGCGAGCGCATTGTGCTGGGAGACTGGGACCGAGAGGGGTGGTATCTGGAGATGGACGCACAGGGTATCCGCCTGTACGCCTTTGACCTTCCGGCTGGAGAGGCGCTGCAGCCTGTTCTCAGGCAGCAGCTATAAGGGAAGCCGAGGGACGACCGCTGTGGAAGCGAAACTCGTCATCCTCGGCCAGAATCAACTCACGCTCAATCTGACGAAAATGTTCGATGCGGTCATCGATCGGCTCACCTGCATAGTCTCGCGCCAATTGCAGATAATCCTGATAGTGACGCCCCTCTGACTTCAGCAGTGAACGGTAGAACTTTGCCAGCTCATCATCCAGTGAAGGCGCCAGCGCCGCGAAGCGCTCACAGGAGCGCGCCTCGATAAAAGCCCCAATGATCAGCACATCAATCAAGCGCCCCGGTTCAGATGTTCTGACGGTTGTGCGCAGGCCACCTGCATAGCGCGCCGGACTCATGTGGTCATAACGGTGACCCCGAGCCTCCATAAGGGCCAGCACCTGCTCAAAATGGATCAACTCCTCGCGCGCCAGCCGGGACATCTTGTTCAGCAGATCCGAACGGTCCACATAACGAAACATCAACGTCATTGCAGTGGAGGCGGCTTTTTTCTCGCAGTGGGCATGATCGGTGAGCAGAATCAGCTGGGATTCGGGTTTCGCAGCCAGCTCAAGCCACTCCTTTGGAGTTTCACAGCCAAGAAAATCTTTGATTTCGCTCAGGGCGTCCATCCAGCATTACCTGTTTCTGCAAATAAAAACGGGGCGCATTATAACAGCACCCCGCTCTATCGACAGCCGATGGTTCAGTCAATCAGCGTATCAATGAGATCAATCATGAACTCGGTCTGCTCTTCATGCATCTGATCCCAGCCGTCAAGCCCCATGCTCTTGAGTACATCCTGACCCTTTGGGTCATGTTCCATGTTGGTCAAGCGCTCAAGCAGCAACGGGATATGCTCCTCCATTCGGGGGCCGGCCACCAGCGTATGGTGTACCACACTGATTTGACTGCTTACCAAAGGCTTCATCTTCTTGCGAATCAGCTCGGAAAGCTCGTCATACCCCGCCTGCAGGAAAAAGCCAACATCAGCCTTGCCGTTGAGCAGCGCCTTTGCCACCAGAACATAACTGTCCAGCTCAAGGAAGGTAACATTGCCGGCATCCAGATCAGCCGACTCCAGCATGATCATCCCCATCGTATGTACGTCAGGATCAGCCGTGGTGGCAACGGTAATGCCCGGTTTCAGGTCTTCAACCTGCTCTCGGGAATCGGATACAGCCGTGGCAACCAGTGTTTCATCCGCACGGTTGCGCGGTCGCACCAGCACCTTGAAACCCAGCTCGCGAACCAGCATCGAGGCATCGTAGGGGTTGGCATAGATCAGATCGATCTTGCCATTACGAATGTCTTCACGCTGCGCATCGAAACTGTCATACAGCTCAAGATGAACGCCCGTACCCAGCTGTCGCTGCAGCCAGGTGTTGAAAATGAACCAGCCCGACAGATGTGACGGCGGAAAGTCAGGACTGACCGATAGATTAAGAGTCATCGCAGCACCCCATTACCTAAGCGTCGCGTAGAGGGCTTCGCTTTCTTTGATTTTGCTGCGTGATGGCTTGCGCCGAACCGAGGTATACCCGACCAGCTCGCCATTACGGATATTCGGGATGACCGTTGCTTTCACCCAGTAATACGCGCCATCTTTACGCAGATTTTTCACATAACCCTGCCACTTCTTGCCCTGGGCAACGGTATCCCAGAGGTCCTTGAATGCCACCGCGGGCATGTCAGGGTGGCGCAGAATATAGTGATTGGTTCCCAGCAGCTCTTCACGGGTGTAACCCGACATTTCAATGAATGCGCGGTTGGCGTGAGTAATGATGCCTTGGGGGTCAGTACGGGACACGATCAGTTTGCCATCCGGATAGGGCACCTCGCGATCCACGATCTTCGCCAGCCGTTCAGTGCCATCAAAATATTTGATCAGCACCTCAGTGGCGGCACCGGTATCTTGTTCGGACATAGACACTCCAGGCCGATAGAAAAGCGTGCATATCAGTTAACTGATGCTTCCATGCACGCCCAGCACTTTGAAAGATTCAGAGAATCTTACCGATAGCCTCTGCAGCGCGCTTGACATCGAGGAAGATCAGACCCAATCGTGCATTGGTCTTGGCAACAACAGTCAGCACTGATTCGGGGTTTGCGTGAGTCATCAGGATGTAGCCGTCCTTGCCCTTGACCAGCACCTGCTCAAGCTCACCACGGGCCAGCTCCTGAGAGGTACGCTCGCCGAGCGACAGCATGGCTGCACTCATTGCACCCACACGGTCTTCATCCATGCCGGCAGGCAGGAGTGCATCAATGACGAGACCGTCTGTAGAAATCACGGCCGAAGCTTCGATTTCTGCAGAGGTTCCGTTGAGATCGTTGAGAATGGAAGTCAACATTTCTGAGCGCATGGTAGTCTCCTTTTAGGCCATTAGCGCTGGTTTTAATCCTGTATAAAACGGCCAGCCCGCTTTATCAGTAATCCAGGTAGCGTCGGATCAACACCGACATCAAGTCCACAAAAGGCTGCCGATTCAAATGAGGCATCCCTTCCAGAATTAGCAGGAATTTCTGCTCACCTACATGCAGTGTCCAGAAACCCAGCTCACTTTGTCCCACAGCGTCCACAAGCGCCCAGGACGAACCATCAAACCCGAGGTGTCTGCCAAGCAGCGCCTGATGGCGCTCATGCATGGACACCAGATCAGCTGCCATCCCCGCCACGGCTTCAGCCTCTTCGGCACCGAACCCCGACTGCCCCAGGCAGAAGCCCTGATCGTCTGCCAGCAGTACACGGCCATCGGCCAGCTGCGGCAGAAATTCGGGTAACAGCTGTTCAATAGTGCCAGCCGCAATGGGTTCGGGGTTTTGCGGCAGATCAACAAAGCCGTGCTGTACTGCCTTATCGAGCAACGTCTGCGCTTCTTCCTCACCCATTCCGGTCAGTTTCTGCAGCAGCGAGCTGATATACGGAATATGGGTATCAGCACTCAGCAGCTGCAACAGCAAGGCACGCAGTGCTTCGGGCTCGGTGTTCAGTGTCGCGTAATAGGCGCCACTGGGCGTCACCTGAAAATACCGCGGGGTATCATTCTGTTCTTGATTCACGGTTTAACTCCGAAAGATCCATGGTGTGATACACACATTTCCGGTCATGGACAGTACAGACCGATGGCGTCCGCTGCCACAAGGAACGAAAATACAAAGCGCTGAGGCACACCTAACATTGAGGCAATATTCTGTGCTGACAATCGCTGACTCTGCCAAAGCTCCGCAATGCTTCGCGCATGGGGCGTCTCCAGCAGACGCTCGAAGTCAGGTATTGAGTTGAGCAACCGATGCTCTTCCGCAGACAGCGTGTCAGGCAGGCGACCACGAGCTGTAAACAGCGCCAGCTGCCAAAGCAGTTCATCCGCGGCAACCCGTCGCCCTTTGGGAAGTTCGGCATCCGGCTCACGCTCCAGCAGTGAGATCTCTTCAAAACCAAACCGGGTGCGGGTCAACTGCAGCAGCAGGTCAGAGTCCAGGGTGACCAGAAACTCCTTGTCCTCTGGCAGGTAAAAAAGAGCCCCAGGAACGCCGACCACTTGCTGCGGCTTGCCGGATGCATTTCCCGCTTCGATACAGCGCTTGATCCAGGGCAGCAACAGCCCATCAAGATTGAAATACACGCGGCGACGTTCACTTGCGGAGTCCAGATTAACGTCAGGCAGGTTACCGCAACACTGCTGAATCATTTCAGCGGAAATACGCGGCGCACGCAGCTCATCAGACAACAGTGATTCCGTTTCCTGCACCTCAGCCTCTGTTGCCCGAGCCGAAGGCCTGGGTGGGCTCACTTCCGAGTGCTGCTGCCTGAGCTGATTTTGCGCATCCAGAATCAGGTTGTTCAATTCATTCCGTTCCAGGCTGAAGCGGCTGCGAAGTGCTTCGCTCTGGCGCTGACTGTTGCCGCCTTTCCAGGCATTCAATGCCTGACTGCTGCGCTCCTTACGTGCCTGCCACTCCGCAAAAGCGGCTGTACGCTGATCCTGCTGTCCCTGCAACGGCTGCTCGGGCGACATCATCTGTGATGCAGACGAAACGGGTGCCGAACCAAGCTGCAACTGCAGATCAGACAGCGCCTGCTGCAACGCCCCCATACTCAAGGGCCGGGTCAGACGTATGCTTTTCCCATTCACCTTTTCCGCCGCACCGGAGTCTACGACAGCAATAAAAGGACGACTGCCATTCTGACGCACCCACCCTTCCACTTGCTGCCGACTGTTGGCATCGCTGATTCCGATCAGCAGCGATTCAGCCTTGTCGGCCGGCACAAGCTTGAAGCCCTTGGCCTTGTTGCCGTTAAAAAAGATCTCAAGCATTGCAGCTTCGTTGGCCGCGAAGCCGATAATGCCTATTGAATGCTTACCATTGACCGGCATTGCACATTCCTTCTAAAAGCACTCAGTGAAGTTTCTGTCTGGAAAATTGCATGCAGCGCCCATTACTGAGCACGGCATATTCCAGTGGAAGCTCTGCCAGACGAGAGAGATCACGGGTGTCGACGGCCTTGTTCATTGCGATCCGGTATTCCGACTTAATCAAGGGACCGGCCTGTTGAATCAGGCGATTGACCAGAAATTGTCCTCTGCCGCGCAGAACCAGCAACAGATCGATCAGCGCACCGGTAACGCGGTCGCTGTCAGCACACTGAATGGCAAGATAGATGCGTCGAATATGGTTACGCAGGGTACGAGGACGAGCGGCTACCAGCCGCGTGAGATAACGTAGAGCAACAGTTGGCTGGGTACCGGCGTAGATCAGTCGCTTGTCGACCTGTAAATTGAACATGATTTGCAGTTTGCTTAACTGCAAATCAGCATTTACCGGACGCTCTTCCTGTGCGACTTCAGCCTGACTGACTGCCAAGTTCATCAAGGCTACCTCCTGCCTGAGATAATGTATCCGAGTGTTATACGTAGCTTTAAAGATGATTTCAAACTCGCTTCCACTAATATTGACCGGCATCAACAGCCTTGAATCAACCTTTCAATATTCAGGGCTGCCTGATATCACCACTGACACTCTGTTCGCCGCCATGACTGGGCTGGATGCAATCACATGTTTTAAAGTGATGTCTTTTTTAGGACACATTTAATTAATACTCTTGTTTCAGTCGTTGTTTTAACCAAAGAAAACAAAATACCCAATACGAATAAAGAAAAAGCCTTCTTCAATTTGCCCATACCGATTATCTGGACTAGCTTTAAAGGCGCTCAGGCTATCTGTGCACCGAGTTTCACACTCGGCAATCTTCCAATAACAAGAAACTGGTATTTTCAGATGCACAAGTATTACGACAGCAGCTTTCCCACCCACGGTGAAGATGGTCGATTTGTCATGCTGGTGATGCGGCAACACTACCGCGCTCCCTGGAGCCTCAAGAAAAAAGCCGAATGGGAGCAGGAGCTTCCGGAATACCTGACTCAGGATGGCCGCCAGGTCAAAGTCCTGGACGACAAGAAAGGCGAGTTTCAGGTGTCGGGCGAGAACGAGATCCTTCGATTGGGCTGACCTCCTCCCCATCGCTGCCCAATCTGATGAGTTTGCCGGTCATTGGCACCGGCAGACCCTGCTGTGCCTGCCTTATGGCCTGAACCCTTCAGGCTGCATGCTCTTATACTTTGGTAAGACGATTGTCGACACATCTTAACTTTGTCACCCCCTTCCGCTAGAATTCGCTCGCCAATCACCATTCGAT
The DNA here is from genome assembly GCF_040547565.1 of Marinobacterium sp. MBR-109. Taxonomy (NCBI): domain Bacteria; kingdom Pseudomonadati; phylum Pseudomonadota; class Gammaproteobacteria; order Oceanospirillales; family Oceanospirillaceae; genus Marinobacterium; species Marinobacterium sp. MBR-109. The sequence goes on from NZ_JBEPPZ010000004.1 coordinate 58,558, forward strand.
ACCTAGTCGATACGCCGTCGGTGGAGTAGGACCACTCCGGCGTCCGGCGGTGAAAACAGATGAGGGCCATATCGTGCTTGAAGCTTATCGTAAACATGTAGAAGAACGCGCTGCAGAAGGCGTACCGCCGAAGCCGCTTGATCCCGAACAGACCTCTGCCCTGGTCGAGCTGCTGAAAAACCCGCCTGCAGGCGAAGAAGAGTTCCTGCTGGACCTGATCACCAACCGCGTACCGGCTGGCGTTGACCAGGCCGCATACGTCAAGGCTGGCTTCCTGGCCGCGATTGCCAAGGGTGAAGCGACCTCCCCTCTGATCGACAAGGTGAAAGCGGTTGAACTGCTGGGCACCATGCTCGGCGGCTACAACATTGCCCCGCTGGTCGAGTGCCTGGATATTGAAACACTGGCTCCGACGGCTGCCAAGGCGCTGTCTCACACCCTGCTGATGTTTGATGCCTTCCACGATGTTCAGGAAAAAGCTGAAGCAGGCAACGCGCACGCCAAGCAGGTCATGCAGTCCTGGGCTGACGGCGAGTGGTTCACCTCCAAGCCGGAAGTCGCCGAAAAAATCACCGTAACCGTATTCAAGGTACCGGGCGAAACCAACACTGACGACCTGTCTCCGGCTCCGGATGCCTGGTCACGTCCTGACATCCCGCTGCATGCCAATGCCATGCTGAAGATGGAACGCGACGGCATCAACCCGGAAGAACCCGGCGTGAAAGGCCCGCTGGCCCAGATCGAAGAAGTGAAAGCCAAAGGCTTCCCTGTTGCCTACGTGGGTGACGTTGTGGGTACCGGTTCTTCCCGTAAATCTGCTACCAACTCCGTGCTGTGGTTCTTCGGCGACGACATCCCGTTCGTGCCGAACAAGCGTGCCGGTGGCTACTGCTTCGGTAACAAGATCGCACCAATCTTCTACAACACTATGGAAGACGCGGGCGCCCTGCCGATCGAAATGCCGGTTGAAAACCTGAACATGGGTGACGTGATCGACGTGTACCCGTACGAAGGCAAAGTATGCAAGCACGGTACCGATGAAGTCATCTGCACCTTCGGCCTGAAGACTCAGGTTCTGCTGGACGAAGTACGTGCCGGCGGCCGTATCCCGCTGATCATCGGTCGCGGTCTGACCGAGAAGGCACGCGCCGCCCTGGGTCTGGAAGGTTTCGACCTGTTCCGCAAGCCGGAACAGCCGGCCGATACTGGCAAGGGCTTCACCCTGGCTCAGAAGATGGTCGGCAAGGCCTGCGGTCTGGACGGTGTACGTCCGGGCATGTACTGCGAACCGAAGATGACCACCGTTGGTTCTCAGGACACCACCGGTCCGATGACTCGTGACGAACTGAAAGACCTGGCGTGCCTGGGCTTCTCAGCCGATCTGACCATGCAGTCATTCTGCCACACCGCTGCCTATCCGAAGCCGGTTGACGTTACGACCCACCACACCCTGCCGGACTTCATCATGAACCGTGGCGGTGTATCGCTGCGTCCGGGTGACGGTGTTATCCACTCCTGGCTGAACCGCATGCTGCTGCCGGATACCGTGGGTACCGGTGGTGACTCCCACACCCGCTTCCCGCTGGGCATCTCCTTCCCGGCCGGCTCAGGTCTGGTCGCCTTCGCCGCTGCCACCGGTGTCATGCCGCTGGATATGCCGGAGTCCATCCTGGTTCGCTTCAAGGGCAAGCGTAACGCCGGTATCACTCTGCGTGACCTGGTACACGCCATTCCTTACTACGCCATCAAGCAGGGTCTGCTGACCGTAGAAAAGGCTGGCAAGAAAAACGCTTTCTCTGGTCGCGTACTGGAGATCGAAGGCCTGGAAGAGCTGACTGTTGAGCAGGCGTTTGAGCTGTCTGATGCGTCCGCAGAGCGTTCTGCTGCAGGTTGCACCATCACTCTGTCTGAAGACTCTGTTGCCGAGTACCTGCGCTCCAACATCGTCATGCTGAAGTGGATGATCGCTGAAGGCTACGGCGATGTACGCACTATTGAGCGTCGCATCAAGGGCATGGAAGAGTGGCTGGCGAACCCGAGCCTGATGCGTGCAGACGCTGATGCCGAGTACGCTGAAGTGATCGAGATCGATCTGTCCGAAATCAAGGAGCCGATCCTGTGCGCTCCGAACGATCCGGATGACGCTCGCCTGCTGTCTGAAGTGGCTGGTCAGAGCATCGATGAAGTGTTCATCGGTTCCTGCATGACCAACATCGGTCACTTCCGTGCCGCCGGTAAACTGCTGGAGTCCTCCGGCAAGTCCATCCCGACTCGCATGTGGATCGCCCCGCCGACCAAGATGGACCAGGCCCAGCTGAGCGACGAAGGCTACTACAACATCTTCGGCAAGGCCGGCGCTCGCATGGAAATGCCGGGCTGCTCCCTGTGCATGGGCAACCAGGCACGTGTGGCCGCGAAGTCTACCGTAGTCTCCACCTCTACGCGTAACTTCCCGAACCGTCTGGGTGACGGCGCCAACGTCTACCTGGCATCTGCCGAGCTGGCGGCCGTTGCGGCGCTGGAAGGCAAGCTGCCGACCGTTGACGAGTACATGGCCTACGCCAACAAGATCGACAGCATGGCGGGTGAAATCTACCGCTACCTGAACTTCGATCAGATGGAAAACTACGTAGCCAAGGCCGCTACCGTCATCCCGACCGTAGAAGCCTGATTGCGCCGACCGGGGTGATGTAAAGTCACCCCTGACGCGACCCCAGAACCCCCGTCCCAGTGACGGGGGTTTTCGTTTGTTCCGTCGGCTGATTTCCGGCACGTACAGGCAAACTGTTATACTCCGCACTGCGTAAGCTACCCGAAACAGCGTAAGGCCCATACCGATGAAATCACCCAATCCCGATCAGCCACTGAGCCAGGCCGATGAAACAGCCCAGACCAAGAACGGCTATCTTGCACTGGTCTCGCGTCTGCTGCTGGAGGAAAAGCTGCCGATCCGGTTCATGTACAAGACCGTGCCAGAACATCTGAACGATACTGGCTGGCGCATGTTCACCGGGTATGAAACTGAAGAGTTCCTGGAAAATGAACAGATCAATCTGATCCCGATTCCGCTTGAAAGGGTATGTGAAATTGACCCATCCCTGACTGAGCTGGTCGAATACAACGCCGGCACGGTATGGGAGCGCGCCCCGGACGCTGATGGCTGGGAGCGAGTGTACGACTTCCGCATTCCCGCCCCCAAAGTGGATGTCAGCATTACCAACGATGTGGATCAGTTCGCGACCAAACGCAGCGAGTCCTGATCAGCAGGTGCCGGTTGCCACAACCGGCATCTCCCTCTCCTCACCGAAGCTGTCGGTATGATAGCGCCAGATACGCACATTGTCGGACCAGTAGTCGCTCGGCAGTCCCGCCTTGCGTTTCAACTCCGATATGAATGCCTCGGGCGTTGAGAGGCTTTGCCATACCACCGGCAAAAAAGTCGCACGGTGCTCACCCGCCTGCAGGACCACCCCGTCCCTGCCCGGCTGCAGGACAGCCAAGAGCTCGGTCTCACTGGATACAGGCAGAGGTGTCAAAGGTGACAGTACAGAGAGACTGATCCGCACAGGATCACCTGGCTGCAACGGGGCAAAGCGGTGATCCCGCGTTACCGCACTGACAGCATTCAGTATGATGTCCTGCCCAAGAGGTCTGTGCGCATCCAGCGAACCGATACACCCCCTCAGGCGTTTATGGCTTTCCAGCGTGACAAAACAGGCCCGAAGGGGCTTTAGCCAGTCAGGCAAATCATCGACTGATGGCACGTCAGGCCGCTCCGCATTCAGAATTGCCGTTATGGCACTGCGTGCCATCGCCAGCATCTGTGTACGCTGCACGGATGTAAATTCAGAAACAGACATAAGCCCCATAGCCAACAACCTGCGCCTTGTCACCGGCCGTATCACCGGAGGTGCATTGACCAAGACAACTCAGTTCCAGTTTTGCCTGCCGTGCCGCCAGCAACAGACCGTTCAGCGCATGGCAGCCGCAGGCCTGCTCGGAGCCCAGTTGCGGCTCCTCGGCCAGAATCATACCCGTCGTGATCGCATCCAGCCGCCGCGCTTCCTGCCAGGAGTGGTAATGACTCAAATCCGAGCTGATCAGTACCAGCGTATGCGGATCCTGCCAAAGGTACCGTATGAGCCGTGACGTCTGTTCAGACTCTGTTTGCCCAACCAGTATGGGCACCAGCGCCAGCTCAGGGGCTACCCGCTGCAGGAACGGCAGCTGTACCTCCAGGGAGTGCTCGGGCAGATGAACATCAGAGCGCACCGCCAGCTCGAAAGACTGTTGCAACTGCTGCATGAAAGGACGATCCAGTTGCATGTCGCCCAGCGGGGTATGCCAGCCCGCCTCTTCCGGCAGCGCCATGTCGCGCAAGGGCAATCGATGGTTGGGCCCCAGCAGCACCACACGCCGCCATTGCGCCCGTGACAACTCGCGCTGCAGCAGACGATAGGCCAATGCCGCTATTGGCCCGGAGTAAACAAGACCCGCATGTGGTACCACCAGCGCTCGTGGCAGCCGCGGCAGCTGCTCGGGTTCCTGTGCATGTTCCAGCAGATCGTCCACCAACATACTGAGCGCCTGCGCACTGGCAGGGTAAAACATTCCGGCAACCGCTGCCGGGCGTATGGCTGCAGTCATCACCTCTCTCCGCAGATGCTTTGCTATGCTCAGAGTATAGTCATGAAGAGTGGATTCGCAGATCATGAAGCCCGAAACCAGTGTTCCAACACGCTACTGGCACCGTCTGGACAACGGCAAGGTGCAATGCGACCTTTGCCCCCGCTTCTGCCAGCTCAATGAGGGGCAGCGCGGACTCTGTTTTGTCCGTGGGCGCGAGCATGATCAGATCAGACTGTTCAGTTACGGTCGTTCCAGCGGATTTTGTATCGACCCCATCGAGAAAAAACCGCTGAACCATTTCCTGCCCGGCACTCCGGTGCTTTCATTTGGAACCGCCGGTTGCAATCTGGCCTGCAAATTCTGTCAGAACTGGGACATCTCACGCTCACGGGAAACCGACCGACTGTGCGATCAGGCCTCACCCTCAGACCTTGCAGCTGCGGCCGCCCAGCACGGCTGTCGCAGCATTGCCTTCACCTACAACGACCCGGTTATTTTTCATGAGTATGCAATTGATATAGCCAAGGCCTGCCATGAACAGGACATTCGCTCAGTCGCCGTCACGGCTGGCTATGTTTGCCCAGAGCCACGGGAGGAGTTCTATGCCGTGATGGATGCCGCCAACCTGGATCTGAAGGCGTTCAGTGAACGCTTTTATGAAAAAATATGTGGTGGCCAGCTACAGCCGGTTTTGGACACACTGGAATACATCTTCCACGAAACAAACACCTGGCTTGAAATCACGACCCTGCTGATTCCGGGCGAGAATGACAGTGATACGGAGCTGGAGGCGCTAAGCCACTGGATACGCACCCACCTTGGGGCTGATGTACCGCTGCATTTCACGGCCTTTCACCCCGACTGGAAGATGCGAGATTATCCGGCAACACCCATCGAAACATTGCGGCGCGCTCGTCAGATCGCACTTGAGCAGGGCCTGCACTTTGTCTATACCGGCAACCTGCCCGACCCCGAAGGCAATACGACCTGGTGTCCGCAATGCGCCAGCGCCGTGATTTGTCGTGATGGCTATCGTATTACCGAATGGAATTTGACGGCGGACGGCTGCTGCACTCAATGTCAGTACCGCATTCCGGGTGTATTCGAGGCCGATCATGGCCACTGGGGCTCACGTCGATTGCCGATCCGGATTGATGCCAAGGCGGTCTGATTCACGTACAAGCAGGCACTCAATGGCCTGCGCATCACGCTCGGTACGCAATTGGGTAAACAGAAGCTCGGCTTCGGGGTAGTGTCGCTTCATCATCTGCAGCCACTGCTTGGTGCGGCCGTGAACATGGCGAGGCTGTATCCGCTGCATGACCAGACGGTGGTATTGCAGCACCAGCCACAGGACTTCAGGCCAGCACCGATCATGTGCTTCGTATCCGGTCAGCCCCTTGATCTGCAACGCCAGGAAAGGATTCGCTATCAGGCCACGACCGATCATCACATCCTCACAGCCACTGACCTCACGGCAGCGCCGGTGATCCTCCAGCGTCCACACTTCACCATTGGCGATCACCGGAATGGATACTGACTCGCGAATGCGGGCGATCCACTCCCAATGCGCCGGGGGGCGATAGCCCTCAACCTTAGTGCGCGCATGTACCACAATCTGACGCGCGCCCGCCGCTTCAAGCGCCTGAGCGTTCTCCAGCGCCAACGATTTATCATAAAAGCCAAGTCGCATTTTTGCGGTTAACGGCACACGCTGATTCAGCGCTCGGCACACGCCGGACGTTATTGAATACACCTCTTCAGGGTCTTTCAGCAGAATGGCGCCGCCACGACTTTTATTAACGGTCTTCGCCGGGCAGCCGAAATTAAGATCGATACCGGGGGCGCCCATCTCAAACGCCTGCACGGCATTTTCACCCAGCGCCGCCGGGTCGTTACCCAACAACTGAACAATCACCGGAGTGCCCGAGGGGGTTACACTCCCCTTACCAAGCTCAGGTGCCAGGCGATGAAACACGGATTGCGGCAACAGCTGGTCGGTCACCCGGATGAATTCGGTGACGCACAGATCAATACCGCCAACACGGGTCAGGATGTCACGCAGGGTATGATCGAGAACGCCCTCCATCGGGGCCAGCAGGATTTTCATCAGGAGCGGTATCAGGCAACAGGCTGCGGGCAGAACACCCGCAGCCGGATGTGTTTAATTACGCAGCGCAGCAAGACCAAGCTGCATGTCGGCCTTGATGTCATCCAGTGACTCCAGCCCAACCGACAGGCGGATAAGGCCTTCACGCACACCGGCCGCCTCACGCTCTTCGACGCTCATGCGCCCATGCGTAGTGGTTGCCGGATGGGTGATGGTCGTTTTGACGTCGCCCAGGTTACCGGTAATCGAAACCATGCGTGTGGCATCGATAAAGCGCCAGGCCTCTTCACGCTCGCCTTCAACCTCGAACGAAAGCACACCGCCGAAAGCCGATTGCTGCTGACAGGCCAGTGCATGCTGCGGGTGCGATGGCAGTCCCGAATAGTAGACCTTGCGAATCCCCGGTTGCTGCTGCAGCCAGGCAGCCATCTCCAGCGCGCTCTCGGAATGTGCACGCATCCGCAGCGGCAGGGTCTCAAGCCCCTTAAGGAATACCCAGGCATTGAACGGGCTCATGCAGGCGCCACCGGTACGGATAAGGCCAAACACTTCTTCCATCTCCTTGTCTCGCCCCACCAGCACACCACCAACACAGCGACCCTGGCCATCCAGATACTTGGTTGCGGAGTGCATGACGATATCGGCACCCAGCAGCAGCGGTCGCTGCAGTGCCGGCGTCAGGAAACAGTTGTCAACGGCCAGCAGTGCATCATTGCGATGGGCGATCTCGGCCACAGCGGCAATGTCCGTCAGCTCTGCCAGCGGATTGGACGGTGTTTCCATGAACAGCAGGCGTGTTGCCGGAGTAATCGCCGCTTCCCAGGCTGATACATCGGTCGGATCAACAAACGTTGTACTGATGCCGGCGCGGCTGATGTATTTGTTGAACAGGGATACGGTCGAGCCGAATACACTGCGCGAGCAGACAACATGATCGCCCTGTTTCAACAGGGCCAGTACCAGGCTCTGGATCGCAGCCATACCTGACGCCGTTGCAACCGCACGCTCCCCCCCTTCCAGCGCGGCAATACGCTCTTCGAACGCCTGCACCGTGGGGTTGGTAAAACGGGAGTAGATATTGCCATCCTCATCACCACCGAAACGGGCGGCCGCCTCACGGGCACTTGAGAACACAAAACTGGAGGTAGTGAAGATCGGATCACCATGCTCGCCCTCAGCGGTACGGTGCTGACCTGCACGCACGGACAGCGTATCCAGTTCGTACCCTTCAGGGCTGAACTGGATACGGGCTTCACGCTCGAATTTAGACTGGCTCATTCCCGACCCTCAATCGATCTTGCTGTGCAGGTCAGCCGACTCATTACTGTCTTCCACCGAAGGGTCAGACGCCGACATGGCACCATCGTTTCGCTTCGCATCCACGCGCGCGAGGTAGTCCTCGTCCACCGTACCGGTGACGTAACGCCCATCAAACACACAGGTATCGAATTCAGTGATCTCAGGATTGAAGCAGGTAACGGATTCCTTCAGGTCATCCAGATCCTGATACAGCATCCAGTCACAGCCAATGTACTCGCCGACTTCATCGGCGGTGCGACCGTGGGCGATCAGTTCACTGGCAGACGGCATATCGATGCCATAGACATTCGGGAAGCGAACTTCAGGTGCAGCCGAGGCAAAATAGACCTTGCGGGCACCGGCATCACGCGCCATCTGTACAATCTGCTTTGAGGTAGTACCACGTACGATGGAGTCATCCACCAGCATCACGACCTTGTCTCGGAATTCGGCCATGATCGGGTTCAGCTTCTGGCGCACGGATTTCTTGCGCAGAGTTTGCCCCGGCATGATAAAGGTACGGCCGATATAGCGGTTCTTGATAAAGCCTTCACGGAACTTGACGCCGAGAGTGTTGGCCATTTCCAGTGCCGCTGTACGGCTGGTGTCAGGAATCGGGATGACAACATCAATGTCATGATCCGGACGTTCGCGCATCACTTTTTCCGCCAGCTTGACGCCCATCTCCATGCGGGAATGGTGAACGGAAACACCGTCAATGATTGAGTCCGGGCGCGCCAGGTAAACAAACTCGAACAGGCACGGGGCGACACGACTTACCTGCGCACACTGGCGCGTGGAAACCTGGCCCTGCGTGTCGATGAAGATCGCTTCACCCGGTGCCAGATCGCGCACCAGCGTGTAGCCGGACGTATCCAGCGCTACGCTTTCGGAAGCGACCATGTACTCTTCACCCTGGCTCGTTACGCGTTTGCCATACACCAGCGGTCGAATGCCACAGGGATCACGAAACGCAACGATGCCGTAGCCGGTAATCATTGCCACCACCGCATAACCACCCTGACAGCGCGCATGCACTTTCTCCACCGCATTGAAGATATCATCGGCGGTGGGCTGCAGCTTGCCGATCTGCTGCAGCTCATGAGCAAAAATGTTCAGCAGAACTTCAGAGTCAGAGGTGGTGTTGATGTGACGCAGATCCGAGCGGAAAATTTCATCAGCCAGCTTGTCAGCATTGGTCAGATTGCCGTTGTGCGCCAGCGCAATCCCGTAGGGAGAGTTGACATAGAACGGCTGCGCTTCGGCTGAACTGTTACTGCCGGCAGTCGGATAGCGCACATGACCAATCCCCATATTGCCGTTGAGCTTTTTCATGTGCCGGGTGCGGAACACCTCGTTCACCAGCCCGTTGTCCTTGCGCAGAAAAAAGCGATCACCTTCACAGGTCACCATGCCGGCCGCGTCCTGACCGCGGTGCTGAAGCACCGTCAGTGCATCAAAAATAGTCTGGTTAACAAACGACTTGGCAACTACGCCGACGATACCGCACATTCAATCCACCTCAGAAGGATGTAGCTTTAGGATGGCGCTGATTTCAAGACTCAGCGACCAATATTCCAGATTACCTGCCCGACGTCACTGGCGACCTCTTTGGTCCAGCCCTCAAGCAGTACAAAATGGGGAATCAGTTGGGACCCCTGCCACCAGCTGTCCTGCACTGCCGGTGTCATGCCCAGCAATGCAACGATCACAACCACGACCAGCCCACCACGCACGGCACCAAACCCCATGCCCAGCACTCGGTCCGATGCTGTAAGCCCCGTTGCCTGCACCAATGCAGTAAACAGGGCGCCAAGCAATGCACCGGCAATCAGCGTGACGATAAACAGAATAGCAAAGGCGGCGGCGAAGCGCAGTGAGGGCGTCTGAACGTAAGCCTCAAGCAGATAGCTCAGTGAACCGGCAAAAAGACGTGCAATCACAAACGCCGTCACCCAGGTCAGCAGAGAGATCGCTTCTCGCACAAAGCCACGCTTGAGGCTCATCAGAGTAGAGATCGCTATGATGGCAAGAATGGTCCAGTCAGCCCAGTTCATCGTCAGTCGCCAGTCCCGAAAACAGCGCGCATTCTATCAGAGCCAGCAGCCCAACCCAATGACCAATTCACTGTGTAGTAAAGCGCACGATCATGCCATCCAGCGCATAATCTGACTTGAGCCGCGCCTGCAATGCCTCCAGACGCGAGCGCTGCAGATCCGGTCCGACAAAAACACGCACCAGATCAGGCCCATGCCGGATGTAGACCTTGTAGCCGGCATCCACCAGCTCACTGCGCAGGGAGCGGGCATTGGCCTCATCCTTGAAGCTGGCCAGTTGCAGCGTCCAGGCCACCGGAACCTGCTGCTCATCCAGCACCGGTGTGTCTTGCTGAGCACTGACCTGTGGCTTCTGCGCATCAATGGCGTCAGCCAGCTCAGGTACCGGCACACTGATCACCGCCGGTTCAGCTGGCGCAGGGAGTTCGGACTCACGTTCGGGTATCGACTCAACCGGCTCAATATCCACTCTGGCAGGAAGCTCGGGCGCCTGGGGAATACGTTCCTGCAGATGGCGCTCACGATAGCCTGAACCATCCAGCAACAGTGGGAACAGTATCAAGGCGGATACAAGCAGTGCAGCCGCACCCACCAGTTGTTTTTTCTGCTGCTCGGTCATGGCTGTTATTCCTGTTCCGCCAGTTCCAGTGCCTGCGCAACTGTAAAGAAGGAGCCGGCCAGCAGCAGTCGATCTGCAGCCGGCATCGACTGCAGTTGGCTGACGGCCGAGGCAACACTGTCAGCCCCCCGAATACGGTCTCGGGCTATGCCGGCTCCAAGCAGTGCCGCCTCCAGTCGTTCACGTCCGGCGCCTCGCGGCACATCCAGTGATACGGGGTGCCAAACATCAATCACCGGAGCCAAAATCTGCACGACCGCCTCTATATCCTTGTCTGCCAACATTCCCAGCACAAGGTGAACCTGTCCGTCACAAGCCCTTTGTGACAGCCAGTGAGCAAGGTAGCTTGCCGCTTCAGGGTTATGCGCCACATCCACGGTGGCACTCACCAGGCCCAGTTGCACGGGCTGCAGGCGGCCTTTCAGGCGAGCCCGTGCCAACCCTTCTCGAATTGATTGTTCAGCGATCGGATAAGGGAAGTGCTGCAGTGCAGCCAGTACCAGCGCTGCATTGGGTAACGGCAGCGCTGGTACTGGCAGCGCATCAAGATGCCTGCCATCGCTCTGCCAGGACCACTGATCGGTCTTGAGCTCATAACTGAAATCAACACCCTGCAGCTGAAGCGGTGTTCCCAGTGTGCGAGCATAATCAAGCAGACTAGCCGGGGGGTGCGGATCACCGCACAAAGCGGGCTTGCCGGCACGGAATATACCCGCCTTCTCGCGTCCGATTGACTCTCGGTCCGGGCCAAGCCAGTCGGTATGGTCCAATGCAATGGTGGTCACCAGCGCAATGTCGGCATCCACGATATTGACCGCATCCAGCCGCCCCCCAAGCCCCACTTCGAGGAGTGCCACATCAACCTGACGCTGACTGAAAATCAGCAATGCGGCCAGTGTACCGTACTCAAAATAGGTTAATGGAGTTGCCTCTCGCGCCTGCTCAATCAACGCAAAGGCTTCGCACAGAGTCGCATCGTCAACCGGCTGCCCAGAGATACAGATACGCTCGTTGTAGCGCAGAAAATGCGGCGAAGTGTAGCTGCCGGTTGTATAACCGGCGCGCCCGAGAATGGCGTCCAGCATGGTGAGCGTTGAGCCCTTGCCGTTGGTGCCTGCAATCACGATCTTGCAGACAGACGCCAGGTCGATTGGCAGGCGCTGTGCAACCTGCTGCAACCGATCAAGCCCAAGCTCAATTTCAGCTGGATGGCAGGCTTCGATACGTGCCAGCCAGCCTGAAAGATCCAGCGGCCGCTCAGCTGTCATCACGGACCGCTTCACTGTCGTCAGCAACACCCTCGTCCTCTTCAGCAACACCACACATGGGGCGCAGCGTCAGTTTGCAGAGGATGGCAGCGAGACGTGTACGCATTTCATTACGGCTGATGATCATGTCGACCTGACCATGCTCCAGCAGAAATTCGCTGCGCTGGAAGCCTTCCGGCAGTTTCTCGCGTACGGTCTGCTCGATGACTCGCGGGCCCGCAAAACCGATCAGTGCATTGGGCTCAGCCACGTTCAGGTCACCCAGCATCGCCAGTGATGCAGAGACACCACCATAGACAGGATCGGTCAGTACCGAAATATACGGAATCCCCGCCTGCTTGAGCTTTTCAAGCGCAGCGCTGGTCTTGGCCATCTGCATCAGGGAGATCAGGGCCTCCTGCATGCGCGCCCCACCCGAAGCCGAGAAGCAGATCAGGGGGATGCCCTCTTCCAGCGCAACATTGGCGGCACGCACAAAACGCTCACCAACCACCGCCCCCATGGAGCCCCCCATGAAACTGAACTCGAACGCAACCGCAACAACCGGCAACCCTTCCAGCGTGCCCCGCATGGCGATCAGGGCATCCTTTTCACCGGTTTCCTTCTGCGCAGCAGACAGGCGGTCCTTGTACTTTTTGGAGTCGCGGAACTTGAGACGATCAACCGGCGTTACATCAGCACCGATCTCTTCACGCGAGCCTTCATCAAGGAACAGCTCAAGGCGACGACGCGCATGCACACGCATATGATGATCGCACTTGGGGCAGACATTGAGATTTTTCTCAAGCTCCGGGCGATAGAGTATGGAGTCACACTTGGGACACTTCTTCCAAAGACCTTCTGGAATATTGGTACGCTTTTTTTCGTTGCGTACCAGCGAAGGTACAATTTTTTCCAGCCAGTTACTCATCTCTCACTATCCTATCGGCGGCCAGCCGGTCCATTCGGCACCCACTGGCGATATGAATTCGTTAAGCCTGCACCCAAGGTGCGACCGAGACTCAGCTCAGGGCTCTGACTGCAGCAGCAAAGGCGCACATTTTCGTTTTGTCCTTGCGCCCGGGAGCCGCTTCAACCCCTCCCGACACATCGACGGCGTAGGGCTGCACCTGAGTGATCGCCGCGGCCACATTGGCGGGGGTCAAGCCACCCGCCAGCGTAATATCACCCGCAAGCGTCCGAGGAATCAGCGCCCAGTCAAACACCTCACCCGTGCCACCCGGCACGCCGGGGCGATAGGCATCAAGCAGCAGCCCTCGCGCAGAGCGGTAGACAGCGGCCGCTGACTCGACATCAAGCCCCGGACGCACTCGCAATGCCTTGATATAGGGGCGACTGAAGCGGCTGCACTGCTGCTCGGTTTCATCACCATGAAACTGGAGCAGATCCAGGCCCGCCAGGTCAATCACCCGCTGAACCTGCTCCTGCGGGGCATCGACAAACAGCCCTACACTGGTAATAAACGGCGGTAGTGTGCTGATGATATCAGCCGCAACGGCAGGATCAACATAACGCGAACTGGGTTCGTAGAATACAAATCCAAGCGCATCCGCCCCTGCCGTCACTGCAGCGACAGCATCTTCACGACAGGTAATACCGCATATCTTGATTCGAGTGGTCATCGCATTCTCGTCTCGGAGGCAGGCGCATAATATTAGCAAAGCCGTGGCAAGGCGTCAGTTTCCTGATGACAGAAAATAGGGGCCCGGGTCCGACGGCGGCAACCTGAATATATCCGGGTAGCGCACATCCACGAAGTACAGACCATCAGGTGGCGCTGTAACTCCACCCTGGCGTCGATCTCTGGCCTGTAATACTTCAAGCGCCCAGTCAGGTGAACGATCTCCGGCACCGACCGCCATCAGCACACCGGCAATATTACGTACCATATGATGCAGGAAAGCGTTCGCACTGACATCAATCACGACCAGCCGCCCACTTTGATACACGCTCAACTTGCGAATTTCGCGTACCGGACTGCGCGCCTGGCATCCAACCGCTCGGTAGGAGGTAAAGTCATGCTCGCCCAGCAGGTGTTCGGCCGCCTCCTGCATACGTTCGGTATTCAGCGTGCGATGCGTCCAGGTGACCCCTCCTGCCAGAATGGCAGGACGTGAGGGCGACGTGTAAATCAGGTAGCGGTAGCGTCGCTCCCGTGCTGAAAAGCGGGCGTGAAAGCACCCGGGCACGGTGGTAGCCCACTTGATCGAGATGTCATCAGGCAGATGGCAATTGGTGCCCAACACCCAGGCGCGTTCATCACGTTCTGCCCAGCTGTCAAAATGAATCACCTGATGGCTGGCATTAACCCCGGCATCGGTACGCCCGGCACAGACAACCTGAACAGGATGGTTGGCAACCACCGACAAGGCCCGCTCTACCTCAGCCTGGATCGTGGGCACCTTGTCATGCGCCTGCAACTGCCAGCCACGGTAGGCGGCTCCTACATACTCAACAGCTAGAGCATAACGAAAAGGGGCGATCGAAATCGCCCCGGAAGAGTTCTGTTTACTCATTGAATGTCTTTGTCAGCTCAGTGAGTCCAGCAGCTTCTGCGCTTCCTGGCGCTGCTCATCTGTACCTTCACTGGTGATCTCATTGAGGATATCGCGTGCACCGTCCTTATCATCCATTTCCATGTAGGCGCGCGCCAGATCCAGCTTGGTTTCAATTTCATCAGTACCGCTGAGCAGATTCATCTTGTCGAGAACATCGACCGCTTCATCACTGCGTTGCTCTTCCAGAGCGATTTCATCGTCGGTACTGTTCAGCAGCTCATCAACTTCGGAATCAAGATCCATCTCCAGGTCATGCGAGATGTTTGCGGTCAGTTCCTCTTCAACCTGCTCACCTGGGCGAACCGGCGCGACCCCGGCAGACAGGTCATCTTCCGGCTCAAAGGACGCCAGCAGGCTGTCCAGATCGTCATCCGCGCTGTCTCCAGCCGGAATGTCAGCCTCATCCTCTTCAGACTCGACAGCAGCCCCCTGCAGCATCGCTTCCAGATCATGATCGATTTCATAATCGTCAGTATCCATTGCGGTCACGGTTTCGTGCAGACTGTTGTCGTTTGCCGGCTCGTCAGTTTCCAGTTCACCGAGCAGCTCATCGTCATCAAGGTCAGAGTCATCTGTGATCGCAACAGCATCATCTGCAAGGCTGAAGCCGTTATCTTCCTTCAGAGCATCTTCCAGCAGTGCTTCGTCATCGCTGACTGCCTGCGCACCATCATCGTCCTTATCCGCTGCACCACTGAGCAGGAAGTCGAGATCATCGGAGTCATCGTCATCCCCCAGCATGCTATCAAGCTCAGAGGGTTCATCTTCCGGCTCCTGTGGCTTGACGCTGAACTCAAGTTCATCATCGGTAGACACGGATTCAGGCTCAGGTTCTGCCTCTTCAGCAGGCTCTTCTGCTGCAGCCAGCGGCGCCAGCTCGGCGACCGGCTCATCTTCCGCTCCGAGATCAAATTCCGTGGCATCAATCCGTACGTCGCTGTCTTCAGCCAGCTGTTCGACACTGTCATCAAGCTGATCGAGATCGGGCTCGTCATCAATATCGAGATCGTTAAGATCCAGATCCATGTCCAGATCAAGGCTTTGCAAATCCTGCTCCAGATCATCGTGGCCGGTATCAGCCTCGTCCGGTGCGAGATTCTGCATCGGCGGACGCGAAAACTCATCACTCTCGCCTGACAGAGGCGCCAGGGGCACCGGCTGATCTGTTTCATCATCGGCGGCCGCAGCGGCCGCAACCGCTGCCGCGCCACCGGCAACAGCGGCTGATGTGGCCGCATCACGCCCACCGGCAGGCGGATCGACATCATCCTCATCACGCAGATTATCCGGCACATTGACCAGCTCGCGCTTTTTGTCCGGCTCAGATGAGCCTCGACGACGCAGCATCAGCCAGAGTCCTGCAAGAATGGCCACAGCACCGGCGCCAATGCCACCCAGCACCGCCGGATTCTGCAGCAGGCCCTTGTCGTTTTGAGACTCGGACTCAGAGGCTGCAGCAGCGGGATCACGGCTTAGTTCGGTCTGCAGTGTAGCCATCTGCTGAGACTGAAGCTCCAGCAGGCGGCTCTGGGCCTCAAGCTGCTCCAGAACGGAGTTGAGCTTGTCGTTAAGGTCGGTATTTTCGCGCTCAAGACGATCAATCTTCTCCTGCGCGATCAAAACATCGTTTTCGAGATTTTCCTGAGCGGCCGAAACAGCTGATGGATCCTGCTGCGGCGCACCCGCCTCTTCGGTGGTGACCGTTTCGCTGCCTGCCTCGGTCTCTTCCTGTGCATCCGCCTCAGACTCTTCCAGAGGGGCTACGATCTTCAGCTGTCCTTCATCAGCGGGAGCTGCTTCGCCCTGCGCCTGCTCGGCCGACTCATCTACCGGCGCCGTGGCTGCACTGTCGTCAGTCGATGCTTCGGATTCATCCTGCCGGCTCACATCCACCGGCGCTCTGGGCTCTTCTGCCTGCTGGCGCGAAGCGCGTCCTTCTCGCCATATCTGAGTTTGACGCGCAACCTCAGCCACCGCTTCACGGTGGGTCAAGCGGGCGGCCTCTTCCGGTGTCGGCAGGTCAAGCACCACGCCAGCGCGCATGGTATTGATATTGCCCGTGGGGAAGGCGGCTGGGTTTTTGCGCAACAGCGCCAGCATCATCTGATGCTCGCTGATATTGCCGGGCTTGCTGCGCGCGGCTATTTCCCACAGGGTGTCATTGACCCCCACATAAACCTGGGTTTCGCTGTCCATGCGAGTACGAATATTGGAGGTCGAGCCTGTCCGACTGCCAGTCACCGGGCGCTGCCGGGGCTCAGCGGGCTGCGCTGCAGCAGGCCGCTGTACCTGTGCAGGCTGCACGGTACGCTGCACGGGCGTCGGATCAAACACGGGAGGATCTAGCAGCAGGGTGTACTCACGCACCATGCGGCCACTGGGCCAGTTCACCTCAACCATAAAGTTCAGGAACGGCTCCTGAATCGGCTCACTGGAGCGCAATCGTATACTGCCGGCTCCATCGGGCGTCAGCAGCACCTGAAACTGGATATCGCGCAGGTAGCGCGTCTGACTGACACCACCTGACAGAGAGTACTCATCCACCGCTGCCATTCTAGGCTGAATCTGCAGCGGAGAGAGATCACGAACCTGCGTCAGTTTGATTTCTGCATCGAGCGGCTCATTCAGGGCTGAGTTGACTTGAATCTCTCCCAGGCCGAGGGCATGTACCTGTGACACCCCCAGAGCTGCAGAGACCGCAAGACTTAAGGCTAGTTTACGCAGCATCGGTTACTCCCTTTGATATCTTGTGCCCGGCTCTCGTCCCTTTCCGAAGAATCAGAGAGTTACGGCTCCATATTCGTTGCAAGTATTATGTATTATGGCGCTGGCGGTCAAGATAACCGCTCACCACCACTTCCTATCCTTGCGCCACCAGCCGCATTGCGGCTCCCAGAGCTGTCAGGGCGCTACCACGCCCAAGGTCATCGCTCATGGCATGCAATGCAAATCCGGCCTCACCTTCAGCATCTGGGCGCAGCCGTGCCACAACCACCTGCTGCTGACCGATTGCATCCTTGATCAGGCCTGGAACCTGCCTGGCATGCTGGTCGTACCGCACCCCGGGCGCCCTGTCCATCAGCTGCTGAACCTCATCCAGATTCAGCGGCTGGCGCGTTTCAGCCTGAATCACCACCATATCGCCATAAAACACCGGCACCTGAACGGCACTGACTTCCAGCTCCAGCCCTTCATCACCCAGCACCTGCGGCAGCTGGATACGCACGGCCGCTTCGATATCGGTGTAACCACTTTCAAGCAGCGTACCAACCTGCGGTATCAGGTTAAAGGCGATCTGTTGGCCGAAATGACCCGACTCGGGATCTCGCCCGTTCAACAGCCGTGCCGTCTCTGAAGCCAGGGCTTCAACACCAGGACGCCCGGCTGAAGAAACCGGGCTCAATAACATGAGATTCGCTTTCAGTATCTGACAGGCCTGATGCAAGGGGGCCAGCGCCAGCGCGGCTGCAATGGTAGCTGAATTCGGGATGCCGATAACACGACCTGGATCAAGCGAAGCCAGCTCATCCCCATTCAGCTCGGGAATGGTCAGAAATACCTGATCCGCCTCGTATCGCTGCGGGTACATATCGACAATCCAACCCGGGGCCTCAAGCAGTGATTGCTTCAGCTCGGAGCCGATCTCAGCCTCACAGACAAAGGTAAGCTGCAGTGATGATGCGTCGAAAGCATCCAGCGACCGGGTTCGATGCGCATGCCCCCTGAACATCAGGCTGCGCCCGGCCTGTTCTTCAGGTTCGAACAGGGTGAGTGTATCGATTTCAAGTGTCGACTCATCCAGCAGTTCAAGCAGTTTTTCACCGGCCAGTGTGGCAGGCCCCAGCAGTGCAATTTTCAACGGCATCTTGGTCAGTTTCTCTCACAGGCCAGCAGAACAGTCAGTGTATCCGTGGCAAATTCACTTCAGTGTATAAGCAAAACAGCCCGGACGTACGCCGGGCTGTTAAAAAGGTCTGATCGAACTGCATTAACGCTCGATCAGGATGCGCAGGATACGGCGCAGCGGCTCGGCAGCGCCCCAGAGCAGCTGGTCGCCCACACTGAACGCGTTGAGGTAGGTTGGCCCCATTTTCATCTTGCGCAGACGGCCAACAGGTATGTTCAGCGTACCGGTCACCTTGGTCGGTGACAGATCACGCATGGTGATTTCACGTTCGTTCGGTACCACGCTGACCCAGTCGTTGGCTTCGGCGATCATCTGCTCGATCTCATCCATCGGCAAATCCTGCTTCAGCTTCACGGTGAACGCCTGGCTGTGGCAGCGCATGGCGCCGATACGGACGCAGGTGCCATCGATCGGAATCGGGCTGTCGGACAGACCCAGGATTTTGTTGGTTTCAACAAACCCCTTCCACTCCTCCTTGCTCTGGCCATCTTCAACGGCCTTGTCGATCCAGGGGATCAGAGAGCCGGCCAGCGGCACACCGAAGTTATCGGTGGCAAAGGCATCGCCGCGCATGGTGTCGACGACCTGACGGTCGATATCCAGAATGGCAGACGCCGGATCAGCCAGCAGCGCTTCGGAGCCTGCATGAATCTGGCCCATCTGGGTGATCAGCTCACGCATGTTCTTGGCACCGGCACCGGAGGCTGCCTGATAGGTCATGGAAGAGATCCACTCAATATGACCGGCCTTGAACAGACCACCAAGCCCCATCAGCATCAGGGAAACAGTGCAGTTGCCGCCAACAAAGTTCTTGATGCCGGCATTGATGCCACGATCGATGACGTCACGGTTGACCGGGTCCAGCACGATCAGGCTGTCATCCACCATGCGCAGGGTGGATGCGGCGTCAATCCAGTAGCCATCCCAGCCGGATTCGCGCAGTTTCTGGAACACTTCAGTCGTGTAGTCACCGCCCTGGCAGGAGACAATGGCGTCCATCTGCTTCAGCTCGTTGATATCACGCGCATCTTTCAATGCCGGGATATCCTTGCCGATGTCAGGACCTGCCGCTCCGGCCTGAGAAGTGGTGAAGAAAACCGGCTCCGCAATATGATTGAAGTCGTTCTCTTCCAGCATGCGCTGCATCAGAACCGAGCCGACCATACCACGCCAGCCTACAAAACCTACACGCTTCATTCGTGCCCCCAAATATAATTAACTTTAAAACGAATCCCGAATACGAAACGCCGGGTAACAGAACAACCTAAGGCAGCTCTGACACCCGGCGGATACGGACAAAATCAGACGTTCAGCGCGGCCACTACCGCATCGCCCATCTCGGTGGTGCTGACCGCGCGCATGCCTTCAGACATGATATCCGGCGTACGCAGATTCTGATCCAGCACCTTGCTCACGGCGGCCTCGATCTGATCGGCCGCTTCGCCCGCATTCAGGGAATAACGTAACATCATAGCGACTGAGAGGATGGTTGCCAACGGATTCGCCTTGCCCTGACCGGCAATATCCGGTGCAGAACCGTGGCAGGGCTCGTACATACCCTTGCCGTTTTCATCCAGTGACGCGGACGGCAGCATGCCGATTGAGCCGGTCAGCATGGCGGCCGCGTCGGACAGAATGTCACCGAACATATTGCCGGTTACGACCACGTCAAACTGCTTCGGCGCGCGCACCAGCTGCATGGCGGCATTGTCGACGTACATGTGGCTCAGTTCCACATCCGGGTACTCGCTTTTCAGCTCTTCCATGATTTCACGCCAGAGCACGGTCACTTCCAGTACGTTGGCCTTGTCGACCGAGCACAGACGCTTGTTGCGCGCACGGGCCGCTTCAAACGCGACACGACCGATGCGACGAATTTCGTTTTCGTCGTACACGTAGGTATTGAAACCTTCGCGGATGCCGCCTTCCTTTTCACGGATGCCACGCGGCTGACCGAAGTAGATGCCACCGGTCAGCTCACGCACGATCAGGATATCCAGACCGGAGACGATATCCGGCTTCAGAGTAGAGGCGTGCGCCAGCTGCGGGTAGAGGATCGCCGGACGCAGGTTGCCGAACAGCTGCAACTGGGAACGGATGCCCAGCAGGCCTTTTTCCGGACGGATGGCGAAGTCGGGGTTGGTATCCCATTTCGGACCACCAACAGCACCCAGCAGAATCGCATCCGCCTGTTTGCAGGCTTCCAGCGTTTCATCCGGCAGCGGCACGCCGGTGGCGTCGATGGCGGCACCACCGACCAGCGCTTCGCTCACATCCAGACCCAGCGCGAAACGATCGTTGACCACATCGAGCACCTTGCGTGCTTCAGTTACGATCTCGGGACCAATGCCGTCACCCGGCAGTACCAGTACTTTCTTGCCCATGTGGGTTTTTCCTCAAAAATTCAGTTCGATTTACTTGATCGCATCAAACAGCCAGGGTGCTTCCTGACGGCGGCGGGCTTCATACGCCTTGATTTCGTCCGCGTTCTGCAAGGTCAGACCAATATCGTCCAGGCCATTAAGCAGACAGTGTCGGCGGAAATTATCGACTTCAAAGGCAAACTCTTCGCCGGACGGCGTCACAACAACCTGGCGCTCAAGATCCACGGTCAGCTGATAGCCTTCGGTGGCTTCCACTTCCTTGAACAGCTGATCCACCTGCGCTTCCGGCAGCACGATCGGCAACAGGCCGTTCTTGAAGCAGTTGTTGTAGAAGATGTCGGCAAAACTCGGCGCTATGATGGCACGAATACCGAAATCATCCAGCGCCCAGGGTGCATGTTCACGACTGGAGCCGCAGCCAAAGTTTTCCCGTGCCAGCAGCACACTGGTGCCCTGATAGCGCGCCTGATTAAGCACAAACTCCGGGTTCAACGGACGACCGGCACAGTCCTGATCCGGCTGACCCTCATCCAGATAGCGCAGCTCATCAAACAGATTGGGACCAAAGCCCGCACGCTTGATCGACTTCAGGAACTGCTTGGGAATGATCATGTCGGTATCGACGTTGGCACGATCCAGCGGCGCAGCAATACCGGTATGTTGGGTAAATTGTCTCATTTCGCTCTCCCGTCTTACTGCATCAGTTCACGTACATCGATGAAATGGCCGGTTACCGCAGCGGCAGCGGCCATGGCCGGGCTCACCAGATGAGTGCGACCACCAAAGCCCTGACGCCCTTCAAAATTACGGTTGGAGGTAGAGGCACAGTGCTCGCCCTGCCCCAGCTTGTCCGGGTTCATCGCCAGACACATGGAGCAGCCCGGCTCGCGCCATTCAAGACCGGCTTCAATAAAGATCTTGTCCAGACCTTCGGCTTCCGCCTGCGCCTTCACCAGACCGGAGCCCGGCACCACCAGCGCCTGCTTGATATTGGCCGCCACCTTGCGACCTTTAACCACCTCAGCCGCGGCACGCAGGTCTTCGATACGGGAGTTGGTGCAGGAGCCGATAAACACGCGATCGAGCTGGATATCGGTAATTTTCTGGTCTGCCTGCAACCCCATGTACTTGAGCGCACGACGGATACCATCAGCCTTGACCGGGTCTGACTCCGCTTCCGGGTTCGGCACCAGTGCACTCACCGGCGCCACCATTTCAGGCGAAGTACCCCAGGTCACCTGCGGCTGAATCTCTTCGGCCTTGATCTCGACAACGGTATCAAACTGGGCATCTTCATCGGACACCAGCTGCTTCCATGCAGCAACAGCGGCATCCCACTGATCCGGCTTGGGCGCATAGGGACGGCCACGGAAGTATTCAATCGTGGTGTCATCGACGGCCACCAGACCCACACGGGCACCGGCTTCGATCGCCATGTTGCAGATGGTCATGCGCCCTTCCATGGAGATGGAACGGATGGCGCTGCCGCCAAATTCAATCGCGTAACCTGTACCACCGGCAGTACCGATCACGCCGATAATATGCAGTACCACATCCTTGGCGGTCACACCGGCACCCAATTCGCCATCCACACGCACCAGCATGTTTTTCATTTTCTTGGCGATCAGGCACTGGGTCGCCAGCACATGTTCAACTTCGGACGTACCAATACCGTGTGCCAGAGCACCAAAAGCGCCGTGGGTAGAGGTATGGGAGTCACCGCAAACCACGGTGGTGCCCGGCAGCGTCATGCCCTGTTCCGGGCCGACCACATGCACGATGCCCTGGCGCTGATCGTTCATCTTGAATTCGGTAATGCCGAATTCATCGCAGTTGGCATCCAGTGTTTTCACCTGGATGCGAGAGACCGGATCGACAATCTGATCAACACCGCCGTCACGCTGGGTCGTGGGCACGTTATGGTCAGGCGTCGCCAGGTTGGCGTCGATGCGCCAGGGCTTGCGGCCGGCCAGACGCAGACCTTCAAACGCCTGCGGCGAAGTCACTTCGTGCAGAATTTGGCGGTCGATATAAATCAACGCGCTGCCATCCTCATTCTGGCGCACAAGATGGGCGTCCCAGAGTTTGTCGTATAAGGTCTTTGCGGCCATGTTATCTCCTCTCATGTTGTCCGGTCTCATGGCGATAGGTGCTCATCCTAGTGCAGCCTTGCGCAACACACAAATTCATATTTTTTATGATTTGCATTCCATAAGGGAATAGATAGACTCAAACACATGCTCATTTCCTCATCACCAGAGGCCCGCATGGATACTGCCGGATTGCATGCCTTCGTTACCGTTGCCGACTGCGGCTCGTTCTCCCTCGCGGCGCAGCAACTGTTTCTGACCCAGTCAGCCGTCAGCAAGCGTATCGCTCTGCTTGAAAGCCAGCTCAATTGCCGACTGTTCGACCGCATCGGTCGACAGGTGATGCTGACTGAAGCCGGGCATGCCCTGCTGTCCCGTGCCCGAGAAATCCTGCTTTCAATCGAGGATGCAGAGCGCATGCTGGGTACCCTGTCCGGCCGCATCGGTGGACGTCTGGCACTGGCGACCAGCCATCACATCAGCCTGCATCGCCTGCCGCCGATCCTGAAAACCTTCGTCGATCGGTTCCCTGACGTTGAGCTGGACCTGCAGTTTGCCGCCTCGGAGGTGGCCTATGAAGGAGTACTCAAAGGTGATCTGGAGCTGGCTCTGATTACACTGGCCCCCCAGCAGGACGACCGTATCTGCGCCCGCACCGTTTGGCATGACAGGCTTCAGTATGTGGTGGCACGCAATCACCCGCTGGCACAGATCGACAGGCCTTCATTGACCGAATTGAACCGCTACCCTGCAATTCTGCCCGGCACCGACACCTTTACCCATCAGCGCGTCAAGCAGCAGCTGGCCCTGCAGGGGCTGGAGCCCAACCTTGGCATGAGCACCGATTACCTCGACACTATCCGCATGATGGTCAGTATTGGCCTTGGCTGGAGCCTGCTGCCGGAAACCATGATCGATGATCAGCTGACCTGCCTGAATACCGGTACCGAGGCGATCGTACGGCCGCTGGGTTACATCCATCATCGCGACCGCACGCTCAGCAACGCCGCCCGCGAATTGGTACAACTGCTTGAATGCGGCGTTTAATAAGCCTGACGCATGGTTTAAGATCAGTATCCCTCCAGCCCCCACGGAGTCGTGACAAGGTGACCGAACAACTTTTGAACATCATGCGCCAGTGGATCGAACAGCTGGAACAGCATAACAGCACCGACGAGCAGGCAGGCTGGGAACACATGCAACAGCTGCTGACAGCCGGCATTTCACAACAGATTCCGCAGGAACATACGGAGCTGCTGCTGAAACTGACGCGCCAGAGTGCCAGCTTCAACCGCTTCGCGGCCGCACTGCTGCAGCATGCACAGCAGGACAGCGTGGACAGTGCCGTTCTGCTCGATCAGTTCAAGCAGCACCTGGACCAGCTCACCAGCGATTGGGTACTGCACAGCTGGCAACTGCCGGAGCAGCTCGGCATTCTGATGGGGCTATTCAGCGTTCAGCAGCCCCCCTGGCAGGACAGCCTTAACCAGTTTGCCCAGCTGCTCGCCACTCTGCTGAGCAACCTGCAGCCGGTAGCACGCCCTGATCTGGTTACACAGCTGAAAGAGTGCCTCTGTTTGCTGGAGCGCTTTGAGCATGCCAGAACAGGTTATATGGCACAGCTGAGCACTATTAATGCGCTTGCCCTGGAACGTATGACCCGGCAGCTTGAGAGTGATGCCGTAACCGATATTGATCAGCTGCATCAACTCTGGATCGAGTCGTACGAGAGCATCTATCAGCAGCACATCGGCAGCCACGACTACTGTGTTGCACTGGGCGAGATCAGCAATGCCGCCATGGCGTTACGCCATGGCTGGCAGCAGCAGCGAGATCGATTCTGCAGCGCCCTGGGGCTGGTCACCGATACCCGCCATGATGAATTGGCCCAACGACATCATCAGCTGCGCCGCCGGGTACGCGGCCTTGAACGTGAGCTTGCCGAGCTGCGCCACTCCCTGCAACCCAAGGCCAGTGACAAGGACCCCAATGCCCAAGATCAGTCTTGATCCGGATCGCGCCCGACAACAAATGGCCGCCCGGCAAAAAACGCTGCGCGACAGCGTCAACAACCTCAGCCAGCTGGACAGCCGACATCAGGGTGCCTGCCGTGACGAGATTTTCAGCACGGATGCGGTGCGCCTGTACCACTATCGCCCCACTGTGACTGCAACAATCAAGACACCGGTACTGATCTGCTATGCACTGGTCAATCGACCCTGGGTACTGGATCTCAGCCCTGAACGCTCGCTGATTCGCCGCTTGCTCGACGAAGGCGTTCCGGTCTACCTCATCGACTGGGGCTACCCCACCCGAAGTGACCGTTTTCTGGAGCTGGAAGACTATCTGGAAGACTATCTGGATCGATGCGTGGACCAAGTCCTGCAGCATGGCCAGTGCGAGCAACTCAATCTGGCGGGCATCTGCCAGGGGGGCGTACTGAGTCTGTGCTACAGCGCCCTGCATCCCGACAAGGTCAGGAACCTGATTACACTGGTGACACCTGTCGACAGCTCTCAACCAAACTTTCGTCTTGGACAGCTTACGGCACATATCGACCTGACACTGGCCGCCACCGCCTACGGCAACTTGCCGGGTCCATTGCTCAACGAGATTTATCAGGCCCTAAAACCGATGCGACTGGGGCTGCAAAAAAGACTGCAGGCGGGAGAGGAGCTGGGGGGCGACCCCGAGCGGGCGCTGAACTACCTGCTGATGGAGCGCTGGCTCAACGACTGCCCGGACCTTGCCAGTGCGGCACTGCAGGAGTTCGTCCAGCTGTTTTTGCGAGATAATGCGTTGATGCAACCGGAGGGGTTCAGACTTGCAGGCAGAACACTCAAACTGCAGGCACTTGAGCTGCCTTTGCTTAACATATTCGGACTGAAGGACCACCTGGTGCCTGCCGAAACATCAACAGCGCTTAAACAGGCAACCGGCAGCCGCGACTACACCGAGCTGGCCATTGCTGCAGGCCATATCGGTACCCTGACCGGGCAGAAGGCGCTCAGTCATGTCCCGACTGCCATAGCCCGATGGCTGCAGCAGCGGGATGCCGCGAAAAAACGCTAGCCTTTTTTGCGCTCGCCGGTATCGGCTTCAGCGGTGGAGGCGGTTTTTTTATCCGTTGGGCCAGCCTCTGTGCCATCAGGGCCGCCCTCTTCACCATTGCGGGGGGCGAACATGTTCCAAACCGCCATATTCTGATCTGCAAAGCGCCCCATCATGGTCAGCGGGTTGGCCGCGCCCATCATGGTCTGCATCTGCTCACGGATGCGGTCCTGATGCTCGAGGAAGGCGGCAATACTCTGTTCAAGGTACTGACTCATCATGCCCTGCATACTGTCGCCATAAAAACGGATCAGCTGCTGCAACACCTGATTGGTCAACAGCGTGCCATGCCCCTCGGCCTCCTGCTCACTGATGATCTGCAACAGGATATTGCGGGTCAGGTCATTGCCGGTCTTGGAATCCTGAACCTGAAATTTTTCGCCACTCAGCACCAGCTGCTTTACATCCTCCAGCGTGACATAGCAGCTGCGCGAGGTGTCATAGAGACGTCGATTGGTATATTTACGCAGAATCCGCACGGCTGATTCTCCTGTTCCACTCTGACTCATCCGTTACATCCGTCTAGTCGGTATCGCGCTTGCCGCTTCCATACTGGTTCATCATGCTGAACAACAGTTTCTGGAAAGCTTCCATCGAGCCGATACCGTTATTAAGGTAGGGTTTCAGCAGCGTGAGCGGGTCATAACCTTCAGCACCCGCTTCCATCTGCTCACGCACCCTGGTGATCATTTCCTGCTGCAAACCGGCAACATCGGGCAACCCGAGGGCACGACGCAGCTCTTCCGGTGTCATCTCTATATCAATTCTGAAGTTCATGTTTACTCCGACCGATCTGACCCGCAGTTGACTTTCATACTATAGCAACTGCAGTGCAAAACAACTTCATGTGCCATTTTGCTGCGCTTTTTCCGGATATATCCAGATCAATGTCAACACAATAGCCACCGCCGCTGCACCGGCTGCGAGCAGAAAACTCACCTGCCCCCAGCTGCTCCAGAGCTGCCCGGCCAACACCGCACCGGTCGCTCCTCCTGCACCGAACCCCAGGCTTGAGAACAATGCCTGCCCTCTTCCCTGTGTTTCCGTACCGAAGTAATGCTGCACCAGCGCAATACCCACCGCATGCAGACTGCCAAAGGTTGCCGCATGCAGCAACTGAGCAAACAGCATGACCTGCAGCTGCCCCGGCCAGATGCCGGTCAACCCCCAGCGCAGCACGCACAGCACGAGGCTCGCCAGCATGATGCCCCGGATGCTGAAGCGCTGCAGCAGGCGCGGCATGAAAATGAACAGTACAATCTCAGCCATAACACCCAGCGCCCAGAGCAGCCCTATCTCACTGCGCGTGTAGCCCAGCTCCTGCATCATCACGCTGTAGAAGGTGTAGTAAGGCCCGTGACTGAGCTGAACCAAAAAGCAGACGGCAAAAAAGGCGATCACCTGTGGCTGCTTCAGAATTGGCCCCATGCGCGAGCCCGCAGCCCTGCCATCGACCGCTGGCTCTGAAGTGACGGGCACAGCCAATGCATTGAGCCAGATCAGCAGCATCAGCCCCAGCACGACCCAGGGCAGCACGGTGATACCGGTTTGATCCAGCAGCAGACCGATCAACACCACCGCCAGCACGAATCCCACGGAGCCCCAAAGCCGTATGCGGCTGTAGTAGGCTTTTTTCTGGCCCAGATATCTCAGCGTAATCACTTCAAACTGAGGCAAGACGGCATTCCAGAAAAAGCTGAATCCGGCCATCACCAATGCAATGCCCACTGCACTGGTCTGCCAGAAAATAAGAATGAAAATAAGCCAGGTCGCCAACGCACCGAAGCGGACAATATGCACCCGGTGACCCGTGCGATCGGCAAGCCAACCCCAAAGGTTTGGGGCCAGTACCCGCGAAACATGCAGAATCCCCATCAGCCAGCCGATGGTGGCCGCATCAAAACTCAGCGACTGCAACCACAGCGTCCAGTACGGCACCAGCGTGCCCAGCAGAGCAAAATAGAAAAAATAGAAGCCGGACAAACGAGCATAGGGCATAGAAATGAACCACGAAAAAGCCGGCACTGTGGCCGGCTTGGAGAGTCGATTTTGACGTTGCCGTCAGAGCGATTCCAGTGCAGTGACAACATACTGCGGCAGCGCAAAGCTGGCAACATGCAGTGCAGGGTTGTAGTACCGGGTACGAATGCCGCTGGCTTCGTAGCGTGCCTGCACACTGGTCAGATCCAGCTGACGCAGCGATGCATCATCCGTTGCCCAAGCGAAGGTCATTACACCGCCCACGTAGGTCGGAACAGCGCCATTGTAGAAGGTCTGGTCGGCAAAGTAGGGACCCAGCCGGCGACGGGTGGTCAGGATCTCATCCGGCTGCATGAACGGGACACCGTTCTGCGCCACGAATACTCCACCCTGATTGAGACAACGCTTGCAGCCTTCATAGAAGCGGCTGGAGAACAGCACCTCACCCGGACCTACCGGATCGGTACAGTCGGAGATGATCACGTCGAATGTCTCCTGACACTCGTTGACGAATTCCACCCCGTCCGCGATGACAATATTGGCGCGTGGATCGTCGAAAGCACCCGCCGAGTGGTTCGGCAAATACTGACGGCACATGTCGATGACGGCCTGATCAATTTCAACCTGAGTCACATGCTCCACGCTCTTGTGCTGAAGCACTTCACGCAGGATACCACCGTCACCACCACCGATAATCAGCACGCGCCTGGCGTTGCCGTGTGCCAGCAGCGGAACATGCGTCATCATTTCATGGTAGATGAATTCATCGCGCTCAGTGGTCTGGATAATGCCATCCAGCGCCATCACCGTACCGAAATCCCGGTTACGGAAGATGATCAGTTCCTGATGCTCGGTACGATGTTCAAACAGAACCTGGTCCAGCGTAAAGCTCTGACCGTAGCCTGCGTACAGCTTCTCAACGTACGTAGTCGTCGTCATCAATACTCACCTTGCCACGCAGGATCTCTTCAACTTCAACCTTTGACGGCGTAAAGGCCGCTTCCAGCACCGGGATAGCCTTGGCTGGCTCGGATTCACCACACATGAACACGTCAAAGGCCGCAAAATTGCGTTCCGGCCAGGTGTGAACGCTGATATGGGATTCTGCCAGCACAGCCACACCCGAAATACCGCCGTTCGGGGTAAAGTGATGCAGATGAATATGCAGCAGTGTTGCCTTGGCCGCCTTTACGGATTCACGCAGAGCCTTTTCCATCACTTCAAGATCATCCAGGCGGGAAGCACCGCGCAGATCGATGATCAGATGGGTACCGGCATAACGGTGTCCGTCGCGCTCGATGAAGTAGTCCAGACGCTCTTCATCGTCGCCCTGAGTGTAGGCGGGCCAGTCAGCAACACTGCCTTCAACCTCTTGGTCGTTGACTTCTGACGCCAGGTCAATCGCTTCTTGCATGGGGGATGACTCCAGACAAGCCTGCGCTCTCGCGCAGATAAAAAACAAAAACCCAACCTTTCAGGTTGCGCTGAACCCTGCAGCGGCGCCAGCAAAAGTCGAAGGGTGCATCATCAGACACCTTCGCAGCGCGTTACAGATTTCGCACACCCCAAAGGGTTGGGACGTAGGGAATTTCTGCCGCATTTATACCGCGTTATGCTCAAATTTCAAGCAAAAAACGGCTTGCAGTCAGAAAAAATTAATATTGCCTCAGTAAACTCAACGGGTTACAACCCGGCTCAGCTCAGTACCGGAAGGTTCGTCTCAACGTCCGCATTCTGACCACGATCACGCAACAGATGGTCCAGCAGCACAATCGCCATCATCGCCTCGGCAATGGGGGTTGCCCGGATGCCGACACAGGGATCATGCCGCCCCTTGGTAACCACCTCAATCGCTTCGCCTGAGGCGTTGATGCTGCGACCCGGCAAACGCAGACTGGAGGTCGGCTTAAGCGCGATATGCGCTTCAATGGCCTGCCCCGTCGAAATGCCACCCAGAATGCCGCCTGCATGGTTGGAGAGAAAGCCTTCAGGTGTCATCTCGTCACGATGCTCAGTGCCTTTCTGATTGACCACAGCGAAGCCGTCACCGATCTCAACACCCTTGACCGCATTGATGCTCATCAGGGCGTGCGCCAGATCGGCATCCAGGCGATCAAAAATCGGCTCACCCAGGCCCACTGGAACGCCGGTCGCCTGAACGGAGATGCGCGCGCCAATGGAGTTGCCCTCCTTGCGCAGTTCATCCATGTAGACTTCCATCTGCGCTGCGGCTTCCGCATCGGGAGAGAAGAAGGGATTATTGTCGACCTCCTCCCAGTCAAAGCGGCTCATATCAATGGCGACGGGCCCCAGTTGTGACAGATAGCCGCGGATGGCGATCCCCTTTTCGGCCAGCACTTTCTTGGCGATGGCACCGGCCGCCACACGCATGGCGGTTTCCCGTGCCGAAGAACGACCGCCCCCGCGGTAGTCACGAAAGCCGTATTTGTGGGAGTAGACATAGTCTGCATGTGCCGGCCGGAAGGTTTCGGCAATATTGGAGTAATCCTTTGAGCGCTGGTCGGTATTTTCGATCAGCAGACCGATCGGAGTCCCGGTGGTCTTGCCCTCGAACACACCGGACAGAATACGTACCTGATCCGGCTCACGGCGCTGGGTAGTGTGGCGCGATGTACCCGGCTTGCGCCGATCCAGATCCGCCTGCAGATCCGCCTCACTCAGCTCAATTCCGGGAGGACAGCCATCCACGATGCAGCCCAGTGCCGGCCCGTGGCTTTCGCCAAAGGTAGTGACGGTAAAGAGTTTGCCAAAGCTGTTACCCGACATACGCTATCTCTGTGCAGTCAGCGAACGCGATTCCACATTCGCCTCAGGTTCATAAAAGCGCCGCATGAGCCCGCAGCTCTGCCGCTGTAATGGTAAATACGCCGTTGCCGCCCGCATCCAGCTCAATCCAGATCAAGGGCAATTCGGGAAAGGCCTGCATCAAATGGACTTCAGAGTTGCCCACCTCGACCACCAGCAAACCCTCATCGGTCAGGTGGTCGGCCGCCTCGCGCAGAATGCGCCGGGTGATATCCAGACCGTCTTCACCGGAACCCAATGCCAGCCCCGGCTCATGCTGGTACTCCGCCGGCATGCCCGCCAGATCAGCGGCATCCACATAGGGAGGATTGCTGACGATCAGATCGTAGCGCTCGCCCTGCAGGTTCTCGAACAGGTCGCCCTGGCGGGCCGATACCCGGTCATCCAGCTGATGGCGCTCGATATTGCGCTGCGCCACTTCAAGTGCATCGGTGGAGATGTCAGCCAGGTCAACCTCAGCCTCCTCAAAGACATAGGCACAGGCAATACCGATACAGCCACTGCCGGTGCAGAGATCAAGAACACGGTTGACCGGCCCGGGGCGCAGCCAGGGCTCAAACCCGGTCTCAATCAACTGCGCAATGGGTGAGCGCGGAATCAGCACCCGCTCATCCACATGAAACGGCAGCCCCATGAACCAGGCCTCGCCAGTGATATAGGGCAAAGGCCGGCGCAGCTCGACACGCTGGTGCAGATAGTCCAGTACCCGCTCTTTTTCCGCCTGCGTCAAACGGGCATCCAGCACCGCAGGATCGGTGTCCCAGGGCAGGTGCACCGCATTCAGTACCAGCTGGCTGGCCTCGTCCCAGGCCGTCGCGTTGCCATGGCCAAACCAGACCTGATACTGATGAAAAGCCGAGACTGTCCAGCGGATATAGTCACGCAGAGTGTGCAGTTCGGAAGTAATCGCCACTTGATCCGGATTCATCTCTCGCCCGATAATGCGGAATTATGTTGATTCAGGCCGGTTATGTTAATGAAATCCCCCGTTGAACGCCATGTCTTATCCCTCTGACCAGGAGCACGACGACGATCTCGACTTCGACGCTGCCATGCAGGGCGTCACACGGATGCGTCACGATCGCCATGTGGACCCCGATGCGGGCAAGCTGAAGCTGCGACGCAAACATGACAGCGCCACCCGCTTTCGCCGGCAGGCCGCCGAACAGGAGGTTGAGCAGGTAATTGATGGCCTGTCGTCCGAGGCCTCCCAGATCGTCGACTCCGCCGATGAGTTGCTGTTTGCGGCACCCGGCGTACAGCTGCGACTGCTCAAGCGCCTTCGACTTGGACATCTGCCCTGGGAGGCCGGGCTTGACCTGCACGGCTATACGGTCGAGGCGGCCCGGGATGAGCTCAGCGGATTCATTCGAGACGCATCGCGCCAACAGCTGCGCTGCGTGCTGATTATTCATGGCAAGGCCTACACTCAGCCCGGCCAGCCAGCCCTGCTAAAGTCCTGTGTCAACGACTGGCTGCGCCAGTTGCATGACGTACTGGCCTTCAGCTCTGCTCAGCCACGGGACGGCGGAACCGGTGCGGTTTATGTTCTGCTGCGCAGGAAGGGAAGCTGAGCTTTTCATCCGCTTCCGGGCAAGCTCTGCTATGATGCAGATGTTGTGAATCTGACCTCTTGTTTCCGGCCAGACCTGTTCTCAGGGCATACAGGCCGACAAAGCTGATGCAGGGACCTGCGATGATCGATCTTCACAAATATCTCAATCTGATGGCCGAAACCAATGCATCAGACCTGTTCCTGAGTACACACACACCGATCCAGATCAAGGTTGAAGGCAGCATGCGCGAGGTTGACACGACCCCGCTGCAGCCGGGCTCCACCGAAGAGCTGTCCAACCATCTGATGAGCGAGCACCAGCAGGAGCAGTTCAGGCGTGAGCTTGAAATGAATTTTGCCTACGAAGTACCCGATATCGGACGCTTCAGGGTGAACGTATACCGCCAGCGCGGCGATGTGGCGCTGGTCATTCGCATGATCCGCCACAAAATTCCATCACTTGAAGAGTTGAACCTGCCCTCGATTCTGAAAAATCTGGTGATGCTGCGCAGCGGTCTGGTGCTGCTGGTCGGCTCCACCGGCTCAGGCAAGTCAACCTCACTGGCCTCGATGATTGAATACCGTAACCAGCGGGCCACTGGCCACATTCTGACCATCGAAGACCCGATCGAGTTTCTGCACACCAACCGCAAGTCTCTGATCAACCAGCGCGAGGTCGGTGTCGACACACTGTCATACGGCAATGCTCTGAAAAACGCCCTGCGCGAAGCCCCGGATGTGATTCTGATCGGTGAGATCCGTGACCGTGAAACCATGGAGCAGGCGATTCGCTACTCCGAGACCGGTCATCTGTGCATCTCGACTCTGCATGCCAACAACAGCGTCCAGGCTGTGGAGCATATCGTCAACTTCTTCCATGAAGCCGAAATGCACAAGATCAACACGGACCTGTCACTCAATCTGAAAGGGATCGTGGCCCAGCGGCTGATTAGGGATGTGGACGAGCGCTACATACCCGCCACTGAAGTGATGATCAACACCCCCTATATCGCCAAGCTCATTGCCCGTGGAGAGTATTCTCGCATCCGCGAAGCCATTGACCAGAGCAGCAACAGCGCCGCACACACCTTTGACGCCAACCTGCTGCATCTTTATCAGGAAGGCAAGATCACGCTCGAAGAGGCGCTGCACAACGCCGATTCACGCAATAATGTGTCGCTCAGACTCAAGCTGCTGGGAGGCTGATCCCCGACTCACAGCGCAACGGCCTTTACCCGAGTGCTCTGTTCGGGTATTTTACGCCGTTTTCACCCAAGCCAGCCCAACTCCTGAGGAATGCAGCAGATGGAAGCAGAATACGCCAGTATCATAGAACAGCTCGGAGAAGATATTGGCCGCGACGGTTTGCGCGACACACCTGCACGCGCCGCCAAGGCGATGCGTTTTCTGACCCGCGGTTATACCCAGACTCTGGACGAGGTCGTCAATGGCGCCCTGTTTTCCTCAGACAACAGCGAAATGGTGCTGGTACGGGACATCGAACTGTATTCCATGTGTGAACACCACCTGCTGCCGTTTATCGGCAAGGCACATGTTGCCTACATTCCTCAGGGCAAGGTGGTGGGCCTGTCCAAGATCGCCCGAATCGTCGACATGTATGCACGTCGCCTGCAGATCCAGGAAAACATGACCAAGGAAATTGCCGAAGCCATTCAGCAGGTTACGGATGCAGCGGGCGTTGGTGTTGTAATCGAAGCGCAGCATATGTGCATGATGATGCGTGGCGTGGAAAAGCAGAACGCGATGATGAAAACGTCCATGATGCTGGGCTCCTTCCGTGAAAACCCGGCAACCCGCACCGAGTTTCTGTCCCTGATTCGCTGAGCCTGCAAGGTCACGGAGCGTCCAATCTCAGCGGCCGCTCCCCCGCCTCATCACCACGACCGCTACCTGCCGACGACTGCCCAGCACACTGGGTACCAGACTGCCGACACCTCTGGCCTTGAGCTGTCGGACATCACCCCCCTTGTCTACTACCTGCCTCAGCAGACGGTCAGCAGCCTCCTGCGACTGACGCAGGGCCAGTTCCAGATCCCGCCCCTGCCAGTGCACAACCAGCCAAAGCTCCTGCCCGGGCATCCCCTGCATCATATCCAGTACAGCGGCGACTGCACGATCCGATGATTCCGGCCAGTTTTGCAGTTCAACGTAGCCCTGCTGTGCCAGCACCACGACAGGATCGCTACCGGCCTGACTCTCATTTTCGAGCACATCCAGATGAAGGAATACTCGACCATTACCTCTGCGCACGGCATAGACCGCCACATGGGCCTGCTCAAGTCGCAGAGCCGCATAAAACTGTGTATTGTCGATCCCGTATAGTCGCGACTGACCGAAGACATCATTTGCCCAGATGCTGCTCGGCCCACACTGGCGACCGGAACATTCAAACATCGCCTGAGCCCCCCTGTCACCAAGCTGGGCTCGCAAGAACTTGAATCCGGATTCAGGATCATAGCCGTCCGGCAACTGCCAGGTCAGACGCGAAAGATTGGCCTGAAGTCGCTGATCACGATCAGCACGGATCCTGCCGTTGATCTTCATGATACCACTGAGCATCAGACGGTAGTCCGGTTCATGCCGCTGCTCTGAACTGATCAGCTCGGACTGCGGAAAAGGGTCCAGCTGCAGCGGAATTTCAAACTCGGCTGCCTGCAGCCCAGGGGTAACCAGCAATAATAGCGCTAGCGTCTTCAGATACTGTTTCATGCCTGGCTCCTTCCTCTGCGCCGCGCGGGGTTCAGAGCGCTGCGTAAAAACGGTTGATGGCCTGTGCTATTGTCTCGCTTACACCCTGCTCCAGGTGCAGATGATGCCCTCCCTCAAGGGTTAGCCGCTGCAGCCCATTGATGCAGTCAGCTCTTGTCTGGGTCAACTCGGTTGCCACTCCTCTGGTGCCCAGCACCAGCAGTGACGGGCAACTGATACGCAGCAGGAACGCTCTTACCTGTTCCTCACTCATCCGTAATACAGAGGGCAGGTTAAGGGCTGGATCACTGCGCCAGCGGAACCCCCTTGCAGTATGGACTATGGAACGTTCGACCAGCCAGCGGGCCGCCTGTTCCCCAACCGGAAAGCGACCGTTGATTCGAGCAGCTACAGCTTCTTCAATACTGGCATAGAATCGGGGCATACGACTGCGACGGCTGCGCCTGCGAATTGCCTGCGCCATCTGCTCCGGAAGCTCTGCGGGCGTATCCACCAGAGGCCCAAGCCCTTCAAGCAAAATCAGGCTCTCGACCCTCTCAGGCATGGCACCGGCGAGAAGACTGCTGATGCTGGCTCCCATGGAGTGCCCCAGCAGGTGAAACCGCTGCCAGTTGAGCTCGTCGGCAACCGCCACCACATCCGACAGGTTATCCCAGATATAGTAAGGCATGCTGGCGGGCCGATGGTCGGAAAAACCGTGTCCCATCAGATCCAGCGCCACCAGCCGCACCCCTTCAAGCGCCGGCTCAAGCGCCTTGAAGGTAGCTGCATTATCCAGCCAGCCATGCAGCGCCAACACTGGAAGCCCGTCTTCAGGGCCGGTTGCCCGTGCCGCAATCAGATGGCCGTTCACTTCAAATCTAAGTTCATCTGCCTGCATGATCATCTCCCTGCACGGCACCATCACACCCGTTCAGCAGCCTGGCCATACCCCGAGCCGGCCACTCAAGCTCCAGCAGTGCACCGCTACAGGGTGATACCACCTGCCCATACAGATTTCCGTCCGTCAGCCAGCTGATCAACTGACCACAAAGCGGCTGATGGGTGACCACAATGAGTGACCCTTGATCCGAGAAATACGGCTCTAGTGATGCCGCCGCTGCAGGAGCAGTGCCTCTGGCTGTCAGCGAATCATTCAGGACCAACCGAGCGCCCAGCTCTTGAGCCATGATTTCAGCGGTTTGTTGCGCACGTCGCCATGGACTGGCAACGATAGAGGCTCCAGGCAGCATACTGACAACCCGGGAGGCCATGGCAGCCGCCTGCCGCTCACCCACGGACGTCAGTACCCGGTCAGGATCAAGATCCCCACCGGCAACCGCTTGTGCATGTCGCAGCAACAGCAGCTTCACGCCTGCTCCTGTCGAGGCAACACAAACTCCACATCGGTGCTCTGCACATTCAACATCATGCCCCGGGCCACCTCTTTCACCGGTGCCGCATTGAACACCACCTCATAGAGGCCACTGACCAGTGGCATATAGATTTCCATTTCTTCGGCCTTCTCCTTGACGATTCGCAGGGTATTTACCCCTTCTGCGACCTCACCAAGAGACTGCACCGCCTGTTCGAGGCTTTTACCTTCGCCCAGTGCGTAGCCCACCCGGTAGTTGCGGCTCAGGGGTGACATGCAGGTAACGATCAGGTCACCAACCCCCGCCAGACCCAAAAAGGTAAACGGATTGGCCCCAAGGCTAACGGCAAACCGACTCATCTCGGCCAGACTGCGCGTCATCAACATGCTTTTGGTGTTTTCACCCATGCCCAGCGCCGCACTCAAACCGGCTGCAATGGCATAGATGTTTTTCAAGGTCCCGCCAAGCTCTACACCATAGGTATCGGTGCTGGCATACACGCGGAAAAAGGATGTATGGAGCAGTGCCTGCACTCGCTCGCGAAGCGCGGCATCCGTGCTGGCAATGACTGTTGCGGTCAACTGCTTGCGGGCTATTTCCTTGGCCAGGTTGGGACCACTGAGCACCCCCACCCGAGCACCCGGGAACTCCTGCTCAATGATTTGACTCATCAAACAGAAGGTCACTGATTCAATACCCTTGGTGGTACTAACCAGAAGCTGTTCCGGTCGCAAAAAGGGCACAGCCTGGCGCACCACTGTTCTGAAGGCACTGCTCGGGATGGCGATGAATATCGCTTCGGTTCCGCTCAACGCCTGCTGCAGGTCGGTGGTCGCACTGAGCCCGGGCGCCAGATCAACTCCGGGCAGGTAACGGCTGTTGCGATGCTGCGCATTGACTTCATCAACCGCCTGCTCGTTACGCATCCAGAGCCTGACATCCAGCCCCTTTTCAGCCATCAGGTTTGCCAGCACTGTGCCGAAGCTGCCGCCACCAAGAACGGCAACAGGTGACTGATTCTGCATGCTATCTCCTAGAGGAGGAGTGCTTGTACTCCCCGGTCGGTCCAATCAAGAAGGGTCCAGCTTGTCCAGCAGCCGGCCAATGCCGAAGAACAACAGCTTGACCACGGCATATGCGAGCCCTGCCAGCAGCAGAAACAGAAACAGCTGCAGCAGATCACCGGTACGCTGGTAGCCGGCCACCGCGATCGCGGCAAAGAAGGCACTGAGCACAATGCCCAGTACCGTACTGACTCGTTTCAGGTTGTGCTTATCACTCATGGCCCGATCCGTTTTCAGTGTTTTTGCTCTTCAGCTTCGCTGTCCACTACCGGTTCGGCTTCAACGGCCTCATCAACAGGCGGCTCTTGCATCTCTGCCTGAGCATTTTCCTGCACCTGCGTGGCCGCCGCTTTATCGGCAATACCCTGGTCAACTTCCGTCAGAGGCTTCAACAGCTCGGCATCAGGGTGTATGCACTCCAGTTTGACACCGGTTTCACGCTCGATATCGGGAATCAGAAAGGAGTCATCTTCACAGGCAAAGCAGATGGATGTTCCACTCAAGCCGGCTCGACCGGTGCGACCAATACGGTGCACGTAGTCATCGGCATCTTCCGGCAGCTGATAGTTGATCACGTGGGTAACACCATCGATATGGATACCCCGGCCCGCCACATCGGTGGCCACCAGCACTTCAATCTTGCCGCTGCGAAAATCTTCCAGGGTCCGTAGACGCTTGTTCTGAGGAATTTCGCCCGACATCAGGGCTGCCTTGATGCCGTCCTTGCTGAGCCGGTCCGCCAGCGCACGGGTTTCATGACGGCGGTTGCCAAAAACAATCGCACGATCAATGCCATTCACGCGCAGGTAATTGCGCAGCAGCCGGTACTTTTCATGGCTGGAAACCAGAAATACCTTCTGTGCCACATTATCGGTTGTCTTGCGCTCGTTTTCGATCTCGATGGTGACCGGATTGTGCGTCCACTGCTCTGCCAGTCGCATGACATCGTCGGTAAACGTCGCGCTGTACAGCAACGTCTGCCGCTCTTCACCCTTGCGCGGGGTGCTCCGAATGATCGTTCTGACATCCGGGATAAAGCCCATGCTGAGCATGCGATCAGCCTCATCGAGCACCAGCACTTCAACATTGAACAGATCAACCTCACGCGAGCGCACAAAATCGATCAAGCGCCCCGGTGTTGCCACCAGAATATCAACCGGCCTTGCAGCCAGATCCTTGCGCTGTTTTTCATAATCCATGCCACCGACCAGTGATACAGTGGACAGGTCAGTGTACTTGCCCAGCGCTTCGGCGTCGGAAGCGATCTGCAGCGCCAGCTCTCGAGTCGGTGCGATGATCAAAACACGCGGCTCGCCCAGCTTTCGACCACTGTCCAGCGGATAGTCCAGCAGATCGGTCATAATGCCGATCAGGAACGCCGCTGTTTTGCCGGTACCGGTTTGCGCCTTTCCGATCAAATCACGACCGTTAAGTGCATGCGGGATGGTCGCCGCCTGAATCGGCGTGCAGTATTGAAACTCCAGGTCGGCAATCGCCCGCATCAATACATCCGGCAGGCCGAAATCATGGAAACGGCGCTTGCCTTCAGCAACAGGCACGCTGAACTTTGCCGGGCTCCAGCCGCTCTGGCGACCTGTATCGCGCGGCTTGCGTGAACGACGGCGCCGGCGTGGGCGGTTGCTGTTATTTTTGGGCTCTGAGGTTGCCGTGGCTGTACTCTGTTTCTCTTCAGTACTCAAAATCGGATCCATTCAGATTGTCAGTTGATTTCGCGCCGGAAAGGGGGCAGGGAATCCAGCAGTTGGCGGCCATAGCGGCGCGTCACGACTCGCCGGTCCAGCAGCACCACCCGCCCCCGATCCTGTTCTGTTCTCAGCAGTCGCCCTACGGCCTGCGTCAGCCGCATCGAGGCGGCCGGCACCGTCCAGTCGGTGAAGGCGTTACCGCCACGCTGCTCTATCCATTCTGCCATGGTAGCATCTACCGGATCATCCGGGACACTGAACGGCAGCTTGGTGATGAAAACATCGGTCAAATACCGCCCTGGCAGATCAACCCCCTCCGCAAATGAAGCAAGGCCGAAGATGATACTGCGCTTGTCTTCATCCACGCGCTCGCGGTGCAGGCGCAACGTTTCCTGCTTGCTGTACTGCCCCTGTGCCAGCACACTATTTTTAATGGATTCGTCGAGCTGATCAAGCACCGAGCGCATCTGGCGCCACGAACTGAACAATACCAGCGCCGCCGTAACCGACTTTAATTCAGCATTGAGATATTCCAGTACCTCATCGGTATGTGCATCAGGCTGACCCGGATCGGTCCGCATGGCCGGCACCTGCAATACACCGCAATTAGCGTAATCAAACGGGCTGTTCAGACGCAGCGCCGATGTTTGTGGCGACAGACCCAACGCTGCAAACAGCTGATCGAAGCGACCCAGCGCAGTCAAGGTTGCCGAGGTTATCACGGCAGCATGGCAAACTTTCCAGAGGTGTTCCGAGAGGGTATCAGCCGCCGATACAGGTGCGCTTCTGAGTTCGAGATCTTCACCTGCGGGGCTCTCGATCCGGTTGATCCAGCGCGCCGTGGGTGAGCCACCTTCAGGGTCCGGTCGTGCATAGGCATGTGCCAGCCACGCTATCTGCTGCACACGCCCCCACAGGCTGCCAATCTGGGGAAACCAGCGCTCGGCTACTGCACGGGGGATATCGGCAATGCCACCTTCCATCGCCTCCTTGAGCAGATCGACGACTTGTTCGAGATGCTGCTGCGCTCGGTCGGCCGCCTGTCCCAGGCTGAAACAGGGTTCCAGCAATGGATCGGGCACCCGCCCCTGTGCAAAGCGATAACGGTCCTTGACGCTCTCGGCAAACAGCGGCCGCAGCAGCAATTCCAGCTGTTCAAGCGCACGCCCCATCTCTTCAAAGGGACGATGCAGGCGCTCTACCGGATCTGCCAACTGCACCGGCGAACCGGTCTCGGTCACCAACTGCGCCAGCTGCTTTTGTGCAGACTTCAGCAACCGGCGACTGCCCTCAAGCCTTGCACCAAAAGCAAAGTGACCACTGGCCTTGTCAGCCAGATGATGCCCTTCATCGAAGATATAGATGGTTTTTTCAGGCTCGGGCAGGATGGCTCCGCCGCCAAGCGCAAGATCAGCCAGTACCAGGTCATGGTTGGCGACAATCACGTCTGCCTCTTCCAGCCGATCTCGAGCCCTGTAGAAAGGGCAGGCACTGAAATTCAGGCAACGGCGGTTACTGCATTGCATGTGATCGCTGGTCAATGGCCGCCAGATGGCATCATCCACCTCATCAGCAAGCGCATCTCGATCCCCGTCCCACTGACCCGCGGCATAGCTGTCCATCAACTGCTGATACAGTTGCAGTACATTATCGGGCAGTTTTTCAGCCGCCTCATCTTCATATAACGCCATCTGGCCCAGCAGGCCCTGCTGTTCAAGATGGCCTTCAACCTTGTTCAGACAGAGGTAACGCCCTCGCCCTTTTGCCAGTCTATAGCACATGGGCAGGCCCGTATGCGTTTCAACTTCGGGCAGGTCCTTGTTGATCAGCTGCTCCTGCAGGGCCACTGTTGCCGTAGACAGAACCAGTTTGCACTCCTGAGCTCGCGCCAGCGGGATGGCCGCCAGCAGATAGGCGATCGTCTTGCCGGTACCGGTTCCGGCTTCGACAACACCCACAGCGGGATGCAGATCTTCCGTTTCACTGCGTGGAACAGCCGCCGCTGCAAGGGTTCGCGCCACGGCTGCGATCATCTGCTTCTGTGCCGGCCGTGCTGTCAAGCCACGACTCTTCAGGAAGCGACTGTAGGCCTCCTGGATCTCTTTTTTTTGCGCCTCGCTCAGCACGCTTAATCCTCATCCGATCTGTGTGGCGATTCTAGCAAGATACTGGATATATAAACAGAAAAATGCTTGACCCCGCTCATTCACTGTATAGAATCACAGTAACCGGATAGGGGACAGATGCCATGAAATTGACCAATCGCCAGACCGAAGTACTGGAATGCATACGCAAACATATCGAAACAACAGGCTACCCGCCCACCCGAGCCGATATTGCACGCGAACTGGGATTCAAGTCAGCCAATGCGGCTGAAGAACACTTGAAGGCACTGGCCCGCAAAGGCGCCATCGAACTGACCAAGGGCACATCGAGGGGCATTCGCCTGCCGGAAGCCGAGCAGCCTGATACCGAAGGCCTGCCCGTTATTGGTCAAGTTGCAGCGGGTGAACCCATCCTGGCGCAGGAACATGTCGAGGACCACTGCACCATCTCGGCAGACTTCTTCCGCCCCCGCGCTGACTACCTGCTGCGGGTCAAGGGGATGAGCATGAAAAATATCGGGATCATGGATGGCGACCTGCTCGCCGTACATCAAACCCGAGAGGCCCGGGACGGGCAGGTTGTGGTCGCACGGATCGGCGACGAAGTGACGGTCAAGCGCTTCAAGCGTGATGGCCGCAAAGTCTTTCTTATTGCCGAAAACGAAGACTTCAGCCCGATCGAAGTGGACCTGAGTGAACAGGAACTGATCATCGAAGGACTGGGTGTTGGCGTTATTCGGCAAGGCAACTGACAGAGGTCAATCGCCATGTCTGCAATTCATGCCACAGCCCCGCATTCCCACATTGACTGTAAAAGTGTCGAGAGCCGGGTCACCGAGATTTTGCTGCATAACAGCTCAGTATGCCTGCAACCCCTGCTGCTGCCCATGATTGCAGGCCTGAGCCGTGAAGATCGCTGGCTGGTTCTGATTAACCCGCCGCACGACATCACCCGCACGGCGCTGGAGCTTGCTGGTGCCTGCACACGCCACATCCTGGTCCTGAACACCAGCAGTCTGGACCAGACCGAGCTGTTCTGCGCCCGAGCACTGGCTGCCGGTACCTGCCACACAGTCATTGCCTGGTGCAGCGGCACTGCACCTGCGCTGGACCAACTCAATCAGGCTGCCAGCCGAGGGAATGCGCTGGGCATACTGGTACGCACCTGATTACCACTCCTGCATACCGGCGCGCAGGCGTTCTATCAGCTCACGGAACGCCTGTAACCAAGCCTTGTATTCAGCCAACACATCCTTGTCTTCCGAATGGTCAGGGTTGATCTGCAATACATGAATTTCGGAAATGCTGCTGTCCACCTCGGTATTTACCTGGCGGTAGTCTGACGCCTGCCAGCAGGCTTCATACGCCGACAGCATTTTATGCACCCAGCTCCCCCTGTCCCGCTCCAGCTGCTCAAGCTCTGTTACTTCGGGCGATTCCTGACCAGTCACCTCAAGTTGCTCTGACAGATCAGAAAAACGATTGATCTGGCCAACATTGAGATTGTAGTTTTCTGCAATTTCGCGCAGCAGTGCTGCATAACCGCTCGCCATGAAGAACAGAATCGACTCATGATAAGACTCGATTCTGGCATGCTTGCTCCACTGAGAAGCCTCTTCGGCCTGCTCCAGCGCCTTGACATGCAGACGGGCAAAGTTCAGCTTCTGATTGGTACGAACCGCATAGATATCACTCATTACCTGTACTCCATCAAATCAAATGCGCCGAATACCTGGGCTTTCAGCGCTTACGTCCCTGCTCTTCCTGCCAGCGGCCATCACGGTAGAACGCCTTCCAGCCGGTTGCCTTGCCCTCAACTTCAGTCATCACGTACTGCTCTTTGGTTTTCCGGCTGTAACGGATTACCGCAGGATTGCCATCAGGGTCTTTCTGCGGCGCATCCATCAGGTAGTCATATTTCGGATCGATCTCATCACGATGCGGAACCAGCTCGGCCACCAGCGGCGCACGCGTTTCCCGTTTTTTCGGGAACTGGCTCGCAGCCAGGAACAGACCGCTGGCACCATCACGCAGTACGTAGGTATCTTCAACCTTTTCACACTGCAGTTCCGGCATCGGCACCGGGTCCATTTTAGGAGGCGCCGGCTCACCGTTTTTCAGCAGTTTGCGCGTATTCTTGCACTCACTGTTGGTGCAACCGAAAAACTTGCCGAAACGGCCGGTCTTAAGCTGCATTTCGGAGCCGCACTTGTCGCACTCGATACTGGGCCCATCATAGCCCTTGATCCTGAAGCTGCCCTGTTCAACCTCGAAACCAGGACAGTCGGGGTTGTTGCCACACACGTGCAGCTTGCGCTTCTCATCGATCAGGTAGGAGTCCATCGCCGCATCACATAGCTTGCAACGATGTTTGTTACGCAAAATGCGGGACTCTTCCTCATCATCCCCATCCACACTGACCACTTCGTCGCCAGGTATCAGGTTGATGGTACACTTGCAGCGCTCCTTGGGCGGCAGATTATAGCCAGAGCAGCCCAGAAACACCCCCGTACTGGCCGTTCTGATCATCATTTGACGCCCACACTCGGGACAGTCGATATCCGTTGGCGTGGGGCTGTTGGGTCTCATGCCGTTATCCGCACTTTGTGCTTCCTGCAGCTTGTCGGTAAAACCGCTGTAGAACTGATTCAGCAGCTCCTTCCAGTTCACCTCGCCCTGCGCCACGTCATCAAGTCGCTGTTCCATACGCGCGGTGAAGCTGTAATCCATCAGATCAGAGAAGTTCTCATTCAACCGCTCGGTAACAATGTCGCCCATCTTGCAGGCGTAGAAACGACGCCCCTGTACCTGTACATAGCCCCGATCCTGAATCGTCGAGATGATGGAGGCATAGGTGGAAGGACGGCCAATGCCACGCTTTTCAAGCTCCTTGACCAGACTGGCTTCGCTGTAACGAGGCGCCGGCTTGGTAAAGTGCTGCTTCGGGTCCAGCAGCTTCAGCGCGAGCACCTCACCCTTCGTCACGTCAGGCAGGATCACGTCTTCGTCACTGCGCCCCTTGGCCGGCAGTGCGCGGGTATAGCCGTCAAAACGCAGAATACGGCCCTTGGTGGTAAGCTCGTAATCACCGCTTTCAACAGTAATGCGAGTACTGGTGTAAAGCGCCGGCATCATCTGACAAGC
Source organism: Marinobacterium sp. MBR-109 (assembly GCF_040547565.1). Taxonomy (NCBI): domain Bacteria; kingdom Pseudomonadati; phylum Pseudomonadota; class Gammaproteobacteria; order Oceanospirillales; family Oceanospirillaceae; genus Marinobacterium; species Marinobacterium sp. MBR-109. The sequence goes on from NZ_JBEPPZ010000004.1 coordinate 103,055, forward strand.
CAGGAACTGCCGCCGAATCAGGTCATACAGGCGCTGCGCATCCGGCTCCATCCCCTTGAGGGCCTCAACGGTCAGGTTCACATCAGAAGGTCGAATCGCTTCGTGTGCTTCCTGAGCCCCCTCCTTGCTTGAGTAGCTGACCGGCGCTTCCGGCAGATACTCCTTGCCATACTGCTGAGCAATGAATTCACGACACGCCTCTACCGCTTCGGCACTGAGGTTGGTCGAGTCGGTACGCATGTAGGTGATGTAGCCCGCTTCATACAGTCGCTGAGCCATCATCATGGTTTTCTTGACGCCGAAGCTCAGTCGAGTGCTGGCGGCCTGCTGCAGCGTGGAGGTAATGAACGGTGCCGAGGGCTTGCTGCTGGTAGGACGATCTTCCCTGGAGCGAACAGCCAGCGCACCACTGCGAAGGCGCTCCAGATGGGTCTCGGTCTCGGCCTGGCTCTCTGGGCGGAATGTTTTGCCGGCGTATTTGCTGACCTGAAGCCGCAACGCCTGCTCTGCCTGTGTTTCAGTGTCGGCATGAACTTCCCAGTACTCGTCAGGAATGAACGCACGTATCTCGCGCTCGCGCTCGACAATCAAGCGCACGGCAACGGACTGCACACGTCCGGCCGAGAGGCCACGGGCGATCTTTTCCCACAGCAGCGGCGACAGCATGTAGCCTACCACCCTGTCCAGAAAACGGCGTGCCTGCTGGGCGTTGACACGGTTCAGATCCAGATCGCTCGGCTGGGAAAAGGCCTCCTGAATCGCCTTTTTGGTGATTTCGTTGAATACGACCCGTCGAAAACGGCTGTCATCGCCACCGATCGCCTCACGCAGATGCCAGGCGATCGCCTCCCCTTCACGGTCCAAGTCCGTTGCGAGGTAGATTTCATCAGCGTTTTTGGCGAGCTTGCGCAGCTCTTCAACGACCTTTTCCTTGCCGGGGAGAATTTCGTAGTGTGCTTCCCAGTCATGTTCGGGATCAACACCCATACGCGCTACCAGTTGCTCCTGAGACTTGCGCTTTTTATAGACCGCCTTCTCGTCCGGCGACATCTTGCGCGTCAGGGCTGCCTGACGCGCACGCTCCTTGGGATCGCTTTTGCTGGCGCTGCCACTGGTTGGCAGGTCGCGAATATGACCCACACTCGATTTGACAACATACTGGCTGCCCAGATACTTGTTGATCGTTTTGGCCTTTGCCGGTGATTCGACAATGACTAGGGTTTTTCCCATGAGATACGGATCCTTTTTAGAACGGGCAACTCAGAAACTGCGAGCATATATAAGGGGTGGTGCTGCCAGCGTCAAGCAGTGTCTGAGACCGGCGATACCAGTCCGCACGCGGATGCCTTACAATTCATGTACACACCATCCTATAATTAACATCTCTTTTCAGAGTGCCAAACACCATGCTTGGAGACAACCTGTATCTTGTAATCCTCATCGCCGGAGTCGGTATTCTGGCGCTGGCGATCAACTACGTGGTCACCACGCGCGAACAGCAGACCGAAGCGCGTCGAGAAAGGCTGAGCTGGCTGCAAACCCAGGCGGAGCACACCCTGCACGCTCTGGCGATTCTGAAAGAAAGCGGCTGCCGGCAGGATATTATCGACAAGCTCAACCAGCATGCGATGGCGCTTATCGAGGAGATCAGCCTGCTGGCACCGGACTCCGAACTGATGTCCGAAGTCAGCAAACTGAAAGAAAACAGTGACCGCAGCAAGCCTGACAAGAGCCGGTTCAACAGTGACCGTGCCGTCAAGCGGGCCCAGATTTACATCAATTTTGCGGAAAAACTGATCGTGCAGATGGCACAGGCCGGCAAAATGACCGGCCAGCTTGCCCGTACGTACCAAACGGAGCTGTACTGGCTCAACGTATCACTGGTGGCGGATGCCCACCAGTATCAAGCGTCCAGGTTGATTGAGTCCGGTGACAAGCTTGCGGCCCTTTCTCACCTTAAACACGCCAAAGCGGTTCTGGTTCGGGCTACCGCACCGCAACGACAGAAGCAACCGCGCCTTGACGAAATACAAGCCGAAATTGACAGGATTCAGCCCAAACGCAACTGGGGTGCCGGAGCCCTGGCAGAGTCGCTGGATGACTATCTGAACGAAAAACAACCCTGAGCCTGATGGGGCTTGCAGATGGCCTATCCCGTTGCAACGAAATCAGATTTTCTGTTCCAGCAACGGTTGGGCCAACTGGTGCAGATAATCCAGCCGTGACTCATCACCACGCTCGTCCCAATAGAACGTCAGGCTGAGCGGGGTAGATTCCACACCCAACACATCGTCCGGCAGCTGCTCCAGCAGGCTGTTAAGCTGTTCCAGTGCCGCAGGCTGCAGCCCCCCCTGCCCCTTGCTCCAGCTCCAGTGCTCAGGCAAGCCCAGGTTTTCCAGGGTGTCTACACGCAACACTTCCCAGCCACTCCAGCTGTCGCGCTCACTGCGTTCCAGATTTGTCCTTGCAATACGATAGGCAGGAATCGTGCGCACATCAGGCTCCATCTCTCCAAGCGCTCGCGGCAGAGACACACGCGCCATATGGACCTGAATGCCCAACTGCCTTGCCTTGAGTCTGAGGTTCGCCTGATAGCGCTGTCTGGGGCTCGGCATCACCCACATGACCGAGCCTATCAGCGAGGCAACTACCAGTGTGATAATGAACCATTTCATTCGACAGACTCCAGTCAGAGGGCAAGGACAGGCGCGAATAGTAACGCTAAGGCCACATAAACGACAGTATGACGCACCGGCGAACGCAACGGCCAAGGGCCAGCGCTTTAACTGAAAGCCGTTTCTGACTAAGATGCGCATCAGGTTGGCAGCCCTTGCCAACAACTCATTAGTCAAGATGCAAGGAGCCGCCTTGGACAAGCACAGGGTTTGGCAACAGCTGGAACAGCTCTGTGCCACTGAATCCTCTCTGCACCTGCGAGACCTGCTGCAGGTACAGGACCGATTTTCCCGGTTCAGTTTTCGTCAGGATGAGCTGCTACTCGATCTGTCCCGACAACGGCTAACCACGAATACCCTGACCCAGTTGCTGCAACTCGCTGACAGCTGCGACTTGGCACAGTGGATCGAGTCCCTGTTCAATGGCGAGCGCATCAACCATACGGAAAACCGTGCCGCGCTGCACACAGCCCTTCGCCTGCCCGCCGAAGCAACACTTGAACATCAGGGTGAAGACCTTGTTGCTCTGGTGCAGACAGATCTGCAGCGCATGCAGCATCTGGTGGAACAACTGCATCAGGGGCAATGGCGCGGCTTCAGCGGCGAACCGATCGACACATTGGTCAATGTGGGCGTCGGCGGGTCCGACTTGGGTCCAATGATGGTGTGCCGCGCACTGGACGGTTTTCAAGCACCGACAGCGCGCCAGATCACAACCCATTTCATCTCGTCCATGGATGGCAGCCAGATTTCAGGCCTGCTGGACCAGCTTGACCCGGCCCGTACCCTGTTTGTTGTTTCGTCCAAATCATTTTCCACCGCCGACACTCTCGCCAACGCCGCAACGGCACTGGACTGGCTTATCCGTGCCAGCGGCCTGACCACTGAGCTGCTTGCTCGACGCCATTTCATCGCGGTAACCGCCAATGCGCCACGTGCAGAGGCCTGGGGTATTCCGGTTGAGAACCAGCTTCATTTTCGCGACTGGGTCGGCGGACGATACTCGCTTTGGTCAACCATTGGCCTGGCGATCGCTGTCAGGATCGGCATGAGCGGTTTTCGAGCTCTGCTGGACGGAGCTCACCGCATGGACATGCACTTTCGGCACACCCCTTTCAGTCACAACCTGCCCGTTCTGCTGGCACTGGCCGAAGTCTGGAATATCAACTTCCTTGGCATCCATGCTCACGCCATTCTCCCATACGATGGCCGACTGGCACACCTGCCGGCCTATCTTGAGCAGCTGGAGATGGAAAGCAATGGCAAGAGCGTTGACCGGCAGGGAAATCGAATTGAACACCACACCTGCCCGGTACTCTGGGGTGAAATCGGCCCCAACGCACAGCACGCGTTTTACCAGCTACTGCATCAGGGCAGCGAAGCGGTCATGTGTGACTTTATTGTTCCGGCGCGGCGCTACGCCGACCAGAGCGACGCCCTGCAGTCCCAGCACCGTCTGACACTGGCGAACTGCTTGGCACAGGCCCGAGTGCTGGCACTGGGCGATGCTGCGGTTGACCAATCCAATGCAACACCATGGCAGCGTTACCAGGGCAATCAGCCCAGCACGCTTATCCTGCTGGACGAGCTGACACCCGCTTCACTGGGTGCACTGATTGCCCTGTACGAACACAAGGTGTTTGTTCAGTCTGTCATCTGGAACATCAACCCCTTCGACCAGTGGGGCGTCGAGCTTGGCAAGCAGGTAGCCAACAGCCTGCTGGATATAATCGGCACTCCGGCAACGACTAACCGATTTGATATCGCTACTGAAGGTGTATTGAATCAGCTGCATGGTCAATGGAGCGACAGGAAGAACACAGAATGTTGATTGCAATCTGGGGGGATGAACTGGGTGCCTGGGTAGCAGCGGCCGAACTTGCTCGCACCGGGAACGATGTACTTCTACAGCAATCGGCCCCGGGTGAAAGCAGCCATCGAGCCGAACCCGGGCTGATGGAAAGCCTTGCAGCAGGCATGGCATCCGGCCACATCCGACTGTGCAGCCACCAGGAAGCGCTGCAGGCCCCCTGGCACTGGCTTGCTTCCCACCCTTCCGATATCAGCCATGCGGAAAGCGTCTGTCACGACCTTAGTCAGCAGGGGCCTGGCAATCTGGTGCTGATCAATCAGAGCAACTTCGGCATTGGCGCCAGCGACCGTCTGCACGCCCTGCTTGACCACACCCGTCAGCAATCACTGGTCTGCCTGCCTGACACCCTGCAGCAGGGACAGGCTCTGCAGCAGTTTGCCGCACCTGAAACTTTGCTTGTCGGTTGCGAGGATGACGGGGCACGTCTGCGGCTCCAGGCGCTGCTGCGCCCGTTTTCTTCTCGCCTGCAGCAGATACAGTGGATGAGCCGACGGGAAGCCGAGTTCAGCAAGTTTGCCATCTCCGGGATGCTGGCCCTGCGCCTTGGATATATCAATGAACTGGCTAACCTGGCGGACCGCCTTGACGTGGATATCGAAGTGGTACGACAGGGCATGAGCAGTGACAAGCGCATTGGACAACATTACCTGTCGCCCGGCTGCGGTTTTGGTGGCCACCATTTCACCCAGTATATTGAGGGACTGGCTGACATCCTGGCAGAAACCCGCCACTCAACCCTGCTCAACACCGTGCTGAATGAAAACGAGCGCCAGAAAGAACTGCCTTTCCGCAAACTCTGGCAACACTATCGATGCGATCTGCGTGGACGCCGCATCGCGATTTGGGGCTGTGCATTCAAGCCTGGGGTTGCCAGCGTGGACAATGCGCCATCACTGCGGGTCATTCGTGCCCTGCTGGCACAGGAGGCACTGATTCAGGTGCATGATCCCGAAGCACTGGAAGCCCTTCAGAATGAGCTGGGCCAGGTCGCCGGACTCACACTGCATCAAGACCCTTACACAGCAACACAGCAGGCCGATGCGCTGCTGTTGCTGACCGAGTGGCCCCAGTACAGCTCACCGGACTACGAACGCCTGCTGCAGATGATGCACATCCCGCTGGTTGTCGATGGTCGCAACCTGTTCGAGCCCGACTACCTGCGCCAGCTTGGCTTTACCTATTACGGCGTAGGGCGCTGAAAAACATCAGGTATCCAGAGTGTGCGCCGGGCAGATGCGGTGCTATTCTAGAGGTACACTCAACTGGAAGGATGTAACGATGAGTATCTATTCCCGCATTCTGCTTGCGCTTGACCTGTCAGATGAATCTGAACAGCTGGCAATCAAGACCGCCGAGATGGCCAAGGCTTTCGGAGCCGAGCTTAACCTGATCCACGTGGTAGAACCTCTCAGTTTTGCCTATGGCGGTGATGTCCCCATGGACCTGACCACGATCCAGGAACAGCTTGACGAGCACGCGCGCACCAAGCTGGATCTGTATGCGGAGAAGATCGGCTACCCGATCAATCGCAAGATTATCGTGACAGGCCATACCGAGACGGAAATTCACCGTGCTGCCGAAGAACTCAACACCGATCTGGTGATCCTGGGCAGCCATGGCCGTCACGGACTGGCTCTGTTGCTTGGCTCGACCGCCAACGGCGTCCTGCATGGCGCCAAGTGCGACGTGCTGGCGATTCGAGTGAAGGAGGAGGATTAATCCCCCTCCTGCATTGACTCCAGCTCAACCCAGCGCTCCATCAACGCCTCGAGCTGCTGCTCATGCTGCTGCAGCAGCTCCAGCGTGTTGGCAATCTCGGTCTGATCACCGGCGTAAAACTCGGGCGCGGCAGTGATGGCGTGCAGCCGCTCCAGCTCAGCCTCTGCCGCTTCCATCTGCTGCGGCAACAGGTCCAGTTCACGCTGCAGCTTATAACTCAGCTTTTTGGGCGCCGGCTTTTTCGCGACAGCGGCTGGCTTTGGCTTCGCGGCCCTCGCCGCCGCAACAGGCTGTGGACGCTGCCGCAGCCAGTCGGCATAGCCACCCACGTATTCACGCACCACTCCCTGCCCTTCAAAAACCACCGAGCTGGTGACCACATTGTCGAGAAAGCGACGATCATGACTGACCAGAAGGATGGTGCCGTCAAAGTTGAGCAGAATCTCTTCCAGCAGCTCCAGCGTTTCCACATCAAGGTCGTTGGTTGGTTCGTCCAGTACCAGCACATTGGCCGGCTGACTGAACAGACGCGCCAGCAGCAGTCGGTTGCACTCACCACCGGAAAGCGCCTTGACCGGGGTCCGCGCACGCTCGGGGCTGAACAGAAAGTCCTGCAGATAACTGATGATGTGGCGCGACTGACCGTTGACGTCAATACTCTCGCGCCCACCTGACACGTTGTCGATCACACTCTTCTCAGGATCAAGCTGGCCCCGCAACTGGTCGAAATAGGCCACCTCGAGCTTGGTACCGAGTCTGACCACGCCGGACTCCGGTTCAAGCTGACCGAGCACGATCTTCAGCAGAGTGCTTTTGCCACTGCCATTAGGCCCGATCAGGCCAATACGGTCGCCACGCTGAACCTTGAGCGAAAAATCACACAACAGCGACTTGCCGGCATAACTCATCGAGACATGTTCAAGCTCTGCGACCAGCTTGCCCGACTTCTGCGCCTCCTCAAGGCCAAAGCTTGCACTGCCCTGACGCTCGCGTCGCTGTGAACGCTCGCGGCGCAGCTGTTCCAGTGCCCGTACCCTGCCCTCGTTGCGGGTACGGCGTGCCTTGATACCCTGACGAATCCAGCGCTCTTCCTGCGCCAGCTTCTTGTCAAATTCGGCGTTGTGACGTGCTTCCTCATCCAGCAGCTGCTGCTTCAGCTCCAGATAACGACTGTAGCTGCCCGGGAAACTGGTCAGACCCCCCCTGTCCAGCTCAACGATTCGTGTTGCCAACTTCTCCACCAGCGCACGGTCATGCGAGACAAACAGAATCGCCCCCCGGAAGTCGAGCATCATCTGCTCAAGCCATTCGATGGTTTCGATGTCCAGATGGTTGGTTGGCTCGTCCAGCAACAGCAGATCAGGTTTCTGCACCAGCGCCGCTCCCAGTGCAGCACGACGACGCCAGCCACCGGACAGCTCGGCCATGCGAGTATCCGGCTGCAGCCCAAGCCGATCCAGCACAGACTGTACCTGCTGCTCAAGATGCCAGCCGTCACGGGCTTCCAGCTGATGCTGCAGCTCTTCAAGCTGCTTCAGTGAAGCGGCATCCGTGTTGTGTGAAAGGGTATCGTAGGCACGGCGCAGCTCAACCACCTCGGCAAGGCCTGACGCCACCACATCATGCACCGTCCGCTCGTCCGCCGCCGGCAGCATCTGGGACAGCTGCGCAATGCGGATGGCCGGATCCCGCCAGACCGCCCCCTGATCAGCATGAATTTCACCGGATACCAGCTTCATCAGGGTCGACTTTCCCGCCCCGTTAAGGCCGACCAGCGCAATGCGTTCGCCCGGATCGATCTGAAAATCAACGCCATCCATCAGCGGCGCAGCACTGAAGCTGACCGACACACCTTCCAATTTAATCAGCGGCATACAAACCCGTACCTTGCAGACATTCAAGCGCGATAGTGTACCTGAATTCAGCGCCTCTGTTGAAAACAGCGCAACAATGGTGATTTTTGTTTCAAGGGCAGGATACACTGGCCGACAGTATTCAGATTGGTTACGGGTGTACGGAGATCATTATGTTCAGGCTTAAGCCCTTGTTATTGCTTGCACCACTGCTGCTGCAAGCCGGCACGGTCAACGCGCACAATCACCATGATGAACTGCGCGAGCAGTTCAAAGCCGCACTGCTGCAAACAGCTCCCCTCAGCGACGAGCAGATTTCCGCGCTGGAAACATATTCGCTGTATCCCTACCTTGAATACCAGCAGCTCAACAGCCGCATCGACGAGGCCTCAGCTGACCAGCTGCAGGCCTTTGTCGATGCCAATGCCGATACCCCTTTGGCGGGACGACTGCTGTTTGCCTGGGCACGCAACAGCGGTGCAAAGGCAGACTGGTCAGCCTTCAATCAGGCGTGGCAACAGATCCAGCGCCCCGACACACGACTGCAGTGCCTGCATGCACGCTACCTGCTGGACTCTCAACAGCAGCAGAAAGCCTGGGCAGCGGCGCGTTCGCTCTGGAGCGCAGGGCACTCTCAGCCCGATGAGTGCGACCCCGTTTTCAGCAAGTGGTTAAAATCCAGCCACTTCAGCCAACAGGATGCACTCAACCGGCACCTGGCGGCATTGCTGCAAGGTCGTCCGGGCCTGGCAACCTATGCCGCTCGCTTCATTACGGAAAGCGAATTGCAGCAGCAGGCAAAACTGGCCCGAAGCCTGTATGACAACCCCGGCAGACTGACACAGGAGCCTCAATTGCTGAGCCCCCAGGTGCCAAATGCCGACCAGCTGCTGGTCCTGACCGTCAACCGTCTGGCACGACAGGATCTTGAGCAGGCGATACGGCTTTGGGTACGTGAACGCCAGCGGCTGCAGGTTTCAGCCGAGCAGTTCGAATCCATCAGCAAACGCCTGGGCGTACTGATGGCAAAGCGCTTCCCGACCGATGCCGACTCACTGCTGGCCTCGCTGGACCCAGAACACAAACTGGCCGACCTGTCCGGCTGGCGAATCCGACTGGCGCTGGTGAGACAGGACTGGGCCGAAGCTCTGTCCCTGATGGAAAAGCTGGATGAATCGGAAAGAAGCAATGACCGCTGGCGTTACTGGACGGCGATCGCCCTGGAGCAACAGGGCAAGCCCGGACGAGAAGCACTGCTGCGTGATATTGCCACCGAACGCTCCTTTTATGGCTTTATGGCAGCTCAGATGCTGGGCACGCCCTACCAGCTTAACCACACCCCCCTGATGCAGAACACAGAGGCAAAACAGCAGCTGGCTCAGCAGCCTGCCTTTATTCGTATTCGTGAGCTGCTCGCGCTTGAGCGCTATTATGATGCCCGTTCAGAGTGGAACCTGGCGATCAGTCGCATGGAGCCCGAACAGATACACACGGCCGCCCACCTGGCCCAAGAATGGGGCTGGTATGATCAGGGCATTCGAGGCGCCATCAGCAGCCAGCGCTGGAACGACATGCAGCTGCGCTTTCCCAACCCGCTGCCGGAACTGTTTGAACAACATGCCCAGAATCGCGCCATCGATCCGGCTTGGGCAGTTGCCATTGCGCGCCAGGAAAGTGCATTCTGGATGCAGGCACGCTCCCATGCCGGCGCCCTGGGCCTGATGCAGCTGATGCCAGCGACAGCGCGCGCCACCGCCAAACGCCACGCCATCCCTCTGCCAAGCCTGAACCTGTTGTCCGAGCCGGACACCAATATTCGCCTTGGCACTGCTTACCTCAGTGAGATGGCTCAACGCTTTAACGGCAACCTCGCCTATGCTTCTGCCGCTTATAACGCAGGCCCCTCTCGTGTCAGCCAATGGCTGAATGCACGGGGGGAGCTGCCGCTGGACATCTGGATCGAAACCATCCCCTTCGACGAAACCCGCAACTATGTACAGAATGTGCTGGCGTTCAGAGTCATTTACGAGCGCCTGGCCGAGCGCCCCGTTACCCTGCTCAGCCCAGACGAGTTCAACATGCTGGCGCTGTTTCAACAAAACGACGGCTGATCCGGCCCTATGGCTGAGCGCAGTGTTGCAGAAACTGCGCCAGCCGCCCGCCATCGAAGGGCCAGTCAAGCTCACCTCCGCCGACCCGGTCAACCAGTACAGGAATCCGGGTTGCGTAGCGCTCCATCAGGTTTTCATCGTAAACAATATCAACCAGATCCACTTCAGCCTCACCCGGCTCCAGCCCCTGCTGCAGTATGGCAATGGCATCATCACACAGATGACAACCCTCGGTGGTCATCAGGTCAAGCTGGTACATGAATATTCCTCACCCTGTTTTTTTTCAGCACTTGCAGCATTATTACCCATAGCCTCACAACCTTCACGCCCACCACGCCCTCCCGGCGGCAAAATCAGAAATATTGCATCGCAGTAATGCAGCTGCAACAGCAAACCGCGAAGCTAATACTTTATAAGGGCTTGTCAGTGCCCTAGGCACAGGTCTATGCTCGAAGCAGTATCCCGCTACAAGCCAAAACCACAGGTTGCTTCCGGCAGAAGCGCATTCAGGGCCAAGAGCCTGCGTTCATACCGGACAACAGAGACTGAAAGCAGGCAGTTATGACGGATAAACAAGGCAATATCGCAACAGACCCGCAGGAATTCATCAACTACGTCAATCACGAGACCAGCAAAATGCTGGAAATGTTCTCGGCGACCGGCGGTGACGATATCCTGCGTCAGTTCACGCAATCATGGACCGAACTGGCCACCCGCTCTCTCGAAGATCCGACTGTATGGGTCCGTGCCATCGCGGACTATCAGCAGGCGCAATTCAACCTCTGGCGCAACCTGTTGACGGGTAACACCAGCGACAACCCGGTTGCCGAGCCACCGCCCGGTGATCGTCGCTTCAAGGCGGAAGAGTGGTCCAAGAACCCGGTGTTCGACTATATCAAACAGTCTTATCTACTGACTTCGCGCATGCTGACGGAAATGGCCCACAACGCCAAACTGTCGCCGCAGGAGCAGCAGAAGCTTGAGTTCTACACCCGCCAGTACGTAGATGCACTCTCACCCACCAATTTTGCCATCACCAACCCCGAAGTGCTGCAGCAGGCGCTGGAAACCAAAGGGGAAAGCTTGGTTAACGGCCTGAAAAATCTGCTCGGTGACATCGAAAAAGGCCGCATTTCAATGACCGACGAATCGTCATTTGAACTGGGCAAGAACCTGGCAACGACTGAAGGTGCTGTTGTTTTCCAGAATGACATCTTTCAGCTGATCCACTATAAGCCGCTGACCGAACAGGTATACGAACGCCCGACCCTGATCGTGCCGCCAAGCATCAACAAGTTCTATATTCTGGATCTGCAGCAGGACAACTCGTTTGTCCGCTATTGCCTGGAGCAGGGACAGGATGTCTACCTCATCTCCTGGACCAACCCTTCTGCAGAGCAGCGCGACCTGAACTGGGACGACTACGTGGGTGACGGCATCCTGAAAGCACTTGAGGTAACCAAGTCGATCAGCGGTCAGGAAAAGGTCAATGCCGTATCCTGGTGCGTTGGCGGTACCCTGATGGCCTCTGCCCTCGCCGTGCTGGCCAACCGCAAGGACAACTCGGTCGGCAGCTGTACCTTTCTCACCACGCTGATCGATTTCAGCAACCCCGGCGATCTGTGCGTGTACATCGATCAATATCAGGTCAAGCAGCTGGAATCCAAGGTCAACAATGAAGGCATTCTGCACGGTCGAGAGCTGGCCACATCCTTCAACATGCTGCGCTCCAATGACCTGATCTGGTCCTATGTGGTCAACAACTACCTCAAGGGACAGACACCACCGCCGTTCGACATCCTCTATTGGAACAGCGATCCGACCAACCTGCCGGCAGCGATGTACACCTATTACATCAACAACATGTACCTTGAAAACAAGCTGGTAGAGCCTGACGGTCTGACCATATGCGGCGAGCCGATTGATCTGCGCAAGGTCAAGACTCCCTGCTATTTCCTGTCGACCATGGAAGATCACATCGCGCCGTGGAAAGGCACCTTCAAGGCACTGGATCTGTTTGGCGGCACAGTGGAGTTTGTGCTGGGTGCCAGTGGGCACGTAGCCGGCGTTATCAATCCGGCGAAAAAGAACCGTCGCAACTTCTGGATCAAGGGTGAGATGGGACGTGGCCCCGAGGCCTGGCTGGAAACCGCCGAGCGTCAGGAAGGCTCCTGGTGGAACAACTGGAACGAGTGGCTGCGCCGTCGTGCCGGCAAGAAGGTTGATGCGCCGAAGGATTACGGCAACAGTGATTACAAGGTGATTGAGCCTGCCCCAGGCAGCTACGTCCGCAAGCGTCTGGACTGATCCAGCCATGCTTTAAAAAACGCCGGGGCTGCATACACAGCCCCGGCGTTTTTATGTCAGATACCGCCCATTAGCATGTATTTGCATTCCAGATACTCTTCCAGCCCCTGACGCGCCCCTTCACGTCCCAGCCCTGATGCCTTAACCCCGCCAAACGGGGCCAGCTCGGTGGATATAATCCCTTCGTTGATACCGATCATGCCGTATTCAAGGCCTTCAGCCACCCGCCAGACCCGTCCCAGATCACGGCTGAAGAAGTAGGCCGCCAGACCGTACTCTGTGTCATTTGCCATGGCAATTGCGTCCGCTTCATCACTGAAGCGGAAAATCGGTGCCAGCGGCCCGAAGGTCTCCTCCGTTGCCACCCGCATCTGTGGCGTTACATCGCGCAACACAGTGGGCTCGAACCAGGTGCGTCCCAGTGCATGGGGCTTGCCGCCACATACCACACTTGCTCCCTTGGCAACGGCATCATCAATATGGCTCTGAATCTTGGCAACGGCCGCGGCATTGATCAAGGGCCCCTGCTGCACGTCGGCGTCAACGCCCGCACCCACTTTCAGTTCACGCGTACGCTCAGCCAGCGCTTCGACAAAGCGATCATAGATGCCATCCTGAACCAGGAAGCGGTTGGTGCAAACGCAGGTTTGACCCGCATTGCGGTACTTGGATGCCATGGCGCCGTCCAGCGCCCGTTCAAGGTCCGCATCATCAAATACGATGAAAGGGGCATTGCCCCCCAGCTCCAGTGAGACTCGCTTCACCGTATTGGCACACTGCGCCATCAACAGCTTGCCAACCGGGGTAGAGCCGGTAAAAGACAGCTTGCGGACCAACTCATGCCCGGTCAGTACCGAGCCCAGCGCCCGTGGATCTCCCGTGACGATGTTGAAGACCCCGGCCGGAATACCGGCACGGTGAGCCAGTTCGGCCAGTGCAAGTGCAGAAAGCGGCGTATCTTCTGCCGGTTTGCAGATGAAGCTGCAACCTGCCGCCAATGCGGGAGCGGCCTTGCGGGTAATCATGGCAGCGGGGAAGTTCCAGGGCGTGATGGCGGCGACCACCCCGACCGGCTCACGACTGACCAGAATGCGGGCATCCGGCTTGTGAGTGGGAATCAGCTCGCCATAGGCACGCTTACCCTCTTCGGCAAACCATTCGATAAAGCTGGCAGCGTACTGCACCTCGCCACGGGCTTCGGCCAACGGCTTACCCTGCTCAAGCGTCATCAGCAGTGCGAGGTCTTCCATATTATCCTGCATCAGTTGAAACCAGCGTCGCAGCATGGCCGCTCGTTCCTTGGCGGTTGTCGTACGCCACTGCTTGAAGGCCTGATAAGCCGCTGTCACCGCCGCGTTGGCATCCGCTTCCGACATCAGCGGTACCCGAGTCAGCTCTTCGCCCGTGGCCGGATTCAGCACGGCAAAGGTCTCTCCGCTTTTCGCATCTACCCATTCACCGTTCACATAGGCCTGCCCACGCAGCAGACTGCTGTCTTGCAGCTTCATCTCTCACCTCCAAAATTGATCTGCCAGTATCCTTGCATCTTAGCGTTGCACTCCTGTGAGCGCACCCTTATCCTTGCCACGCAACAGGAGGATAATCCAACATGCGCAGCAGTGCCGAGAAAAGGACCCGCTCAATTCATACCGTACTCACTCAGCAACCTGTACAAGCCGCATGTTGAGATCACGCTTCAGTCGCCGTGAGGAAATTCGTACGCTGTTGCTGCTGGGCTGGCCGATCATGGTCGCTCAGTTGGCCCAAAGCGCCATTGGCTTTATCGATACCCTGATGGCTGCCCGCGCCGGAGCCAACGATCTGGCGGCCATTGCGCTTGGCAGCAGCCTCTGGTTGCCTCTTTTTCTGGCGCTGGGCGGCATCCTGATGGCTACCACACCGCTGGTTGCACACCTGATAGGCGCCAATCGTGAACGTCGCAGCCGTCAGGTACTGCAGCAGGCCGTCTGGATTGCGCTGCTGTTGAGCCTGCTGGGAGTCATGCTGTTGCGCAACCCCGGCCCGGTACTCGAACTGCTGCAGCTGGAAGCCCGCCTGGAGCGGACGACACGCGACTATCTTGATGCCATCAGCTGGGGATTCCCTGCGTTTCTGCTCTATCAGGTGGTACGCAGTTACAGTGAAGGCTTTGGCAAAACCCATCCGGTCATGCGCATTGCCGTGCTGGGCATGCTGTGTAACATCCCGCTCAACTATGTACTGATTTTCGGCAAGCTGGGACTGCCCGAGATGGGAGGTGTTGGCTGCGGCTATGCCAGCGCCGTGGTGATGTGGGTCATGCTGCTGACCGGTATTGCCTACCTGATGCGCAGCCCCCGCTTCCGCCCGTTGCGCCTTCACAGGCACTGGCAACTTCCCAGAGCGGGAGTGATTCTGACATTTCTTCGGCTCGGGCTGCCGATCGGCTTTGCACTGCTGATTGAGGTCAGCATGTTCTGCGTGTTGGCACTGCTGCTGGCCCCGCTGGGTGAAACGGTTATAGCCGCCAACCAGATCACCATCAGCTATACCGGCATGATTTTCATGGTACCACTCAGCATTGCAATGGCACTGACCATCCGCGTGGGCCAGCTTGTCGGCGCCGGTCAAAGCGAGGCCGCACGGCACGCCGTGATCACCGGCGTTATAATTACCCTGACCATCGCTCTGGTCAGCAGCTCGCTCTCGCTGCTGCTGGCCGAGTCCATTGTTGGCCTCTACACTGACCGTGAAGCGATTATTGGCCTGGCCGCCACCCTGATCAGCATTGCGGCCGTCTTTCAGTTCTCCGATGCGCTTCAGGTCAGTGCAGCCGGTGCTCTGCGTGGCTACAAGGATACGGCCGTGCCTCTGCTGATGGTATTTATCGCCTACTGGCTGATCGGCCTCCCGGTCGGATATGTGCTGGGGTTTACTCAATGGCTGACAGCCCCGCAGGGAGCGGCGGGACTCTGGTATGGACTGCTGATCGGCCTCAGTGTCGGCGCCGTACTATTGACAACACGTCTGGTCAGGATTGCGCGTCATGCGGATGTTGATAACAACTCTGGCGCTGGTTCTGCTGAGCGCCTGCAGCACTGAAAGCCCTGAAGCGCGACTGGAGGATTATGCCAGTCGTGTTGCCAACGCCATCGATTACCCCATCAAGCTGGAACTTGATACAACCATACCGCCCTACCCTCAAACGCGGGATCGACTGCTGGAAATCCCCGAACTGAGAGAGGGCATTGTGGAGGTATTTGATCTGCGCCGTTGCGGCCTGATGGAGCTGATCGGAGAGCGCAACAGCTCTTTGGGCAAGTTGGCACTGCCATCACAGCGCATGCTGTATGAGCTGCGCTTTTTGCCGCCGTTACGCCGCTGTATAGAGCAGCTAAAGCAGCAGAGCGAACGCGATGAGAACGAAGACGAACTGCTGCAACGGCTGCAGCGCATCGAACGGATAAAGCGTGAGCAGCTGCCACGGGTACTGAGTAACGCCATTTTCAATTCCAGCGAAATGACCTCCCAGTTTTCACGCACCCACGCCGCACTGAGTATGGAACAGGCCCAACAGTCAGGGGCGCTCCAGCCCGCTCTGCAGCGTTTTGAGCAGCTGCTCAGGCTGAGCCAACAGCCTGACTGGCAACTGCCTTCCTGGAGTGAGCAGCTTGAGCAATCCTACGCTGAACTTCATGCCCGCCCCTTCGGTGCACCTTGGCTGAAAAGTCTGAATATGCTCACCCAAACACTGGATCAGACCGCCGGTGCCATCAATGCCCGACTCGATGAGCGCCCGATCTGCTTCAATAATCGCCCCAACAACCGGGCACGCATCATTCAGTCCGTATTGAACGGCTGGTATGCAAACGAACTTCAGCCGATGATGTCCGCTCTGCACCGCAGCGGTGAACAATGGCGCGACGGCCTTGAACCACTCTACACTGAGCTGCCGATGAGCCCGGCCCTGAAGGAGTATTTTCAGGCGACACTGTCCGATCATCACAACAGCCTGTGGCAGCGGTACATCAGGGCTCGAGATCGGCATACCGCTGCCTGGCAACGTCTGCTCGGCCAGTGCGGATTGATGCCCGGACATTCTGATCAGAATGACGCTTGAGCGGCGCGCGGTTTTCAACCATCATGAGATGATGAGAACATTGATGGGGAACCCCATTTGAGCAACACCCTCATGTGCCTGCGCAGATCGGGCCGCTACCTGTACCTGTGCTGCGTTGCAGCCCTGTTTGCCGGTCTGACACTGCTCGCCACCGCTGACCAGCCCCTGCTGCTTTCAGATGCACGTATTGAAAGCTATCGTGAGCTCTATGGCGAGCAGGCAGCGCGCCGGCTGACGGCCTGGCAGAACCTGATACGCGAAGGCAACCAGCTGAGCGAATCGGAAAAACTGGAGCGGGTCAACCGTTTTTTCAACCAGGTACGGTTTCTGGATGACATTGTTCACTGGGGCAAAGAGGACTACTGGGCCACACCGGTGGAGTTCCTGATCAGTAATGGCGGCGACTGCGAGGATTTTTCGATCGCCAAGTACTACACACTCAGGGTTATGGGTGTTCCTGAAGAGCGCTTGAGCCTGAGCTACGTCAAGGCACTTGAGCTGAATCAGGCCCATATGGTGCTGACCTATTATTCCAGCCCCACCGCCATGCCGCTGGTACTGGATAATCTGATCAACTCGATCCGCCCGGCCAATGAGCGCCCGGACCTGTTGCACGTCTATACTTTCAACGGTGAAAGCCTCTGGCTCAGCAAGAAAGGCCAGCGTGCCGAGCTGGTGGGTACGTCCGACCGTCTCAAGCCCTGGGTACAATTGCAATCGCGCATGGAAAACAACCGGGTCAATATTCAACAGTCGCAGGAGCGTCAATAATGTCCCTCACCAACCAACTGATCGCTGCCGTATTCACCGTATTGCTGGGGCTGGTTCTGGGCACCGTATACCTCCTGTCGGACAGCTCACGCGATACGCTTGTACGCCAGCTGGAGTCGCACGCTGAAGATGGCGCCACTCACCTGGGCCTCTACTTGGCCCCCTATATGCAGCAGTCCGACAGCGCGACCATCGCCACCGCCGTCAATGCCATTTTCGACAGTGGTTTCTACCAGCAGATTGAAGTAACCGGACAGGACGGCACCATCCTGTACAGCAAAAGCTACAATCCGGAGGCAACCGTTAACGCACCGGACTGGTTCATCAGCATGATGCGCATCACGCCACCCGCCATGTCTCGTGCCATTGCCTACCAGTGGCAACAGGTCGGTGAAATTCATGTGCGCAGCCGTGCCGGATATGCCTATGAGCGTCTGTGGGCCGGTGTACGCGATACGATGCTGTTGTTCGGCGTACTCGCTCTGGTTTCGGCACTGCTACTGACACTGCTGCTGCGCTTTATCATGCGCCCTCTGCGCGGCGTAGAGCATCAGGCAATGGCTCTGGCACGGCGCGAATACATCGAGCAACCTGACCTGCCCCGCACCCGTGAGTTGCGGCGCGTTGTGATCGCCATGAACCTGATGGTGAAGCAGGTTCAGCACATGTTTGAAGAGCAGAACCGCAACATTGAGGCCCTTCGCAGCACAGCCTATCGTGACAGCCTTACAGGCCTGAATAATCGCCGCGCCCTGCTGGCCCAGATCCAGGAACACCTTGAATACCGCCAGGACTTTGGCCCCGCGTCACTGCTGCTGTTCCACCTGCGAGACCTGCAGCAGGTAAACCGCGAGCTGGGCGAAGAGGCCGCCAACCATCTGATCAAGGCTTGTGCCAGCATGATCGAGGATCTGGGGCAATCCGTGGGCTTCCATATCACCGGCCGACTTGGCGGTGCCGATCTGGTGCTGTTGGCAAGACAACGCAACTTCGATGACTGGCAACGCCGTTTGCAACCCGGACTGATGCAGATCAACACCCTGTATGAACAGCTCAGCAAGAAGGACTCGACCCCCTCGATACTGTGCATTGGCATCGCCTCCGGTCATGACCACTGTTCACCTGAGCAGCTGATGTCCCAGGCACGCCTGGCTGTTAACGAGGCCGAGGCGGGTCATGATGCTGTGGTGCAGTATCATGCCCACCAGAGTCAGCACACCTGGTCAGAACAGTGGCAGTCCCATGTAGCCGATGCAATTAACAATGAGCAGATTTTCCTTCAGCACCAGATCCTCAAGTCCCCCGATAAAACACCGATTCATGCAGAAGTATTCGCCCGCATTCTGAACCCCGATAACGAGCCTTGCAGCGCCGGCGAATTCATCAGCGTAGCGCTGGATCTCGGCCTGATGGAACGAATCGATCGCGCCATCGTCAGACAGGCTCTGAACTACCTGAGCCACAACCCTGGCGCGCCCGCGCTCAGTCTCAACCTTGCAAACCAGACACTGGAACACCCGCCCTTCGTACCCTGGTTGCTCGAGCAGCTCAGCGCCAGCCCACACCGTGAACGGCTTAACATTGAAATCAACGAGACCGCGATTCTGGCACATCAGGAGTCGATACAGTCTCTGCGCCGCGCAGTACAAAAGCTGGGAGTCAGCTTCGGGGTAGACAATTTCGGCACCCACCCCAACGGCTTCAGCTATCTGTACGCCTTGAGACCCAACTACCTCAAAATTGACGGCTCACTGATTCGACAGCTGGACCATAGTGAAGAGGACCGATTCTTCGTCAGCAGCCTGATCAGCGTGGCACACAGCCTTGAGATTAAGGCCTATGCCGAGCATGTTGAACGCCCGATGCAGCAACTGCTGCTGGAAGAGATGCAGATCGACGGCACTCAGGGCTACCTGTACGGCGCCCCAACTCCGCTCCCCTGACGGTCAGAGGTGCTGGCGCACCCAGCGGACCAGGCTTGCCTGGTCCATGGCGCCGGCCTGGCGCGCAATTTCCTGACCTTGGTGCAACAACAAAAGCGTAGGAATGCTTCTAATCTGATAGCGGGCCGCCAGGTTCTGGCACTGCTCAGTATTGATCTTGACCAGTCGACATTCAGGCTCCAGCTCGGCCGCTGCCCGCTCAAACACCGGCGCCATCATCTTGCAGGGGCCGCACCATGAGGCCCAGAAGTCGATCAGGATCGGCACATCCGTATTGGCCTGTACGCGGCCAAATGCGGCCTCATCCAGCTCAAGAGGGGTCGCGGTGAACAGCGACTGATGACAACGACCACAGACAGGATTCTGCTGCAGTCTGGAGGCGGGGATACGATTGGTTGCCAAGCAGGCAGGACAGGAAATATGAAGGGAGTCAGGCATGGGTAAGCCTCCAAAACATTAAATATCTCTAATAATCTGGAGGCAACAACCCACTATTTCAAGCCTCAGCGCCCCTTGAGATTAACCAGGGCTTCAAGCTTGCGACTGAGACGGTCATCCTTCTGCTGCTTGCGCGCTTCCTGCTCTTTCATTCGCTCCTGCTTCTGGCGCTCCTTGCGCTGCGCCTGTATCTCTTTCAGCCGCGCCGCCGCGTGCTCAGCTTCCGCTGCCGTCACTGTGCCGGCCACTTCACCTGCCAGATCAACACGGTCAGCACCTTCTTTCACACTGCGCAGATAGTGAATTGAGCGCACGTAGGTTGCCAGAGCACGCTTGATTCTGTTGCGGGCCAGTTTGTCATCAGCTATCAGGTCCTCCTGAATACCGATCTTGAGCGGGCGGACATTGTCACGACTGAAAGTCTGCGGGTAGGCTTCGATCAGCTGTTCCAGTGCTGCCTGGTTGGCAGCCCTGTTCTTGGAGCGATTCTTGCTGTTGGCCGTCTGATTCACTGTTTCACTCTCTGTAGTCCGGGGTCCCGTCCGGCCGCCCTGCTGCTCTGCAGCCGACAGCCTTTGTTCACACTCCTGCAGCAGAGACGCTATCTGTTGCTGCAGATGGTTCAGTTCTGACACTCAGCCAGCCCCTTTGCGAATTAAATACTCGAAACTTTGCGCATCCACTGCCCGCTGCTGCACCAGTTCATGTCCAAGAAAGGCGCAGAACTTGGGTATGTCACGCTGGGTAGAAGGATCTGTAGCCAGCACCCTCAGCAACTCACCGGCCTGCATCTCTCGAACCTTGTTATGAAGCATCATCACAGGCTCGGGGCACAGCAGACCGCTGGCATCCAGCAGATGATCAGCAACAGACTCACTCATGGATTACAACTACCTTGAATTACAAAGTGCTATTGTCGCAAATTAAATCCGGGCGCGGAACCGCTCATGCAGGCTTGCACCCGCTTCGGAAGCGATTATCCTGATATAAAGACCATCTCTCAAGGAGTCATGCCATGATTCGTGTTCTGATTGAGCGCCATGTCGCCGACGAACTGGAACCCCATTACGATCGGGTAGCCCGTGAAACCCTGCAGAAGGCCATGCACATCCCCGGTTTCATCTCGGGTGAGGCGCTGCATAACGTCGACAGCCCCAACCATCGCCTGATTCTGGCCACCTACCGCAGCGAAAACGACTGGCTGCAGTGGTATCACTCGGAAGAGCGACGCGAAATGATGGAGCAGATTGCCCCCATGCTTGAGGGCGAAGAAAAGATTACGGTATTCGGCCACTGATGCCGATCAGGGCTCCAGTGACAGCCAGCAGGTAATCTCTTCCCTGTCATGGTAGAGCTGCCGCGCCTGCAGTCGGAAACCGATACCTGCACTGGCCAAGGAGTCGCGCAAGTAGCCAAGGCAGCTTTCGGTTTCAGCAAAACGTTGCTTCATCGGCAGCTTGAGGTTGAAAATTGCATGCCGGCACCAGCCGTTTTCGGCCCAGTGCAGCACCAGCTCGGTCACGCGCGCAGGCTTGTCGACGATATCACACACCATCCAGTCAACCGGCTTGGGTGGCACAAAGGTAAAGGCATCTTCACGCCGGTGCTCAACCTGACCGCTCTCCATCAGATCAGGATTCATGGGGCCATTGTCGACAGCAATCACGAACATGTTCTGCTTCACAAGCTGCCAGGTCCAGCCCCCGGGGGCCGCACCCAGATCGACCGCCCTCAGCCCTCCGCCCAGCAGCTCATCCTGACGCTGTACCGGTATAAAATAGCGCCAGGCTTCTTCCAGCTTGAGCGTTGAGCGACTGGGAGCCTGCTGAGGAAACTTCAGCCGCAGAATGCCCATCGGCCAGGGTGAGCTGTTACCGGTCGGTGCAGCCCCAAGCCAGAGTGTACGGCCATCCAGCACCAGCATGTGTAAACGCCAGTCGGCACGACGCTTGCGATCCAGCAGGATCGACTCACGCCGCAGCGCCTGTGACAGGGCCGAGCCAAACTTGCGCGCAAAACTCTGCAGCTCACGCCCTTCAGTGGTATCCACCACCTCAGCCACCAGTTCACTGGCCACAGGCAGGTTACGCGCACAGGCAAGAATCGGTGATACTCGATCATCAGCAGGGAGCTGTTCGAACAGGGGTAGCGCCGCAAACCATTGCCGGGTGAAAATCAGGTCGCGAAAACACAGTCGCTGAATCGCATCTGTCGCCCCATCAGGTTGCTGACAGTGAAATATCACATACGCCTGCCCCGATTCGAAACGCGGATAGCCATAAACTCCCACCTCAGAAAGACGTGTGGAAATTTCAGCGGCACACTCCTTCTCGAATCCGGCCCGGCAATACAGCACCAATGTATTGAATTCGCTCATTACTCTCTCCTGATTCGGTGAGCGCACTATAGTAATCCTTTAGTCTGATAACAACAGAAGCCATTTCACGGTGGCATGAAAAATGACGTGAAAAAAGCGCTTGATCCATATCAATCAAAGGATCAAATCAACACCGACGCACAGCCACAGGTCATTAAAAATCAGCCATTTCGATCAAAAATCACTCAGGCCACAAGTCATATCAAAATAATTATCAAATAAAATTCAAACAGTTACTAAAAACCGTCTTTTTTAATCAACTATATCATGCTGATAAATGCTACCTGCGACAATAAACCACAGTTAAAGGTTCCATCGCATTGAAATGGCGTGGGTATTCCCAGATAATTGCCGGTGGAACTCTTCTTACTACTATTAGCTTGTTGATGAGAGCCTGACATGAGCACTGCAACTGAACACCCGACTTACAACTACAAAGTCGTGCGCCAGTTCGCCATCATGACGGTGGTCTGGGGCATCGTCGGTATGGGCGTTGGCGTTTTGATCGCCGCCCAGCTGGTGTGGCCTGCACTGAACTTTGATATTCCCTGGTTGACCTACGGACGTATCCGTCCGTTACACACCAACGCGGTTATCTTCGCGTTTGGTGGCTGTGCACTTTTTGCCACGTCCTACTATGTGGTGCAGCGCACCTGTCAGACCCGTCTGTTTTCAGATGGCCTGGCGGCGTTCACCTTCTGGGGCTGGCAGGTAGTGATTCTGGCAGCAGCCATTACCCTCCCGCTGGGTCTGACCTCCGCCAAGGAGTACGCAGAACTGGAATGGCCGATTGATATTCTGATCGCCGTGGTTTGGGTCAGCTATGCCATCGTCTTCCTGGGCACTGTCAAGAACCGCAAGACCTCTCACATTTATGTGGGCAACTGGTTCTACATGGCGTTCATCATCACCGTTGCGGTGCTGCATATCGTCAACAGCATGGCGATGCCGGTATCCCTGACCAAGTCCTACTCCATGTACCCGGGTACTGTGGATGCGATGGTTCAGTGGTGGTATGGCCACAACGCGGTAGGTTTCTTCCTGACAGCCGGCTTCCTGGGCATGATGTACTACTTCGTACCCAAGCAGGCCGAACGTCCGATCTACTCTTACCGCCTGTCCATCGTTCACTTCTGGGCGCTGATCGCGACCTACATGTGGGCCGGTGGTCACCACCTGCACTACTCTGCTCTGCCTGACTGGACCCAGTCTGTCGGCATGGTGATGTCTCTGATCCTGCTCGCTCCGTCCTGGGGTGGCATGATCAACGGCATGATGACTCTGTCCGGTGCATGGCACAAACTGCGTACCGACCCGGTACTGCGCTTCCTGGTGGTATCTCTGTCCTTCTACGGTATGTCCACGTTCGAAGGCCCGATGATGTCCATCAAGACCGTTAACGCCCTGTCTCACAACACTGACTGGACGGTTGGTCACGTTCACGCCGGTGCACTGGGCTGGGTTGCGATGATCTCCATTGGTGCGGTTTACCACATGATCCCGAAACTGTTCGGCAAGGCCCAGATGTACTCTGTTGGCCTGATCAACACGCACTTCTGGCTCGCGACCATCGGTACCGTTCTGTACATCTGCTCCATGTGGGTCAACGGCATTCTGCAGGGTCTGATGTGGCGTGCAGTTAACGAAGACGGCACTCTGACCTACAGCTTCGTCGAAGCGCTTGAAGCCAGCCACCCGGGTTACCTGGTTCGCTGGATTGGCGGCATGTTCTTCCTGACCGGTATGCTGCTGATGGCCTTCAACGTTTGGCAGACCGTACGCAGCGGCAGCACCGTCAAGGCGGCTGAACCCTCTGCCCAGGCGGCCTGATTGAGACGAGGAGCAGAAGACAATGATCAAACACGAAACGATTGAAAAGAACATTGGCCTCATGATCCTGCTGATCATTATCGTGATCAGCGGTGGCGGCCTTGCGGAAATTGTTCCGCTGTTCTTCCAGAGTTCCACCACCAAGCCGATTGACGGTCTGCGTACCTATTCGGCTCTGGAACTTGAAGGCCGCGACATCTACATCAAGGAAGGCTGTCACGTCTGCCATACCCAGATGATTCGTCCGTTCCGTGCCGAAACCGAGCGTTACGGCCATTACTCAACCGCTGACGAGCACGTCTGGGAGCACCCGTTCCTGTGGGGCTCCAAGCGTACCGGTCCTGACCTGGCCCGCGTAGGTGGACGTTACTCTGACGACTGGCAGCGTGCGCACCTCTACAACCCGCGTGATGTGGTTCCTGAATCCAAAATGCCCTCCTATCCCTGGCTGTTTGAAAACCGTCTGAGTGGCAAGGAAACGGCAGCGAAGATGGAAACTCTGCGCAAGCTGGGGGTTCCGTATACGGATGAACAGATCAGCTCTGCCCGTGAAGAAGTAGCAGGCAAGACCGAGATTGATGCTCTGGTCGCCTACCTGCAGTCACTGGGTAAAACACACTCTGTTTACACCAACAAGCGGTAATTTTCAGTGAGTTACGAGGTTTATGGTCCTTACATACCCGTCATAATGCTGATTACCTTCATCGGCCTTTTCATCTGGGTTCTCCTGCCGGGGAACAAGAAAAGGTTCGATGAAGCCTCCCAGCTTCCTTTTGCTGATGAAGAGCAGCACAAGAAAAGCGAGGAGGAGCAGAACCGACCGGAAGAGACCCATAACAGGAGAGACGACAAATGAGTGCTTTCTGGAGCGCGTGGGTAACAGTCATCACCCTGGCCGTTATTTTCGGCTGTACATGGCTGCTGCTGGCTACCCGCAAAGGTGAAAAATTCAAGGAAACGACCGAGAACACCCTGGGTCACGAGTTTGATGGTATCGAAGAATATGATAACCCCCTGCCGCAGTGGTGGTTCTACATGTTCGTCGCAACCGTGATCTTCGGTCTGGGCTACCTGTTGCTGTATCCAGGCCTTGGTAACTTCAAGGGCCTGCTGGGCTGGACCTCCCATGGTCAGTGGGAAGAAGAGATGCAGCATGCCGAAGAGGTGTACGCACCGGTGTTCGCCAAGTATGCGGCTCTTTCCATCGAAGAACTGCAGAAACCGGAGAACGAAGGCGGCCTCAAAATGGGTCAGCGCATGTTTGCCAACAACTGCTCTGTGTGCCATGGCGCTGCCGGTACTGGTGCGGTTGGCTTCCCCAACTTGACCGATGATGACTGGCTTTGGGGTGGCAACCCCGACCAGATCAAACACTCCATCACTCAGGGCCGCAACGGCGGCATGCCTGCATGGGCTGACGTCCTCGGCGAAGATGGTGTGCGTGATGTGGCCAGCTATGTCATGACCCTGAGCGGGCAGGAGCCGGTAGCCGGTACTGATGTCACCAATGGTGAGAAGCAGTATCAGGCCCTGTGTACTGCCTGCCACGGTGCAGAAGGCAAGGGTATGCACGCACTGGGTGCTCCCAACCTGACTGATGACACCTGGCTTTACGGCGGCAGCTTTACTCAGATCGCTCACACTATCCGTGTAGGTCGATTTGGTGTGATGCCTGCTCAGAAAGATCTTCTGTCTGACGACAAGATCCACCTGATCACAGCCTACGTGTACAGCCTGTCCAACAAATAAGCACTGGACAAAGGTCAAAAAAAGGCGACATGATTCAAGTCATGTCGCCTTTTTTATTTGCGGCCTAGTATAATATTCGACGCTCCTAATGGAGCGCATGGACCTGTCGACACAACCAGCAGTAGGTACTGGCATGAATCAGATACCGGTAAAGGACGTAACACCCGGCAAAAAAGGCAAGAAAGAGGCTGAATCCTATAACCTCTACGCCAAGCGGGAGCATATTTACGTCAAGTATTACAAAGGCTTCTTCAAAAACTTCCGTACCATTTCCGGCTTCATCATGCTGGCAATGTTTTACGGTGCCTCCTGGCTTCAGTATGACGGCCGCCAGGCCATTCTGTTTGACCTGCCCAACCGGCAGTTTCATATCTTTGGCATGACCTTCTGGCCTCAAGACTTCATGTTGCTGTCCTGGCTACTGATTATTCTGGCCTTTACGCTGTTCTTCGTTACCGTATTCGCCGGCCGCCTCTGGTGCGGTTACGCCTGCCCTCAGTTCGTCTGGACCTGGTTTTTCATCTGGGCCGAGCGGATTACCGAAGGTGATCGCAACAAGCGCATGCGACTCGACAAGCAGCCGATGAGCAAGGAAAAATTTCTGCGCAAAAGTGCCAAGCACGCACTCTGGATCTTTATAGCCGTAGCCTCTGCCATTGCCTTTGTCGGCTATTTTTCACCGATCCGTGAACTGATTCCCGACCTGCTCGCCTGGGATCTTGGACCTTGGGAAACCTGGTGGCTGGCATTCTTCTCCGTAGCCACTTACGGTAACGCCGGCTGGTTGCGTGAGCAGGTGTGTATCTACATGTGCCCCTACGCCCGCTTCCAGAGTGTCATGTTTGACCAAGACACCCTTATCATCTCCTATGACGAGAAACGCGGAGAGCCGCGCGGCAGCCGCAAGAAAGGTGTCGACAAGGAAGCGGCCGGCCTCGGCGACTGCATCGACTGCTATGCATGTGTTCATGTCTGCCCGGTCGGTATTGATATCCGTGACGGCCTGCAGTACGAATGCGTTGCCTGTGGCGCCTGTGTAGATGCCTGTGACGATATGATGGAGCGTGTCGGCTATGAGCCCGGGCTGGTACGCTACACCACCGAGCACGCGCTGAACGGCAACAAGACCAAACTGTTGCGACCACGCCTGATCGGTTATTTTGTCGCACTGCTGGTGATGTTTGGTGCCTTCATATGGGCGATTGGTGATCGCATCCCGCTTGAGGTTGACGTGATCCGCGATCGTGGCCAGCTGTACACTACAACACCATCCGGCCTGATCGAGAACGTATTTACCCTCAAGATCGCCAACAAGGAACAGATTGATCACAACTACCGTATCAACATCGATGGCCCGGAAGGTCTGAACATGATCTCTGCAGCGGCAGTAACCGTTCAGGCAGGAGAGCTTCTGACATACCCCGTCAGGGTTCAAATAGAACCGGGGCAACTGAGTCAGGCCAACACCTCATTCAGCTTTACTGTCGAAGCGGTTGAGGATTCATCAATCCGCATTGAAACCGAAAGCCGTTTCCTGGGTCCTACTCCACAGCGATAGTGCCTCATTCGGCTTAATTAGGTTAGAATAACGGCCGGTTCATTCCGGCCGTTTCCATTCAAGGAGTGTCATGAATACACACGCAACTCCCCCTGCCCCCTGGTACAAACAGCCCTGGCTCTGGTTCATTTTGGCACCTCTGATTGCGGTGTTCATCTATGCTTCATTTTTCATGTACATTGCGGTGACCACCAGTGACGGCATTGTCAAGGAAGACTATTACAAGGTCGCCCGCGGGATGAACATCGACACGTCCAAAGCTGAAGCTGCAAGCAGACTTGGTCTTGAGGGCGCTCTCAATTTCGATACCGTAACCGGCGATATCAATCTGCGTCTGAGCGGCATGCTGACAAGCTTCCCACAAACACTCAGCCTGAACATCATCCACCCGACACATCAGAAGTTTGACCAGATTCTGACCTTGAAAAGCGTTGATGGCAAAGGCATCTATTCCGGCAGCCTCAGTGCTGGCCTGATCGGCAAGCGTTACCTTTCCCTGTCTCCTGCCGATGAAAGCTGGCAGCTGCGTCAGGAAATCGTACCGCCATACACTGAGCTGCTCAGTTTCACGCTCACTGCACAATGAGTCAGCCATGACCGCACAGCAGCCTCCGGCGCGCACGCCCTGTTATCACTGTGGCCTGCCTGTTCCTCGCGGCAGCCAGTACAGTGTCAGTATTGAGGGCAAACAACGCTCCATGTGCTGCCCGGGCTGCCAGGCGGTTGCACAGACCATCGTCGATGGGGGGCTGGACAATTTCTATCGCCATCGCGATGGTCAGAGCGCCGACAGTGAGCTGATTCGTACCAACAGTGGCAATCGGCGCAAGCAAGAGCTGGAGCTGTATGACAACCCCGATGTACAAGGCAGTTTTGTACACAACGCCGGGGACAGTCAGCGAGAGGCCCTGCTGGTTATTGAGGGCATCACCTGTGCCGCCTGTGTATGGCTGCTGGAAAAGCATCTGACCAGCCAACCCGGCGTTACCGCTGCCAGTGTCAATATGACCACCCACCGTGCACGCATCCGCTGGCACAGTGAAACCACTCGCCTGAGCCACCTGCTGGCAGAAATTGATCGTCTGGGCTACCAGGGCCACCCCTACCAGCCCAACCGCGAGGAGCAATTGCTGGAGCAGGAGCGCAAACGCGCCGTCCGCCGCCTTGGGGTGGCGGGTGTCTGCATGGCACAAACCATGATGCTCGCCGCCGCACTCTATGCAGGTGAACTCAGCCATTCCATGGATGCCCATATCATCACCCTGATGAACTGGGCCAGCATGGTGCTTGCGACACCCGTGGCGTTCTACTCATCCATACCCTTCTATAAAGCTGCCTGGCGCGATCTGCAGACACGCAGTCTGAGCATGGACGTACCGGTCTCGCTGGCGATTCTACTGGCCTATTTTGCCAGTGTCTGGTCAACAGTTTCCGGCAGCGGTGATGTCTATTTCGAGTCGGTCACCATGTTCGCCTTTTTCCTGTTGGTCGGACGCTTCATGGAGATGGCGGCACGCCATCGTACCGGCAGGGCCGGCAACGCACTGCTTGACCTGCTGCCAACCAGCGCCATTCGCCTTGACGGCGATACCGAAACGCTGGTTCCGGCCACTCAACTGCGAACCGGAGACCGGATCTTAGTCAAGTCGGGGCACACCATTCCAGCCGATGGCCGTGTTATCGAGGGACGCAGTTCAGTGGACGAGTCCGCCCTGACCGGTGAGTATCTGCCTCAGTCACGCAGCACGGGCGAGCTGGTCATCGGAGGCACACTCAATATCGAGCACCCGCTTCAGATCGAAGTAACCGAGACCGGCAGTGAAAGCCGTCTGTCCGCCATTGTCCGCATGCTGGACCGCGCCCAGGCTGAGAAGCCGAGTGTTGCACGCATCGCCGATCGTGTTGCCAGCCAATTTGTGGCGGCCACGCTTTTGACGGCGGCAGCCGTGGCGGTATTCTGGTACTTCTACGACCCTGCTCGCGCGTTCTGGGTCACGCTGTCCGTGCTGGTCGTTACTTGCCCCTGTGCCCTTTCACTGGCAACACCTACGGCACTGACTGCTGCAACAGGCACTCTTCGTCAACGGGGCATGCTGATCAGTCGCGGACATGTGCTGGAAAGTTTCGCCACCGCCACCCACATCGTGTTCGACAAGACCGGCACACTCACCGAGGGCAATCTCAACATTGAGGAAATACGCCCTGTCAGCGTGCTCGACAGCCAAACACTGCTGAGCATTGCGGCTGCACTGGAAAGCCGTTCCGAACACCCGATTGCCCGTGCCTTTCGCGCCCACGCTGTTCAGGCTGCTACGGATGTACAGGTGCATGTTGGTCAGGGCCTGAGCGGCACCGTTGAGGGCAAGCGCTATCGAATCGGAAAACCCGGTTTTGTCTGGCCTAACGACACGCCCAAACAACCTGAAAGCAGCGGATTGTGGCTGTTACTGGCGGATGCCGAGCAGCCTCTGGGCTGGTTCCGGCTTGATGATCAGATCCGAGCCGAAGCAACAACAGCACTTGCAGAGCTGCGCGCACTTGGCCTTATACCCCTGATGCTCACGGGCGATGCCTCTGATGCAGCACAAAAAGTCGCATCTCATCTGGGAATTGACCAGGTATTCAGCGGCATGAGTCCGGAGCAAAAACTGTCACACCTGAACCAGCTTAGCCAGCAGGGTGCTGAAATCATCATGGTGGGTGATGGCATCAACGATATTCCCGCACTGGCCGGAGCACGTACGTCGGTCGCCATGGCCAGTGCAACCGACCTGGCCAAGACCAATGCCGATGCCGTCCTGATCGCCAACGACCTGATGCGACTGGCCGACAGTGTACGCATGGCACGCAAGACACGTACAATTATCCGTGAAAACCTGAGCTGGGCGCTGCTTTACAACCTGCTCGCCCTGCCCGCTGCAGCTGCCGGACTGGTGCCGCCCTACTGGGCCGCGATCGGCATGTCCGCCAGTTCACTGGTTGTAGTTGGCAATGCGATGCGACTGAGCCGCCGTCAGGTCGCCGCTCAGCCAACCAATGAGGAAGCGGAACGCTAATGGATATTGTTATCCTGTTAATCCCCATCGCGATCATTCTGGCAGGCTTTGCCATCTGGGCATTTTTCTGGAGTGTGAACAGTGGTCAGTTTGATGATCTGGACTCACCGGCTCATCGCATCCTGTACGATGACGACGATGACCTGATCCCCGAAGATGCACGTCAGAAAAAGGACAAACCCGCACCGGAAGCCCAGGATCAGGATACCCGCTGAGCATGCCTGAATCCGCACTTCTGGCCTCTGCCCTGCTGTTTGGTCTTGCCGGCAGCACCCACTGCATCGGCATGTGCGGTGGAATTGCCGGCAGCCTGGCCCTGAGCGGCGGTGAACGAGGCCTCCGCTTTCAACTGGCTTACAATCTGGGCCGCCTGTTCAGTTACGCCCTGGCGGGCGTTCTGATCGGCCAACTGGGCCAACTGTTCACTCAAACGGCCGAACTGACATTGGTATTGCGTAGCCTTGCAGCACTCATCATGGTGGTGATGGGACTATACATTGCCGGCTGGTGGCAGGGGGCCGCCTACCTGGAGCGGGCCGGCGGTGTTGTATGGCGCCGGCTACAGCCCTTCACACGAACCCTGCTGCCCGCCGACACCCTGCCCAAGGCTCTGCTGCTGGGGGCGTTCTGGGGCTGGTTGCCCTGCGGCCTGGTCTATACGACTCTGCTCTGGGTCGGTACTGTGAGCAACAACAGCCTCACCAGTGCCGGCCTGATGCTGGCATTCGGTGCCGGCACCCTGCCAGCACTGCTCACATCGGCGTTGCTGGCACGCCAATTGAAACAGCTGCTGCAGCGCAGTGGCGTACGACAGGGAGCGGGCCTTCTGGTCATTCTGTTTGGACTGGCAACCCTGCCCTGGACCAGCCTGTTGCACACGCATTGATATCCATCAACTACCGCTCGGCCACTCTTCCCTATAATGCCCGACCGGCCAACAACTAGAGGTACTGAGGTGAATAAAGAGACTACCATCAGCTGGGATATGGACCTGATCAAGCGTTACGATCTGTCCGGCCCACGCTATACCTCGTACCCGACGGCAATCCAGTTCGACTCCGGCCTGAGCCCGGAACAGCTGATCGAAACCGGTCGCTCCACGGCTGACCCGGACGCGCCGCTGTCACTTTATGTGCATATCCCCTTTTGTGCCCACGTCTGTTACTACTGCGCCTGTAACAAGGTCATTACCCGTAACCGCAAGAAGGCTCAGCCCTACCTTGAAACCGTCTATCGCGAAATGGCCAGACTGTCCCAATGGTACCGAGGCGACCGACAGGTCAATCAGCTGCACTGGGGTGGTGGCACCCCCACGTTTATAAGCGATGACCAGATGCGTGAACTGATGCAGGCATTGCGCAGCAACTTCAACTTGCGTGATGATGACAGAGGCGATTACTCGATCGAAATCGACCCGCGAGAAGCCAGTGACCAAACCCTGGCCGTTCTGCGTGAGATCGGCTTCAACCGTATCAGTCTGGGCGTTCAGGATGTGGATGCTCGGGTACAGGAAGCGGTCAACCGCGTCCAGCCTACCGAGATGACCGCCCGAGTACTGCAGCGCTCGCGTGAACTGGGTTTCAAGTCGATCAACATGGACCTGATATACGGCCTGCCGCATCAGAGCGAGGAGAGCTTTGCCAATACGCTCGACACTGTCATTGCCATGAGCCCCGACCGTCTGTCGGTGTTCAACTATGCACATCTTCCGGATCGTTTCCGCTCACAGAAACATATTCGAGCGGAAGATCTGCCCAGCCCCGAGGCCAAGCTCAATATCCTGCAAAACAGCATCAACCGTCTGCTTGAAGCCGGTTATGTTTACATCGGCATGGACCATTTCGCCAAGCCCGATGATGAGCTTGCCATCGCTCAGGCCGAAGGCAAGCTGCACCGCAACTTTCAGGGTTACACCACCCACTCCGATTGCGATCTGGTCGCCATGGGCGTTTCGGCCATCAGTCAGATTGGCGATGTTTACTATCAGAACGAACATGATATCGCCGCCTACAGTCAGGCAGTCGCTCAGCAACAGCATGCCGTAAAACGCGGCGTGACACTGAGCCGTGATGACCATATTCGCCGCGCGGTCATTACGGAATTGATCTGCCAGTTTGAGCTGGATATAGCAGCCGTTGAACAGCGCTTTGATATCCAGTTTGACGCTTACTTCAGTGCCGAGCAGACAGAGCTGCAACAGTTCAGTGCCGATGGCCTGATCGAGTTGTCCGCTGAGTCTATCCGGGTGACGGCGGCAGGTCGCCTGCTGATCAGGCGCATCTGTATGGCATTCGACGCTTATATTCCCAAGCACGAAGCCACACGCAGCTTCTCGCGTATCATCTAAAGTCGAGGCCCGTTAACCGGGCCTGGTGCTTCACCCTCTGGGGTAAATGTTACATAATGCGGGAAAGCCCTCGCAGTGTGACGAACCCAACGATAAGGATGACCCCATGGCCGACTGGAAATCTCAAGGAAAGCTTCACAGCCTGCAGCAGGTTCATTGCAAGACCTGCAGCCTGAGCCCGCTCTGTCTTCCCGTGTCGCTTGACCTGACCGAGATCGACCGGCTCGATGACATCATAGAGAAAAGCCGCCCGCTCAAGAAAGGTGAGCACCTGTTTCATCAGGGCGAGCCCTTCAGCTCCGTATACGCCATCCGGGCCGGCACAATCAAGAGCTACACCCTCACCAATGAGGGTGAAGAGCAGATTACCGGCTTCTACTTCCCGGGGGAGCTGGTCGGCCTGAGCGGTTTTGATGCCGATAATTACCCCATGTCTGCCAAGGTGCTTGAAACAACGACCGTCTGTGAAATTCCGTTCGAGCGTCTGGACGAATTGTCAGGACAGCTGCCTGAGCTGCGCCGGCAGATGCTGCGCAGCATGAGCAAGGAGCTGCGAGATGATCAACAGATGATGCTGCTGTTGTCAAAAAAGAATGCGGAACAGCGTGTCGCAACCTTCCTGCTCAAACTGTCACAGCGTTTCAAGGCACGC
The DNA here is from genome assembly GCF_040547565.1 of Marinobacterium sp. MBR-109. Taxonomy (NCBI): domain Bacteria; kingdom Pseudomonadati; phylum Pseudomonadota; class Gammaproteobacteria; order Oceanospirillales; family Oceanospirillaceae; genus Marinobacterium; species Marinobacterium sp. MBR-109. The sequence goes on from NZ_JBEPPZ010000004.1 coordinate 136,413, forward strand.
GGCTATTCGGCATCCAACTTCCGCCTTTCCATGTCACGCAACGAAATTGGTAATTACCTGGGTCTGGCTGTAGAAACCGTCAGCCGCATCTTCACTCGCTTTCAGAAAATGGAGCTGATGCAGGTAGACGGCAAGGAAGTGGAACTGACCAACCTGGACGAGATGTATCGCCTGTCCGGTGAAGCACGCCAGAACGACTGCTCTCAGCCACAGGAAAACCAGACCAGTTGATGCCATGACAGGTAAAGGAGTATCCGGATCCGTCTGGCCGGCCGTTTACAATCCGGTTTGGGTTTTACACCCATAAAAAAGGCGCCGCTCCTTTCGAAGCCGCGCCTCAAGTTGCACAATGAAGTAGCCATCTCAATGTGTAACCCAACGAAGCCATTACACCCTTAATTCGCCCTCGCAGCATTGAGTTATGTCAATTGAGCGCCTAACCGGGAGATATTTATGTCCTATGATGAGTTTTATGTGAAGTCCGTCATCCGTTCACTGCAGGACTGGCCCGAACCCGGCGTAATTTTTCGCGATGTAACTCCCATTTTCAAAGACCCCAAAGCGATGCGGATGGTGTCGGATGCGTTTATCCAGCGTTATATCGACAGCGATATCACCCATATCGCCTGTATTGACGCCCGTGGCTTCCTGTTTGGGGCGATTCTGGCGCACCAGCTCAACCTGCCGCTGGTACTGGTACGCAAAAAGGGCAAGCTGCCCGGCGAAACCATCCATCAGGAGTACACTCTGGAATATGGTACCGCGGCGGTTGAAATGCAGATCGACTCAGTTGCCTCCGGTGACCGTGTACTGCTGTTCGATGACCTGATCGCCACTGGCGGCACCATCCTGGCCGCCTGCACCCTGATCAAGAAGCTCGGCGCCGAGGTTACCGAGGCAGCCGCCCTGATCGACCTGCCGGATCTACAGGGTTCCACCCGCATTCAGGAGCTGGGCATTCCCGTCTACTCACTGCTCGCCTACGAAGGCTGCTGAGCCCTCCATCTCATGCACCGGGTACGCCTGCCTGGTGCACACTGTTATAATTCATCCCCCTTTTGCATCCCTGGAGATTGCATGCTCTGGTTCCGTAACGCTATTGTCTATCGCTTTGAGCCCACCCCGGGGTTTACCCCCGAGCACCTGAGCGAAGCCCTGTCAGAACATCCATTCACCCCCTGTGGCAGCCAGGAACTGAGTCGCAGTGGCTGGAGTGCGCCGGTCAGTGAAGCTGATGAGATGCTGGTATTCAGCAGCAACGGCTTCATGCTGATCAACCTGCTGCAGGAAGAGCGCATTCTGCCCGGCAGTGTAGTGCGCGAGGCACTGGACGAACGTGTCGCCCTGATTGAGGCGGAACAAAGCCGAAAGGTCTATCGCAAGGAGAAGCTGCAGCTCAAGGATGAAGTCATCCTGGACCTGCTCCCACGCAGCTTTACCCGCCGTCGCCGTACCCACGCCCTGCTGATGCCACAACAGGGCTGGCTGCTGGTGGATGCCTCTTCGCACAAGCGGGCAGAAGACCTGCTCAATCAGCTGCGCCAGGCGCTGGGATCACTTAAGGTACAACTGGTACAGACTCAGGTGCAGGCAGACAAGGTCATGACGACCTGGGTCCAGGGTGAAGCCATGCCGCAGGGCTGGGCACTGGAAGATGAGTGCGAGCTGCGTGACCCGATGACCGAAGGCAGTAAAATCAGCGTCAAGGGCCAGGAGCTGCTGTGTGACGAGATTGCAGCACATATTGGTACCGGAATGCTGGTCAAGCGGCTGGCGCTGGAATGGCAGCAGCAGATCCGGCTGGTCCTGCATGAAGACCTGAGCCTGCACCGCCTGCGTCTGTGTGACGAATACCGTGACCAGCTCGAGGCGGACACGCCTGAGGAAGCGCTCGCCGCCCGTGATACCGAACTGGCTCGCATGGGGCTGGAATATGCACGCCTGCTGCCTGAGCTGATCGAGGCGTTTGGGGGCGAGCATGTACAGCGTTAAGGAGATCTTCTATACGCTGCAGGGAGAGGGTGCTCAAGCAGGACGGGCAGCGGTATTCTGCCGCTTTGCCGGTTGTAACCTCTGGTCCGGCCGGGAGCAGGATCGATCAAAAGCGATTTGTGACTTCTGCGACACGGACTTTGTCGGCGTCGATGGACAAAATGGCGGCAAGTTTGCCAGCGCGGCCGAGCTTGCACAGCGGGTTCGCTCGTTCTGGCCGCAAGCCGCCGGCGGCAAGCCTTACGTTGTCTGCACCGGGGGAGAGCCCGCCCTGCAGCTTGATTCAGATCTGATTGACGCCCTGCATGGCGAGGGTTTTGAAATTGCCATCGAAACCAACGGTACCTGCCCTCTGCCCGAAGGCATCGACTGGGTTTGCGTCAGCCCCAAGGCCGGCAGCGAACTGGTTGTACACAGAGGCAACGAGCTGAAGCTGGTCTACCCACAGCCACTGGCCCAGCCCGAGCGGTTCAGTGAACTGCGCTTTGACCATTTTTACCTACAGCCAATGGATGGCCCTCTGCAAAGCACCAATACCCGCCGCTGCATCGACTACTGCATGGCCCATCCACAGTGGAAGCTGGGCCTGCAGACCCACAAGATCACCGGTATCGACTAGTCATTGAATGCGCTGGCGCACCAGCATCAGGTCACGATTGCGCCAGCCCACCAGCAGCAAGGCCGGCAGCTGCATCAATACCCCGTAGATCAGTGCACTGGCTGACATTTCGGCACTCTGCAGCAACCCCCCCGTCACCAGCAGGGCGGTGCCCGCATTCTGGATCCCCACCTCGATGCTCAGGGTCACCTGCTGGCTCGCCTGCAGCCGCACCAGGCGAGCCAGCAGGTAGCCACTGCCCATTGCCAAAAGTGCCAACAGCAGCGCTGCAGGCCCCACGATGGCGATCAGGGCCGGCAAACGTCCCCAGTTGGCCACCACAATCCCGGCAACGACCACAATCATGAACGCCAGCGACAGCAGCTTTACCGGCCCCTTGACCCGTTGGCTGAAGCCAGGGCTGCGGGCACTGACGAGCATACCCAGCCCTACCGGCAACAGGGTCACCAGCACCAGTTTCATTACCGCTTCAAGTACAGGAAACTTGGGTAACGCCGCATCCCCCTGCCAGTAGCCAAGGGCCAGCAGTGTTAGAAACGGCAGCGAAAAAGGGGTAATCAGGCTGGAAATCGCGGTCAACGACACCGAAAGGGCCGTATCACCCCGTGACAGCAATGTCAGCATGTTGGATGTGGCGCCGCCCGGCGCAAAGGTCAGCACCATCAAGCCAACCGCCAGCAGTGGCGGCAGCTGCAGCACTGTCACCAGAGCCAACCCCAGACACGGCAACAACAGCAGCTGCCCCAGCAATCCGACCATCACGGCTGCGGGCGCCTTGAATACACGCCGGAAGTCGTCGACTCTGAGCGTCATGCCAACCCCCAGCATGACCACAAACAGTGCCATCGGCAAAAACCATTGTGTCATGACAGAGGTTTGCATCAGCGTTCCAGTGAAGGTCGAAATCAAGAGCCACATCTTAGGTTAGACCTGCCCCCGAGGACAATCATCCGCAGAGGTTTTATCCCAATCCCCCACCGTATCTGGGCTGGCCGGGTATACCCACATCTGCTGTGGATAACACTGTGAAAATTTGATTACCAAAAGGCTTCAGCAGGCATGTTCTCTTGCCCTTCTACAGATTGATTAAATTTTAACCAGCTGTATTTACCTATTCATAATCAACATGTTACATAACGCAAGTATTAATTTTCAGAGCCCGGCGCTGGTTCTCCCTCATGGTTGCGGGTATCATCCCCGGCTGTTGGATGAGAGAGCCTCGGACTGATGCAAGAGCAATTGGACATACGCCGCAAGGCGGCCGAAAAGGTCACCATCATTGGTGCTGTTCTGGACACCGTACTCGGTATCCTGAAAATCCTGATCGGTATCGTCGCCAACTCCACGGCGCTGGTTGCCGACGGTATCCACTCACTGTCGGATCTGGTAACCGACTTCATGGTGGTTATTGTACTGCGCTTGTCTCACAAGGCTCCGGACGAGAATCACCCCTGGGGTCATGCTCGTTTTGAAACCGTCGGCACAGTGGCACTCGGCGTAATTCTGGTGGGTGTTGGTGGCGTCATGGCCTACGACAGCCTGCAGCTGCTCTTCAGTGAACAGCCCGCGGTCCTGCCAAGCTGGCCGGCACTCATCGTCGCCGCGCTTTCGATTGTCAGCAAGGAATGGATTTTCCAGTACACGTTCAAAGTGGGCAAGCGTTTGGACTCCGATTTGATCATCGCCAATGCATGGCACAGTCGTACCGATGCACTTTCTTCCATCGTCGTACTGCTGGCGGTTGCCGGCGCCATGGCCGGCATCTGGTGGCTGGACGCCCTTGCAGCTGTTCTGGTTGCGCTGATGGTCGGCAAGATTGGCTGGGATCTGGTTGCCAAAAGCATCACAGAACTGGTCGACACCGCCCTGCCGGAAGAGAAGGTCACCAAACTGCGCGAGCAGGTGCTGGGTGTCGATGGCGTCCTCAACGTACACAGCTTCAAGAGTCGGCGCATGGGCAGTCAAAGCCTGTTGGAAATGCACCTTCAGGTTGCTCCTCACCTCAGTGCGGCGGAAGGACACTTCATCGGCGACAACGTGGTGTGTCAGCTGCAGAGCCGGTTTGATGATATCAGCCACATCATTTTCCATATCGATACCTACGATGATGAAGAGTTCCATGACGAGGTATTTTGCCCTGTCATGCCGACACGGCCTGAAGTCAGCCAACATCTGGATGCCATTATCAGCCGAATTCTGGGTGACAATCCCGACTATGAACTGATCCTGTACTACCACCCTGAGTGTATCGACCTGGATATCAAGGCGTCTGAGCAGTTTCACCAGCTGATGCTGCACACAGGTCTGACGGCACGCGAGCTGCAGGAACGCCTGCGCGAGCAGCTGGCCGGGCTGAACTGGTTTCGTACACTTCACCTCTGGCTGCCACCACGATAGACAGCCGCGGCCCTACTCTGGCTGCGTAGAACGAAAAAGGCCGGGACTGATGCCCGGCCTTTTTCGTTGCTGAAGCCTGGGTCATCTGACCGGCTCGCGCATGGTGACAAACTCTTCCGCTGCCGTCGGATGAATACCGATGGTACTGTCGAATACGGCCTTGGTTGCGCCTGCCTTGAGCGCCACACCAATACCCTGAATGATCTCACCAGCTTCGGCACCTACCATATGCACGCCCAGCACACGATCGCTGTCAGCATCCACAATCATCTTCATCAATGTCCGTTCATCACTGCCACTTAGCGTGTGCTTCAGTGCGCGGAACTCGGAACGAAATACCTGGATATTGCTGTACTGTTCACGCGCCTGCTCTTCACTCAGACCAACCGTTCCGATATTGGGCTGACAGAATACGGCCGTGGGGATCAGGTCGTAATCCACCTTGGGTGAACCCTTGGCATAGAGGCTGCGCACCAGCGCCATGCCTTCGGCCAACGCCACAGGGGTCAGCTGCACTCGGTCAATCACATCGCCGATGGCATAGATCGACGGCACAGAGGTCTGAAACTGGTCGTTTACGACCACTGCCCCGTTTTCCGCCTGCTTAACGCCCAGCGCTTCAAGCCCAAGTCCTTCGGTATTGGGTACACGACCGGTGGCGTACAGTATCTGATCGGCTTCCAGGGTACGCCCGTCCGTCAGGCGAGCACTCAAGCGACCACTGGCCAACCGCTCAATCGACTCGATATTGGTATTGAAGTTGAGGCTTACACCCTTTTTTGCCACTTCCTGGGCCGTAAATTCTCGCACTTCGTGATCAAATCCGCGCAGAAACAGCTCACCGCGATAGATCAACTCCGTGCGTGCACCAAGGCCTGCAAAGATGCCGGCAAACTCGACCGCGATATAGCCGCCGCCGACAACGAGCACATCCCTGGGGAACCGTTCAAGATCAAACACCTCATTTGAGCTGATGACATGCTCCTTGCCGGGCAGATCCGGTACAAAAGGCCAGCCCCCCGTCGCCACCAGAATCCGTTCCGCCGTATAGGTCCTGTCATTGACACGGACTTCGTGAGGACCTGTGACAGTAGCGCGACCATCAATCAGGTCACAGCCGGCATTCTTCAGCAGGTTGGTGTAGATCCCGTTGAGGCGGGTAATCTCCTGCTTTTTGTTGTCTCGCAAAGTCGCCCAGTCAAATTGGACAGACTCCGCCGTCAGGCCGTAGCCCTCAGCTTCATGCAAGGACTCAGCGTAATGCGAAGCATATACATAGAGCTTTTTCGGCACGCAGCCCACGTTAACGCAGGTACCGCCGAGATAGCGATCCTCAGCTACAGCCACCCGCACCCCCATGCCGGCAGCCATTCGGCCAGCACGTACACCGCCAGACCCGGCGCCAATCACAAACAGGTCATAATCGAATTCTGCCACTGTGCTCTCCTTAACAATCCGCTCGGTCATTAGAGACATTGTATCGGGCTGTAACACGATAGCCCAATAGAACTGCCGCCCCACAGTAATAGCCATAAACTATTGCATCGCATCCACCTGGCTGGCCCTTTCTGATAACATGATTCGCCTGACCCGCAGCCTCTTTCAGGACAGAGCATGAAACTGATCTCTTTCAATACCAACGGTATTCGCGCACGCATGCACCAGCTTGAGCGATTGATCGACAAGCATCAGCCGGATGTGATCGGCATTCAGGAAACCAAGGTAGCCGACGACCAGTTCCCGCGAGAGCAGATCAAGGCGATGGGGTATCACGTTGTCTATCATGGCCAAAAGGGCCATTACGGCGTTTGTCTGATCTCACGTGAGCCTGCCGTTAATGTGGAGTACGGCTTTCCGGGGGATGAGCCTGATGCCCAGCGCCGCATGATCATGGCTGAGTTCAGCTCAGCCAGTGGCAAGCGCATCAAGGTTCTTAACGGCTACTTCCCTCAGGGCGAGAACATTGCCCACGAGACAAAATTCCCGGCCAAACGTCGTTTCTATGCTGATCTGCTGGCTTATCTGCAGTCCAGCTGCAGCCCCGAGCAACCGCTGGTGGTGATGGGGGATCTTAATATTTCGGCGGAAGACAAGGATATCGGTATCGGTGAAGTCAACCGTAAACGCTGGCTGAAAACCGGCAAAACCAGCTTCCAGCCGGTTGAGCGCGAGTGGCTTGACCAGCTTAAGCAGTGGGGCCTGGGTGACAGTTTTCGTGTGCTCCACCCGGAAGAAGACAATCTGTTCAGCTGGTTTGATTATCGCAGCCGCGGCTTTGACGATGATCCTCGTCGTGGCCTGCGCATTGACGCGATCATGGCCACGCCGGTATTGCTAGAGTACTGCCGCGACGCCGGTATCGACTACGAGATACGGGGCATGGAGAAACCCTCCGACCACGCCCCTGTGTGGGCCAGCTTCGAAATCTAGCCCCGTTGTCTAGAACTCGGTCACCGGGCAGCGAAAGCTGTCCGGCTTGACGATCATCAGATCACAGCTAACCTGATCCAGCAGACGCTCAGCCGAACTGCCCAGCAGTAACCGATCAATAAAGCCTCGCGCCAAAGACCCCATCACCAGCACATCGATTGACTGCTCTTCGACCAGCTTCGGCAATACCTGATGAAACTCACCTTCATTGAGGTGCACGCAGGGGTCTCCCACTTCCAACTGCAGAGGGGCAATCATTTCAGCGATCCGCTGCTTATGCTCCCTTGCCACCTTTTTCTGCAACTGTTCGTAGTCCACAACCAGGTGCTCATCAAAAATGGCCGAGTGTGGCAATGTATTGAATACGTGAATTACGTGCAGCTCTCCGCCCAGCTGCGCCGCCAGCCGAGCAGCATGGTGCAGCAGTTTCCGGTCCAACTCGGCGGCGGCATCATCAAGGTGAAAAGGGTCGATGGCCGCGGCTATGCGCGGACGTTCGGGCCATTGACGTGTCTTGCTTAGCAACAGCGGTGTCGGGCACTGACGCAGCAGGCGCCAGTCTGCCGCAGCCAGCAGCTTACTCAATAACCTGGGATGCGGCTCGAGTGCATGCAGCACCAGTTCGGGCTGGTAGCGCAGTGCCTTGCGTACCACGCCTTCGGCACGATCCCGATCCCAATAAACATCCGCCCCGGCTTCAATCTCCTGCTGCACTAGCTTGTCCATATGGGACTGCAGTCCTTTCTCCACCTTTCTCAAGACGGACTGGATCGCATGTTGCCGCCCATCCGCATCAAACAGGTGACTGCTTTCCAACCCTGCGGAATAGACACAGGAAAACAGTTCAACCTGACTGTCGGGTGTCAGCAGACGCCGCATTTTCTGCAGCAGCTCACCCCGATGCTCATCTTCAGCCAGATTAACCAATACACGCCTGAATTCACTCATGCCGGCCTCCTGTCGGATTTTCTCCCAGCATAGCCCGACTGACGAAGCATGAAAACGTCAGCATTGGATATTCAGTCAACTTTGGACTATTAATATTAGATATTATTTATATATAATTCAGAAAATACTAAACCAAGGAGATGTCTGATGACTCTGAATGCTGCCCTGCGCCTGATGGCCGGTACTGTTGTGCTGATCAGCCTGGCACTTAGCCAATACCATTCTACCCTCTGGCTCTGGCTAACCGCCTTTGTCGGCTTTAACCTGCTTCAGTCTGCCTTTACTCGCTGGTGCCCCGCCATCACGGTTTTTCGTCTGCTGGGCCTGAAGGAAGAGGTGTGTGATTCCAAAGGCATGAACGTCAACCAGGGCGTTCATATCATCGCCGGCGTCCTGATTCTGGCCACCAGCGTGCCTGTGGTGCTGGGTATGGTCGGCTCGACCCTGCTGATTTTGCCCCTGATTATTGGACTTAGCCTGATTCAGTCAGCCTTTACCGGTTGGTGCCCTGCCATCCTGATCGCCCGCATGGTCGGATTCAAGCCGACTCATCGCGCCTGATGTCAAACAGCCGATTGTGTTCAACGTCACAATCGGCAGACCCATTTCCTCAGGGCGTGTTAAACTTGCGACTCTTGCCCGGATAATGGAGTGGGTGTTCACGTGATTCTGAAACTGGCGTTGCGTTTGCTGCCGTTGCTGTTGCTGCCGGTTCCGTTTCTGCTGCGCGATCAGCTCCACCTGCTTACGCCCGGCCATCAGTTGCTGCTGAACACCCTGCCCTGGCTGCTCGCCCTGCTGGTGATGCTGCTGGCCCTCGGCTTCAAGCATGGCCGAATTCTTCTGCTGTCACTGCATTTCGCCTGTGCCGCCACCCTGCTGCAAACCACCGCCGATGCCGGCCCCGATAATCCTGCCAGCTACGTGCTTCTGGTTTTGCTGAGCCTGTTCTGGCCGCTGGGTCAGGTTGCGTTACTGCTTCTGCCCGAACGCGGGCTGTTATCTCGCAGCGGTCTTTTTCGCTGCGGCAGCCTGATTGTCATCTACGCGGTACCGGGCCTTATCTGGCTTGAGTCCCCCCAGTTGCTGACACAGCTGCTACCGCATCTGCCACTGGCATTGCTCAACTTTATCGCTCCGGGACTGGCCCTGCCGGCAGCCGCCTTCTGGTGGAACCTGCTTCTGTTGCTGCCCATCTGCCTGCTGCGACTGCGACACCAGCCGGTGGATGCACTGGCGACCGCAGCACTGTCGTTCGCATTCTTGATCAGCCTGAGTCAGCCGGGACAGCCTCTGCTCAACAGTGGCTACCATCTGCTGGCACAACTGTTACTGATCGGCGCTCTGATTCATCACGGTTACGGCATGGCCTTTATTGACACCCTCACCGGTGTTCCCGGGCGCCGTGCGCTTGAGCATTACCTCATCGGACCGGGTCGACACTATTCAATTGCCATGCTGGATATCGATCATTTCAAGAAGTTCAATGACCGTTATGGGCATGATATCGGAGACCAGGTTTTGCGGATGGTCGCGGCCCAGTTGAATCTGGTCCGTGGTGGCGGCAGGCTGTTTCGCTACGGTGGTGAGGAGTTCACGATCGTGTTCAAGCGCCGTGCGGAGCAGGAATCCTTTGAAGCCCTTGAACAGGTGCGCCAGCGTGTTGCCGACTATCCGATGAAAATACGTGATCAGAATCGGCCAGAGGATGATCAGAACGGTCGCAATCAGCGTGGCGGCAACTCCGCTGATACCAGTATTGTGAAGGTGACCATCAGTATCGGCGTGTGCCAGAACAGGACCGGAGAAACACCGGAAGAGGTGATCAAGCGTGCCGACCAGGCCCTCTATATGGCCAAGGAACGTGGCCGCAACTGTACTCAGGCGGGCAACAGCAAGCCGGCCGCTCCACGGCGCAAGAGCCGCACCGACTTTGCCAGAGCCTGAGTCGGCTGCGGTGCATCCCTGCACCGACAGCCCGTGTTTCAACGGTTACCGTAATCCTCGGCTACCTCTTCGATATGTATCGGCTCTTCAGGCATCTCGCCGGCGTGCTCCTGTAACGCCTTTTTCGAGCGGCGCTCCAGCAACAGGTACAGAATGATGCCCACGGCCAGACCATAGGCGGCACCATAGACTGACAGCACAACACCCATGGTGCCGGCCACTCCCATGGAGGTGGCGTTATCAATCTGTTCCACGCCCACACTGATGCAGAGATAGCCGGTAATCAGCAACGTCAGCGACAGTGCAATCGGCAGCACTGGCTTGAACAGGGTCACCAGTGGCAGCATGAACAGTGCAATAAACCCGACAATCCAGAAGATGCTGGCACCGCTGTAGATGGTATCCATCGCCTTGCGACCGTAACGATAGCGCTCTGCAATGGTCGCCATCGCGCCGGTGAACAGCGGGCCGGCCAGACCCGGATAGGGAGCCAGCAGCGAGTGCATCAGGTTCCGCATGGCGGTAACCAGATGTACCCGGTCAACATTGACTTCAATTTTCTCGTCCGGGCGCAGATGGTCCACACGGTTGAGCAGGCTTTTACCCACGATGATATCGCCAAACGCGATGATATAGGCGATCACGGCGGTCGGAATCGCCATCCAGACCATTTCCAGCGATGGCAGGCCAACGCCGAACACGGTGTAGTCCAGCACCTTGTCAAAGGCCGGCGCGGACAGACCAAACTGGACCTCAGGAATTGGATATTCACCCACGGCCCAGCCGATGGCCATCGCCACCAATGCACCCGGAACCATGCCGTATCCGGCGATCACTCTTGCCCAGCGATGCTTTTCCGTCCAGTCGCGGAATGACAGTGAAAACAGAACATATCCGGTCACGGCGCCACCGATGATCAGCGACACCGGGGTCTGCTCAAGCCGTCCACCGGCCACAATTTCACCGGAGATGGCGGCAATGCCCGCCCCCATCAGTATGCCGCCCTTGATCGAATCCGGAAACATGTCGACAAGTTTGCTGCCCAGGCGCGTGATACCGAGCACGAAGAAGATCAGGGTTACAACCAACTGCAAACCGATCAGTGCACGTATCGCTTCAGGGCCGGGTTCAAAATTGCCGAGAAACAGCACCACGACCGGAATCGCGGGGGTTATCCAGCCAGGCACCATCGGAACTCCCAATACGGTGGGTAGCATGAAGCCAAAGCCGCAGATCACCACAAACGCCAGCGCAACATCGTAAGGCAGGCCCAGATACTGCTCCAGCAGCGGTATCATCGCCATGCCGACCACGAACATGATCAAGGCCTGAATTGTTTCCGGCCATTCCCAGCGATGGTGAATGAATGGCAAACGAATTTTGAAAGGACCGAACTTCCAGTACGGATGCTCCTCCCCATGCTTTCGCTGATAGAGTCCCATAAGTGCTCCTCTGGCATTGGCCAGTGTCAGTTTTATTTCTATTCAAGGAAAACAGGGGGCTCCCCAACCCCCTGACAACAAGCAGGCCGAACGTTATAGGCGGGGGCGGAGCAAGTCGAGGTGTCAACAATCAACTTTAGTCGTGAGCTGAACCAAAGTATTAGGGTTTCCCCTAGGCGCGGCTCACACCCACGGTCGCCAAGGCCTGAAGTGTCGGCGCGTTATGACATAAGAGAAGACTAATATGCACTCTGGGTATATTAGTTAAATTGGATTAACTGTAGCGATAGGCTAGAATTGCCAACAAATAACAAGACTGGAGTATTGCGACGTGACTCACGCGGACCACCACCCTGCCGAACCTGCCCCACAGTTAAGCCCTGACAGCATCGAGATGATGAAACAGAATGCAGCTTCCGCCGCGAAATTGATGCGCGTATTGGGTAACGACAGTCGCCTGCTGATTCTGTGTTACCTCGACGGTAAGGAGTTGTCCGTATCCGAACTCAACCGCTGCCTGGATCTGAGCCAGTCGGCACTGTCGCAGCACCTGGCTGTATTGCGCCGTGATGGACTGGTACGTACCCGGCGCGAGTCGCAAACCATCTTCTACTCGCTCAACGGTACCACCGCAATCACCATTATCCGCACCCTGCACGACCTGTTTTGCCCCTCTCAGCCCTGAAACGACTCAACCATAGGGCAATGCCTGAATCAGCAGCATATAGAGGCCGGTACCAGACAGAATGCTGATCAACGGATTGCGCAGCAGCAGATGCAGCGCAGTCACCAGCCCCAGAGACAGCAGCGAGGGCAACAGATATTGCCCCGTCACCAAAGCATCCCTCAATGCGTACAACAGCAGCAAGACCATCAGCACGGGCGGCAGATAGCGCCCCAGGTGTTGCAGCAGCGGGTGATCCGCCCAGCGATAGAGCAGGACAAAAGGCAGCGCTCGCGTCAAAAAGGTGGCCAGTGCAGCCACCGCAATGACACTTAGAAGATACGCAGTCGGTTCCATGCCTCTCCTCCTCTGGCCATGATCAGCAATGAAACGGCCATGCCGATAGACAGCATCAGCATGTTGTCGGCATTGATCAACAGCGCCAGCAGGCCGATCGCCAGCGCCAGAATAAATACACCCGGTCGACGTACCACTCGATACTGCTCAAGGGTCAGCACCAGGAACAGCGCAGGCAGCGTGAACTCGATACCCGCCGTTGAAAAGCTGATCTGACCACCCAGCCAGGCCCCGAGGGTACAGCCGATCACCCAGTAGAGATGATTCAGCAGTGCCAATCTGAACTGCAGCCGTGCACGCAAACGATCACAGCCGGTCTGCAACATGGTCAGCAGCGAATAGGTTTCGTCGGTCAGGGCGTAGATCAGATACCAGCGGCGCGAGCCCTGCAGGGTAAGGTTACTCAACAGTGACAGGCCATAGACCATGTGGCGGGCATTGAGCAGCAGCGTCGCCACGAACACCTCGATCAGGCCTGCCTGATTGGCCAACAGACCCACCGCCATGAACTGGCCGGCACCGGCGTAGATCACCAGCCCCATCAGTGCGGCATACAGCCAGTGATGGCCCAGCTCGGAAAACAGGATGCCAAAGGCCATCCCCAGCGGAATGTAACCAAACAGTACCGGCAGAGAAAGGCGAACAGCGGATTGATCGGGTTCGTTTACAGTGTTCATAATGCGTAGCAATACCAGACGCCCCCACGGGAGCGTCCTGTCGGCGGGCTTAATCAGTCAGGGAGGTCAGTGCTGCAGGCGATAGATCTGCCAGTCTTCCGTGGGCTCATTCAGCATCATTTTCATATCAACCACATCTTCTTCCATGTTGTAGCTGATCTTGAAGCCAAGCTTGCGAGCCAACCCCTGCATACCCTTGTTGCTGGGCATGGTGGAACCCACCAGCTGCAAAGTGCCACGACTGGTGCAGTAGTCGATGGTTTTCTGCATCAGCATCACCCCAAGCCCTTCGCCCTGCATGTCGTCCCTGATCACAATGGAAAACTCGCTGCGTATGTTATCGGCATCGGTCACGGCACGCACTACCCCAAGGGTTTCAAATCCTGCACCACTGAGTTTCGGTGCCGACACAATGAAAGCCATTTCACGGTCGTAATCAATCTGGGTCCAGTTGGCCAGCTCCGCATGGCTGGGCACACCCCGACTGTAGAAATAACGCAGCCGGATCGACTCCGGGCTCAGCGAGTTGAAAAACTCAAGGTGAGCCGGCTCATCTTCACCACGGATGGCGCGCAGAATCGCCTTCCGCCCGGAGCGACGCAGCGTCACATGTTCGCTGAGATGCTCCGGATACGGAGAGATCGACAACCGAGCGGCTTCACCCAGCGACACGGCGCAATCGACGGCCAGCAGTCCACGCTTGTTCAGCAGCAGCGGATTGATCTCCAGACATTTCAGCTCAGGCAGATCAACCACCATCTCCGACAGACGTATCAGCAACTCACACAGATGATCAACATCACGTTCAACCTGATAACTGTTTTCGCTGATGATGTTGTACACCCGCGAGCGCTTGACCAGCTGGCGCGCCAGCGCGAAGTTCAGCGGCGGCAGCATGATATTGCGATCGGCCAGCACATCAATGGCGTAGCCACCCACACCGAACAGAATCAGTGGGCCGAATACGGGGTCACGGGTCACACCCACATTGATCTGAAGCGACTGGAAGCCGCGTTTCATCTGTTGCACCACGAAGCCGTGGGTCTGATCAGGCTGATACCGTTCACTCACCCTGTAGGCCAGCTTGGTGGTGGCATGGCGCACCTCGCTGATGGAGTACAGATCCAGTGCCAGATCACGCCAACGCTGGTAGGCGCTGCTGTCGTAAAAGAAGGGGTACAGATTGTCCTGGTGCAGCGCCTTGACCGCCACTGAACCGCCCATCTGCCGGGCCAGCTCAACGACCCCGACAATATCATCGGCATAGCCGGTATTGGGTGTTGGAATCTCATACAGATCCAACAGGTCACTGGCTTCGGAGTGAGTCAAGTAGTCACGCCCCTCTGCACAGGCATCCTGCAGCATCTGCCGCGCCCGCTTGCGATTGGGCAGGTTGTGCAGATGATAGGGGGCCGGTGTCTGGCGCATGGCGGCCTGATTACGATGGTAGTCAACCATCTGCATAAAGGCGTCCACCGACTCTTCCGGCGTCATAAAGGTGGGAATACCCGCCGCGTTACAATGGTTACGTGCCTCAATGGCCGAGAAACGTCCCATCCAGCAGGTCAGCACATTACGTGGCGTCTTGCGCGCCACCTTGATCACCTCATCGGCCGTCGCAACACTGGCCGCCATGCGCGTCGGCGCATGGATAGTCAGGACTGCATCAACGTTAGGGTCCTTGGTCAACAGACGAATGGCTTCGGCAAAACGTTCCGGGGTCGCATCGGCATTGAGATCAACCGGATTACGTCCATTCCACTCTGGCGGCAAAATGGCCGCAAGTGCGGTCCGGGTCTCTTCGGTTATTTCACTCAGCTTGCCCTGCTTGCGCAGAAGTCGATCATTGGCCAGCGCATTGGGCCCCATGCCGTTGCAGACAATGGCGAGACGCTCACCACGCATCGGCTTCATTCGTGACAGGGTTTCCAGTGCATTGAACAGCTGGTCCGAGGTTTCAACCCGCACGGCACCGGCTCGGCGCAGGGCCGCATCATATACGCGGTCTTCATCATCAACGCCGGGGGCCAGCTCCACCGACATGCGACCGTCCTGGATGATATTGGATTTGAGCACCAGCACCAGCTTGTTACGTGATGCGGCCCGAACCGCCGACACAAAATCGCGTGCAGAACCGATGATGCGATCCATCTGCAGCAAAATTGCATGGGTAGTGGGGTCCTTGGCCAGATAGTCGATGATGGCCGGCAGATCAACGTCAACGCCTTCACCCAGCGTGAGGAAGTGGGAGAAACCGATCTCCTGTCCGCTGGCCCAGTCGATCATAGCGGTACCAAGCAGCCCCGACTGGCCGACATAGGCCACCTTTCCCTTGCTGATGTTTACATGTGCGTAGCTTGCGTTGAGCTTTGACCCCGGCACCAGCAACCCCATACAGTCAGGACCCAGAATACGGATACCATAAGGGCGTGCGGCCTCGCGAACCTCTTCGCGCAGTGAGCGGGAATGGTCACTGTCCGAATTGCTCAGCCCCCCGGTCAGGATCATGGCCGCCTTCACCATATTGGCGCCAAGCTTGCGAATAATGCCCGCAACGCTTTCAGGAGGTGAACAGATGATGGCCAGATCCGGCATTTCAGGCAGATCTGACAGCGATCGATAGCAGCTGACGCCGTTGACCTGCTCGTACCCTTGAGCATTGACCGCCATCAGCTTGCCCGCATAACCGCTGTCCAGCAGGTTACGCAGCACGATTCCGCCCATGCTGTTTTCGCGCTCGGAAGCACCAAAAATGGCAATGGATTCGGGTTTGAAGAAGCGTTTGAGGTATTTGGTCGACACTCGCTTTGATCCCCTGATCGCCGGCTGCACCGGTGTTCATTCAAGCATAACGTAATATAAGCTATTCTATATTTTTCGCACCTGCAGCAAAAGTCGAAAAGCACAGTTATTGGCAATTCGACTTTGGGTTAAAAAATAGTCATACACAGCCCCTATACTGGCTGTTACTCTTAGCACTCAGGTCACGGCCCCCCACCGGACAAGAAAGGAGACTCAAATGACCCGCATGCCACTTCCGGACATCAAGAACAGCATAGACCGTGTCATCCATGCCATCGAGGGACGTTACACCAACGGCATGTCACCCGCCTCTCTGACACTGGCCTATATGGACTGGCTGATCCATACCAGTCATTCGCCAGGGAAAATGAACGAGATGCGTGAGAACATGGTACGCAAGCTCAGTGCATTCACCCTCTGGGCCGGCCGCGCCAGTCTTGATGCCGAAGCACCTCCTTTCATCAAGCCTCTACCGGGGGACCGCCGCTTTCGTGATGAGGCCTGGAAACGCTTTCCCTACAACGTGATGTCACAGGGTTTTCTGCTGCAGGAGCAGTGGTGGCATTACGCAACTACCGGGATCCCCGGTGTTGCGTCCCATCATGAGAATATGGTGTCGTTTGCCGCACGCCAGTGGCTTGACCTGTTCTCGCCAACCAACTACCCGATGACCAACCCGCTGGTGGTGGAAAAGACACTCAATACCGGCGGCCAGAACCTGGTACAGGGGCTGCAGAACATGCTGGAGGATATCCAGCATAACCTGCTGAGTGAAACGGATGATATCGACCCCGAATTCATGCCCGGCAAGAACCTGGCGGTGACACCCGGCAAGGTGGTGTTCCGCAACCGGTTGATCGAATTGATCCAGTACTCGCCCACAACGGACAAGGTTGCCGCCGAGCCGGTTTTGATCACACCTGCCTGGATCATGAAGTACTACATTCTTGACCTGTCCGAGCACAACTCGATGGTCAAGTATCTGGTCGACAAGGGCCACACGGTTTTCATGATCTCCTGGCATAACCCCACCGCCCGAGATCGTGACATGGGCATGGGTGATTACCTGCGCCGTGGCGTGATGGACGCGCTCAACGTGATCAACTCAGTGGTACCTGAACAGAAAGTGCACCTGGTCGGTTATTGCCTTGGCGGCACACTCTCCACCATTGCCGCCTCGGCCATGGCGCGGGACAACGATGACCGCCTGAAATCACTCAGCCTGTTCACTGCCCAGACCGACTTTACCGAAGCCGGCGAACTGATGCTGTTTATTGATGAAAGTCAGCTCAGTTACATGGAAGACCTGATGTGGGACCGCGGCTATCTGGATACACAGCAAATGGCCGGCGCCTTCACGCTGCTGCGATCCCACGACCTGATCTGGTCACGCATAGTGAGCGAGTACCTGCTGGGTGAGCCGCCACACATGAACGACCTGATGGCCTGGAACGCCGATTCCACCCGCATGCCCTACAAGATGCACTCCGAGTATCTGCAACGCCTGTTCCTGAAAAACGACTTGGCCAGCGGTCGCTTCAGGGTTGGTGACCGCGTCATCTCACTGCGAGACATTCGCGTTCCGGTATTCTGTGTCGCGACCCAGACCGACCATGTCGCCCCCTGGCGATCTGTCTACAAGATCCACGACCTGATGAATACCGAAGTGACCTTTGTACTCACCAGCGGCGGTCACAATGCCGGCATCGTCAGTGAGCCCGGCCACCCAAGGCGCAGCTACCAGCTGGGCGTTCAGACCGCTGAGGACAAGCATATTCCGGCGGATGACTGGCTGGTTCGTCATGAGAGTCAGGACGGCTCCTGGTGGGTGCCCTGGTGCGAATGGCTGGACAAGCACTCCGGCAGCAAAGTTGCGCCCCCGGCCATGGGATCAAAGGAATATCCACCGCTGGCAGTGGCACCCGGCACCTACGTTTTCGAAAAGTGATCCCCAGGGGCTGCCAACCGGCAGCCCCTCCTCTCCTGATAGCGCATTCGCGTCTTTTTTTATTAAAGCGATAGCAATTTTTTATTTTGAAGCCGACCGGCCACTGAACTATATTCGCGGAAGTGGAGACGGGGCTCAAACCCAGTCATGACGCGGCCTCGGCAGTAACCTTAAAAACCGGTCCGAAATCGCTCCCACACCCATGACGCGGCCTTGCCGCACCTGTTAAACCTGATGAATGAGATCATGTCGATGGGCACCAAAATCCGTGTCGATCAAGTTGCAGATGACGATCTGGACGACTGGAACGAGCAGTTTACCGAAGAGGAAGAGATCGGCCGCAGCCGTGTACGTTACAACGGCAAGCGTCGCCGCCAGATCGAAGACCTGATGGAAGAGCGTCGCTTGATGCGCCAGATTGGTGACATCTTCGACGACCAGGACCATTACCTGCATTAACGCCTTGAATTGCGCAGCAAAGAGTTAATCCTCTTTGCTGCTTCCTTCCTGTTGGCGCGTCAGCACTGACACAAAATCCGGCTCCTGCGAGAGTGACAGCAGACGCTGCTCCTGACGTCCCTGCTCCCGATACTCATCCGAAATCAGCACCGCCTGTTTCAGATAATCAAGCGCTATGCGACTGGCACCCAGATCAGCATAGGCACAGGCCAGCTGAAAGTAGGCATGACCACTGTCAGGATCCACCGTCAGGGCACGATTACACAGTGAGATCGCCCACTGGTGCTGATTGAGCTCAAGTGCCGCATCCGCCTTGTAGGTGAGCGCTTCAGGGTTGTCCGGTCGCAGCTCAAGAATGCGGTCATACAGTCGTATTTTCTGCTCCCATGACGTTTCCTGAGTCGCCTTCACCCACAGGGTTTGAACCTCGTTGGTTATCTCCAGCTCATGCTGGTTTTCCTGAATGATGCGGGATTTGCGCAGCAACTCCTTCTCAACACGATCAAGCCGCTCCTCGTATTCCTGCACCAGCTTGCCCACTTTTTCATCGGCAATACTCTGAACCCGCTCACGAATTTCACGGATTGAACTCCAGCCCACAATCAGCAGGATGGATGATGCCGCTGCAATCAGGTAGAAAAAGTAGGTCACTGTGTCGGTGGCATAGGAGATGGAGGTATTGGCCACCTTCAGCTCACGGTCGGTGATTTCCCGAATCATTTCGACCCGCTGTCGTTCCATGTCGGAGCGCAGCGCCTTGATCTCATCGATCATGTAGCGCTCGATAAACGGGTTGTAGAGCGGCTCCTGCAGTTGCTGTACGTGTTGACGCAACTCCTGACGCTGCTCCGAACGCAGTTGCTCGGACTCGGAAACGACCACTGCCGCCTCGGCGGCGGCAGTGGTTTCGGTTGCAGGGGTTTGAGCCTGTGCAGGTGGCAGTACCAGTAGCACTCCGGCCGTCAGCAGCGCGCTCAGGCGGCGCATATGACGTCCCCGTGATCCTCCTGCTCGATCAAGGCGTGATGCAACGCACGTACCGCAGGCTCATAATCTTCCTGATTGACGATGCACTGCATTTCGACCTGACGCATGGACTGATGCAGCGCCTGCACGCTGATGCCGGCAGCCGCCAGCGCGGAAACCGTTTTGGCCAGGATGCCCGGTACTTTCAGGTCGGAGCCGATGGCCGAGACAATTGCAACCTTGTGCATCGCCACCTCGGCACTCACGTACTTCTCGCTGATCAAGCGCACGGCACGGTTAACCATCTTGCGGTTGCCCGCCACAAAGTAGGTGATGCTGTTGGCATCGGAATCACGGTTGACCACATAAAGCTTGAGTTCATGCAACAGGCGCGACAGCTCGATATCGTAGCGCGCCTCACCCAGCATATCCTGATCAAAGATTTCGATACCGAACACGTTGGAACGGCCTGCAATGATTTCGACACAGGGTTTGGCACTGCAGTAATCCGTGCTGATGACAGTACCGGCATGATCAGGCTCAAACGCATTCTTGATGCGCAGCTCGATCTCCTGTTGACGCAGGCCCTTGGCCGCCTTGGGATGGATCGCCTCCATACCCAGGTTGGACAGCTGATCGGCCACGTCATAATTGGTTCGACCAATCGTGACGACATTGTCCAGCCCGACAATACCCGGATCAGCCGTACTGAGGTGGAACTCCTTGTGAATCACCGCCTCGGCCGCACCGGTCTTGGTCGCGATCTTGCTGAAAGTCATCTCGCTGTAGCCACGATCGAAGGTGCGCATCAGCCCTTCCTTGCAATGGGTATAGCCGGTAACAATCGGCATTTCGCGGCTGACATCAATGTCGGCAAAGCTCTGTTCGATCATGTCATCAAACGCCAGAGGCTCGTCCTGATCCCAGCCTGAAAGGTCAACAAAGCGTGCATTGACGCTGGCCTTGCGCAGCGCCAGCACACTGTTGTGTGCGCTGTGGGACTCACCGATGGCGGCCAGCATTTCACGCACTTTCATCAGGTGGTCGTCCAGCTGGAAGTGTCCGTAGGAACACAGTTCTTCCAGGTTGGACATGATCGCCTCGACATCCGCAATACGCTGGATAATGAAGGCATCCGCTTGCGTGCGCTCGTCGGTATCACCAAACAGCTCCCGGTTGATCTCGACCATACGCGCCTTCACTTCAGCCAGAGCCTCACGCCAGGCACTTTCGTTTTCGGCATTGGCAAAGCGGGCATAGGCACCGGGCTCGCCGGTTTTCTTGTGTTCAAGGAGCAGATTGGTGATACCGCCATAGGCGGAAACAACGAAGATGCGGTTGTACAGTTCCTCTCCGCTGCGGTCACCAATCAGAATAGTGTCCATCAGTTCGCTGAAGCGACTCATTGAGGTGCCGCCGATCTTCTCTACAGTATGCATGTTATATCCTGTTGGCTTCTCTCTTGGATTTGCCGTTGAACGGTCTGCGCTCAGGTACGGACCGGATACCCTTCAGTTGAAAGGCATCCGGGACAGATCAGGCTTCGATCGGATCTGCATCGATCGGGTAAACGCCATTCTCGTCATGTACTTCCTTGCCACTGAGCGGCGGATTGAATACACAGGCCAGCTTGAGTTCGGAGCTGGCACGCAGCAGGTGCTCGTCATGCCTGTCCAGAATGTACAGCGTGCCAGGGCGGATCGGGTAGATCTTGCCATCGGCCAGTGTTTCGATCTCGCCTTCACCACTGATGCAGTACACGGATTCGAAATGGTTCTGGTACCAGATGTGAGTCTCGGTACCTGCATAGATGGTGGTGATGTGGAAAGAGTAGCCGCAGTTGTCATTTTTCAGCTGCATGCGGGTACTTTCCCAGTTCTCGGATACGATGCGACGTTCCGAGTTTTCACATTCCTGCAGGGTTCTTACGATCATTGAATCTGTTCTCCGTTGAGTTAATTCAGTGTACGGAGCGCCCGCAGGCGCTCATGGGCTTCCAGGTCGGAGACCCGAGGCTCAGGAAGCCTTACGCTCACGTTTTTCCATGGCCGCTGAAAATGCCTTGTCGAGTACCTTCATACCGAAGTCAATCTGTTCGTCAGTGATCACCAGAGGTACCAGACACTTGACCACCTGGTCATGTGCGCCGCTGGTTTCGATCACCAGACCCTGCTCAAACGCACTCTTGATGACGGCACCGGCCAGATCACCATCCGGACATTCGATACCGCTCATCAGACCACGACCCTTCAGCTCCAGGGTTTTGCTGCCATGCTTGCGGATAATCGCCTGCAGGCCTTCACGCAATTTTTTCGCCTTGCGCTGAACTTCTTTCTGGAAGCTGTCATCACTCCAGAACGTCTTGAATGCAGTCGCTGCGGTTACGAACGCGTGGTTGTTACCACGGAAAGTGCCGTTATGCTCACCCGGGCTCCAGATATCCAATTCAGGGCGGAAGATGGTTACTGCAAACGGCAGACCATAGCCACTAAGGGACTTGGACAGGGTGATGATGTCAGGTTTGATGCCGACCTCTTCAAAACTGAAGAAGCGCCCTGAACGACCACAGCCGGACTGAATGTCATCGACAATCAACAGCATGTCATGGCGGCGGCATACCTTCTCAAGGTTACGCAGCCATTCAAAAGAGGCTGCGTTCAGGCCGCCCTCACCCTGGATGGTTTCAACAATTACGGCTGCCGGGTGATCGACACCACTGCTCGGATCGCTCAGCACCTGTTCCAGATATTCTGTGGTATCAACACCTTCACCCAGGTAGCCGTCAAACGGCATGCGGGTCACATCCGGCATGGAAGTTCCCATGCCACCACGGTGATGCTGATTACCAGTAGCCGCCAACGCACCGCCCGTTACACCATGGAAGCCGTTGGTGAAGGAGATGATGTTGCTGCGACCCTTTACCTTGCGCGCCAGCTTGAGGGCAGCCTCTACCGAGTTGGTACCGGTCGGACCGGTGAACATGACTTTGTAGTCACCCATGCCGCGCGGCTCAAGGATCAGGTCACGGAAAGTATGCAGAAACTCCGCCTTGGCTTCAGTCTGCATGTCCAGACCATGAGTCACGCCATCTGCCATGATGTAGTCAACCAGTGCCTGCTTGAGTACATCGTTGTTATGGCCATAGTTCAGCGTCCCGGCGCCGGCGAGGAAATCGACATAGTCCTTGCCCTCATCGGTGGTCAGTACAGCACCCTTCGCCTTGGTGAACGTCACCGGGAAAGAGCGGCTATATGTACGAACTTCAGATTCAGTTTTCTGGAAAATATTCATCGATTTCTCCTGGTTATGCATTCGGGGGAGTGAGCTTGAAAGGACCGGCACGGTACAGCACTTCATCATCGTGCTTGCCTTCAAAGTGCTCATCACGTGAGAACAGGACCGAGCGCTCAACCGGCGCTGACAAGGCCGCAAACACGCGAGCAAAAAGAGTTTCCGAGGCGACGTTACCGGGCGTGATGGTGGTTTCGATAAAACGAACCCCTTCAGGCGCCAGACGCTCGGCCAGCTCGAACAGCATTTTCTGGCCCAGCTTTTTACCGCGACAACGTGAGTCGACTGCCACCTGCCAGACAAACAGCGTGTCCGGACGACTGGGCGGACGGTAGCCGGAAATAAAACCGACCAGTTCACCGTTTTCGTCTTCCGCCGCTACCGCCGTGTCAGCGAAGTCGCTGCACTGAAGCAGGTTGCAGTAGACGGAGTTGGGATCAAGTGGAGCACAACGCTCCACCAGCTTATATAGGGCGTAGCCATCTGTGGCCTTGGGTTTACGCAGAGTAATAATGTCAGATTCCATAGTATTTGATTTATTTCGTATTGCTATGGTTTTTATTATAAAACACATCTAGAATGGCATTGCAAGCTCAGAAGTCATCGTGATGCTTTATACATATTAGTCCATTTGAGCGCCTTTCAAGCCTCTCAACACTATAAAACCTGATATCTTGCATTGCTTTGCATTACAAAATACTTAACAAGGAGTGACAAACTTATTTTGCAATACTTTACGAATCAGGCTAAAAAGCGCGATCAGTTCACACCTGCTTCCGGAGATCTGCTGAGCGCTATGGAAAAGAGTCAGGACGCACTGGTGCTGTTGCGCCAGATCATTCGTGCCACCGACCTGCACGACAAACACCTGAGCCGGCTGACCGGGCTCACCATGCCACAATTGATGGTCATGCAGACGCTGCGCATCAATGGCCCCTTGACCATCGGCATGCTGGCCAAGGAGATGAACCTGGCACAGGCAACCGTTACCAGCATTCTTGACCGACTTGAGCGCAAGGAACTGGTACGCCGCGAACGCAGCCATACCGATAAGCGCAAGGTACTGGCCTGCCCTACTGAAGCGGGTCTGGAACTGCTCAAGTCCGCACCTGCCACTTTGCAGGACACCTTTATCCGCGAGTTCGAGGATATGCACGATTGGGAACAGTCGATGATCGTTGCCTCGCTGGAGCGCGTATCCCACATTCTGGGAGCACACCACATCGATGCGGCCCCGATGCTCGACATCGGCGCGCTGGACCGTTCCACCGACAGCGGTGTCCCCGACTATCTGCGTGATGAACAGAGCCCACTGAAGAACTGAGACCGCGCATTCAACGCGCGTCATTTCTTCCAATCTGCCGGCTCTGTTATCATGCAGCCTTAAATTCAATTGCTGCAGGGCAGTCCGAGCATGAGTAAATTCTGGAGCCCGGCCATCCAGTCGCTGACCCCCTATACACCCGGGGAGCAGCCCAAGGTTGATGGCCTTATCAAGCTCAACACCAATGAAAACCCCTATCCTCCAGCGCCGGGCGTGCAGCAGGTGATTGCCGCGTTTGACGCCGAACGACTGCGCCTCTACCCGGACCCTGACTGTCAGGCACTCAAGCAGGCGCTTGCCACCGATCAGGGGCTGCAACCGGAACAGGTGTTTGTTGGCAATGGCTCCGATGAAGTACTGGCGCTCGCCTTCATGACCTTTCTGCGCCAGAACCAACCGCTGTTGCTGCCGCAAACCACCTACAGTTTTTACAACGTGTATATCGATCTGTTTGGTATCGAGGCCCGCCACATACCTCTGCACGCCGACTACAGCATCAACCTCGATGATTATCAGGGCAGCAATGGCGGTATCATTTTTGCCAACCCCAACGCCCCTACCGGCATTTCCGTGCCCTTAAGTGAAATCCGACGCCTGCTTGAGCGCAACACGGAATCTGTTGTCGTTGTGGATGAAGCCTACGTGGACTTCGGTGCTGAAAGTGCCACCGCGCTGGTGAATGAGTTCCCCAACCTGCTGGTTACCCAGACATTTTCCAAGTCACGCTCACTGGCGGGGATGCGGGTCGGTTTTGCCTATGGCCAGGCAGAATTGATAGATGGGCTGGAGCGGGTCAAGAACAGCTTCAACTCCTACCCGCTGGATATGCTGGCACAGCAAAGCGCCATTGCTGCACTGGAGGATCAAACGTACTTCAAGCAGCGCTGCCAACAGATTATCGCAACCCGAGACTGGACCACGACACAGCTGACAGCTCTGGGCTTTGATGTGCTGCCATCACACACCAACTTCGTGTTTGCCAGCCACCCAAAAGCGGCCGGGGCCGAACTGATGCAATACCTGAGGGACAATCGAATTCTGGTGCGGCACTTCACCAAACCGGGTATCGACAACCACCTGCGTATCACCATCGGTACAGAAACGCAGATGCAGGCATTGATCGACTGCCTGCGCAACCACCCGGCACTTTAGTTGCCAAAGGCGCTCTGTTTCAGAGCGCCTCTCCCTCGACGCGATTGGCGCCACTGTGCTGTGCAATCAGCAGGTGCTCATGGGCACGGCGCAACACACTTACCGCATCATCTTCCAGATTGAGCGCAGAGGCCACACCCACACTGACTGTCCAGCCCAGATTACCCGTCGGATAGGGAACTTCAAGCGCCTCTACCGCTGAACGCATGCGCTCGCCAGCCAGCATTGCCTGTTCATGATTGGTTTCAGGCAGCACCATCACCAGCTGATCATCACTGTAGCGGGCCACAAAGTCGGAGGTGCGCTTGAGCCGATGCAATTCGGAAACCGTATGCTGCAGCACCTGATCACCAGCATCCCAGCCATGCTGCTCGTTGATGTCACTGAAGTTGTCAATATCGATCAACAACATGCTGCTTGCACCGTCATAACGCAGCGCCTGGGCAACCGATACTTCAAGCACCGGCACCAGCGCACGACGATTATAGGCGCCGGTCAGCGGATCTCGCTGAGCCTGGTGCGACAGTTTCCGTTCAAGCCTTTTCTGTGCCGTGATATCCCGCGCACTCCAGATTACCTCGCCCGTGGCGGTTGCGACCCAGCTGCCGCGATACCAAAGCGCCTCATGCAGCCCCAGCGCCCTTAGCTCAGGCAGGTGCTCTGGCCGCAACTGGTAATCATGCTGCACTGGAGCCTCCTCGCGCTGGGCCCGCTCAATCATGGACCGGACCTGAATCAGCAGATCCTCAGCCAGAAAGTCCGACAGTCTCTTGCCTTTCATCTGATCGGGCTGTACCCAGCCGGCACTGCCCGGCACGGCTTCCACAATCCGTTCACCATCCAGAATCAGCAACGGGTCCTGACAGACCTGCAGCAATGCCGTGTAACGAGCCTCGGTTGCATCCGTTGTCATCTTATCTCTCCAGACATGCGGTTAATGCCTCACCCGGGCGGCGGGCCGATTACTTCTCTGACCGATAATACCCCCGATACGGGGTCGGTATGCAATCCCTGCATCAACTCATGATCCAGAACAGAACTCAAGCGCAGCGAACACTTGAGCTTGAGTGCAACCTGCATGACAATGTTAACTGTTGCCTGCAGGCATCACTATTAAAGGACTAACAGCCCCCAAAGGCGACACATAGAGGCTGCACATGACTGACAGCACCAAAATCCTGATGGCCCGCCAACCCATATTCAATCTGGATCTGAAGGTTGTAGCCTATGAGCTGCTTTATCGCAGCGAAGACGGGATCAACCCACTGCCACTGATCAGTGGTGATCAGGCGAGCAGCCGCGTCATTCTGCACTCCTACACCAGTATCTGTGAGGCAGGCAGCCTGCGCATTCTGCCCGCTTTCGTCAATTTCACCCAGCAAATGCTGGAAGCCGACAGCCTGCCGCCCGTACCGCCACAGGAAATGGTAATCGAAATTCTCGAAGACAGTGTTGCCAGCCCCGAGCTGATACAGGCTGCCCGACGGCATGCTGAAGCAGGCTACCGCATCGCACTGGATGATTTCATTTACGATGAAAGCTTCGATCCCCTGCTGGATATCGCCGACATCGTCAAAGTGGATATACGCGCTCTTAACGAGTCACAGCTGAAGGAACAGGTAGCGCTGTTGAAGCGTTTCAAGGTCAGCCTGCTGGCCGAAAAAGTCGAAACACATGAAGAGTATGCCTTTTGTCGAGAACTGGGCTTCAGCCTGTTCCAGGGCTACTTTTTCAGCAAGCCCGAACTGCTGAAAGGCCAGAGCCCACAAGGCAACAAGCTGATTCTGATGCAGTTGCTCAGCGCGCTGAACGACCCGGACGTACAGGTCGAAACGCTCAAACAGCTGATCGAGCGAGATCCGGCCCTGACCTACAAACTGCTGCGGCTGGTCAACTCTTCCGCCTTCGGCCTCAGGCGCGAGGTCAGCAGCCTGCAGGAAGCGCTGATCTACCTCGGCATGAACCAGCTGAAGAAGTGGATCTCACTCATTGCACTGGCCGACAACTACGGCAAACCGTCAGAACTGACACGGCAAATTCTGCTGCTGGCACGCATGTCGGAACTGGTTGCCACCCCTGCTGCCGATGTGGATGCAGAGCAGGCCTTCATGGCCGGGCTTCTGGTACACCTTGACGCCCTGCTCAACATCAGCCGCGATGACATCCTGTCTCAGGTCGATGTCAGCGACAGTATCAAGGGTGCACTCAAAGGTGACGACTCACCGCTGGGCACGCTTCTGCATCAGGTGAGGCAGTTCATGCAGGGCGAGTGGGAGAGCAGGGATTTGATTCGGATGGAGGCGATGCAGGCATGCTATCTGAGTAGCCTGGAATGGACTCACGAGTCCATGCAGTTGATGAGCACACAGAGCTGATCACGTCGCCTGAGTGCTCGCCTACAGGTTGCAGAATTACTGCAGTGGTGACGTCATCGCTTCAACAGCAGCCCGGATTTCATCTTCACTGCAGCTGCCACAGGTCCCTTTTGGCGGCATGGCCCCCTTGCCTGCCAGCACGGTAGCGGTCATCGCATCCACACCGGTTGCAATTCTTGGTGCCCAGGCAGCCTTGTCGTCCATTTTGGGCGCTCCACCCAGCCCGGCCTGATGACAGGCAACACAGTGTTTTTGTACCACTTCATCGGCACTCATGGCCTGAACGCTCAGCGGAAGAGACAGCAGGGTTGCAGCAGTGATGGCAAGCAGAGGTTTCATGGGAGATCTCCATTTCGTTAATTGAGCACAGCATACAACCTCAATATGGAAATGTCCTTGATCCGGAACAGATAAAAAAACGGACGGCACGAGGCCGTCCGCTTTGCTCATACAATCTCCCGCTATCAACGGCTCAGCTCAAGCAACAGCTTGTTGAGCCGTGACACATAGCTGGCCGGGTCATCCAGCGCAGCACCTGCCGCCAGCCCCGCCTGGTCAAACAGTACCAGCGCAAGTTCACCAAAACGCTCTTCATCCGGCTCCTTGTCCAGCTTGTCGATCAGCGGGTGTTCCGGGTTAATCTCGAAGATCGGCTTGGTGTCAGGCACTTTCTGGCCCGCAGCCTCCATGATGCGACGCATCTGCAGCCCCATATCGTAGTCACCGATCACCAGACAGGCCGGTGATTCGGTCAAACGATGGGTGATGCGGATGGAGTCGACACGATCAGCCAGTACCTTATTCAGACGCTCCACCAGCCCTTCGTGTTCTTTCGCCACCTCTTCGAGCTTTTTCTTTTCTTCTTCGCTTTCGGTCTCACCCAAGTCCAGCTCACCCTTGGTAACATCCTGGAAGCTGTGGCCATCGAAATCGAACAACTGCCCCATCATCCATTCATCAATACGCTCGGACAGGAGCAGCACTTCGATCTCTTTCTTGCGGAAGACTTCAAGATGCGGGCTGTTTTTGGCGGTATTGAAGCTGTCAGCAACGATGTAGTAGATCTTTTTCTGACCTTCCTTCATGCGAGTGACATAGTCTTCCAGCGAAACGCTCTGCTCGGCATTGCCGCTGTGGGTTGAGGCAAAGCGCAGCAGCTTGAGGATCTTGTCACGGTTGGCGTAGTCCTCGGCCGGCCCCTCTTTGATGACCTGACCGAAGGTAGTCCAGAACTTGGCGTACTTGTCGGCATCGTTTTTAGCCAGCTTCGACAGCATATCCAGCACGCGCTTGGTCAGCGCTGAGCGCAGCTTGTCGACGTTGGGGTCTTTCTGCAAAATCTCGCGGGACACGTTCAGTGACAGGTTGTTGCTGTCGACCACACCCTTGATGAAGCGCAGGTACAACGGCAGGAACTGGTCTGCCTGATCCATGATAAACACGCGCTGCACATACAGCTTCAGTCCACGCGGCGCTTCGCGGTTCCAAAGGTCGTATGGCGCGTTTTCCGGCACATACAACAGGCTGGTATATTCCAGGTTGCCTTCAACCTTGTTGTGTGACCAGGTCAAGGCATCTGCAAAGTCATGCGAAATATGCTTGTAGAACTCCTGGTACTCCTCGTCCGTCAGGTCGGACTTGCTACGCGTCCAGAGTGCAGTGGCCGAGTTGACACTTTCCAGCTCGGCTTTCTGCTCGGTCCTCTCCTCGCCCTCTTCTGCCGGCGGCTCCTCTTTCAGCATTTTGACCGGAATGGAGATATGATCAGAATACTTGCGCACCAGTGAGCGCAGACGCCAGCCATCGGCAAACTCTTCTTCACCCTCTTTGAGCTTGAGTACGATACGGGTGCCACGGGTGGGTTTGTTGATGCTGCCAACGGTAAATTCACCCTCGCCGGCAGACGACCAATGCACACCGTTCTCGGCGGGCTCACCGGCACGACGGGTATAGACATCAACACGCTCGGCCACAATGAATGCGGAATAGAAACCGACACCGAACTGGCCGATCAGCTGACTGTCTTTGGCCTGATCTCCGGTAAGGTTGGACAAAAAGCTGGCCGTACCGGACTTGGCAATTGTCCCCAGGTGCTCAATCACATCCTGACGGCTCATACCAATGCCGCGGTCTTCGATGCTGACGGTTCCAGCGTCTTTATCGAATTCAATGCGGATATCCAGATCCGGGTTCCCTTCATACAGCGCATCGTTGTGCAACGCTTCAAAACGCAGTTTTTCGGACGCATCCGAGGCGTTGGAGATCAGCTCACGCAGGAAGATCTCCTTGTTTGAATAGAGGGAATGGATCATCAGGTTCAGAAGCTGTTTGACTTCTGTCTGGAAACCGAGTGTCTCTTTCTGAGTTTCTGTGCTCATGGCGGGCTTATCTACCTCCGAAAACTAACGTTCAACGTTTCGGATATGGGGGCCCGTCCCGGGATTTCAAGCGCTTATCG
The DNA here is from genome assembly GCF_040547565.1 of Marinobacterium sp. MBR-109. Taxonomy (NCBI): domain Bacteria; kingdom Pseudomonadati; phylum Pseudomonadota; class Gammaproteobacteria; order Oceanospirillales; family Oceanospirillaceae; genus Marinobacterium; species Marinobacterium sp. MBR-109. Next base: position 166,661 of record NZ_JBEPPZ010000004.1, read on the forward strand.
ATCAACAGGGGTTAAAGTACCGGCATCCAGCAGAAAATGTGCACGCGCCTGTGCAATCGGTTTGCTTTTGCGTTCCTGCCAGGCCAGTACCGAGCAGTTGCCGACTCGACGCCCCTGCCGGCTGACATCACAAATGGCGAACGTGTCCCTATCAAGCCCCGCCCGCATGTAATCCAGTGAGAAGTCGATAATCTTGGCCAGCCCCGGCTGCGGCAGCTGCAGGGTGAGCTGGAACAGCGCTGTCAATTCCATGAAGGATGCAATCACACCTCCGTGAATGGCAGGAATGGTGGGATTGCCTATGTTGCCGGGGTTGGCCGGCAGTCGAAAGATAATCTCCTCACCATAACATTCACACTGCACACCCAATACCCGCGCATAGGGGATCAGATCGACCAGCGGCTGATAATCTCCACTTTCCTGTGCCTGACGCACCAGCTCAAGCAGTTGTTGCATTGTCCCCTCCTTCAATCAGGCGACGAAACTCGGACTCGGTGCTGCCGCCTTCAGGCCGCATGAATGTGGCGATGGCATAGGCAACGGGCCGTTCGGGGTCGTCCTGATAGACAGACGCGCGCGTGAACAGCACGCTGCGGGTCACGCGGTAGCATTCTGCGCTAACGTAGAGGGGCTGACTCTGGGCCGGAGTGCGCATATGGTCGATGCGCAGATCCAGTGTCGGACAGAGCTCAAACCGATCCAGGGCACACAACGTCGAAACACTGCTGGCGGCATCCACCAGTGTGGTCAGTACACCGCCGTGCAGGTAGGTATCCAGTACCGGGCTGATCAGTTGCGGCTGCACCGGCAACACCAGTACAGCACGCCCCTTTTCCGCCTGTATCAGGCGGATGCCCAGTTTCATCATATGAGGCTGGGCGTTCAGAAACCGTGTGCAGCGCCCAGCATATTCCCCTTGCGTCATTTCTCCGCTCCACTGCTCATGGTTAAGGTCTGCAGCGTGGTGGAGGTGAATTCCCGTCGGTACAGCACAAAGACAATCACCGTTGTCAGCAGCATGAAGCCCCAGGCATTCATGAACCAGCCCAGCACGGCAATGCTGAAATAGTAGGTACGCAAACCAAGGTTGAAGTTGTTTGCGGCCATGGAGGCCATGGTGGCAATGCGCTCGGCGTGGGCACGTACCTGTTTTTCAGACGGGTTTTCCGCCGGCAGGGGTGCGGCACCAATCATCACCGATACAAAACCATACTGACGCAGGCTCCAGGTAAACTTGAAGAAAGCGTAGATGAACAGCACGATCAGAAGCAGTAGCTTAAGTTCCCACTCCTGCCGGGTGGCGACCACGACAAATGGCAGATCCTGCACAAGATTGATCGCCTTTTCGGCTGAGCTCATCACCGTAATCAGACCCGCAAGCACCAGTATGGTGGTCGAGGCAAAGAAGGCAACCGTACGCTCAAGGTTGGCGATGGCCGTGGTATCAGCGATACGCACTTCACGCGTCATCATGCGCAGCATCCATTCGGTTCGGTACATGTGCAGCATGCTGACCAGGCAGGACGTGTGCTTGGCACGGCTGGCAGCGTAATACATATAGCCACGAAAGCAGAACAGAAACCAGGCGATCGCAAATGCATTCAGCCAATTGTTTTGGATCAGCAGCAGTAGTTTTTCCATAACCGGACCTGTGACTCAGTGCCTTGATTTCAAACCCTTAATCTACAGGGAATGAGGCCCTCTGTCTGCAGCGCCGTTCCCGAGCATCAGGAAGAACAGGTCAGATGGATCGCGGCAGCCCAGTCCGGTGGAGCATCGGCATAGGCACTGAATTCGGCATGCTCGTCACCGGGGTGGCGCAGTAATGGCAGCAACCCATTCAGTGGACCATAGTCGCCCTGGTGCGCTTCGCGGATCACCTCTTCCGCCATGTAGTTACGCAGGATATAGCGCGGGTTGACCGAACGCATCTGTGCCTGGCGGATCGGAGTACTGGCCACCTCTTGTTCAAGGCGCAGCTGGTATTGCTGCAACCAGTCCACAACAGCCTTCTCCTGCACCGCCAGCGCAAGCAGGCTGTTGGTAGACGAGGCATCTTCCGGCCGCCATCCACACAACAGCCGCAGAAATCGGTTGTGATCCATGCGCTGCTCAGCCCATATCGCTTCCAGCCTTGCGATCAGGCCGGCATCTTCCGGCCGGGACGACTGCAGACCCAGTCGTGCCTGCATGCGCTTCAGCTTTGCGGCCTCATAGAGTGCCTCGAAGCGATCCAGCTCAGCTTCCAGCCTTGATCTTTCAACCAGCGGCAGCAGTGCCTGCGCCAGTGCTGCCAGGTTCCACAACACAATTGAGGGCTGACGTGAAAAGGCGTAACGCCCTGCATGATCATTTTTGTTGGCCACATGGTCCGGTTCATAGTGGTCCATGAACGTGAATGGACCATAGTCGAAGGTTTCACCAATAATCGACATGTTGTCGGTATTCAGCACCCCATGGACAAAACCATAGGCCTGCCACAACGCCACCAGCTCAGCACTGCGCCGAACCACTTCGGCAAACATCTCTGCCACTGGCTGCTCAGCTGACTCCAGCTGCGGATAATGGCGATCGATGCAGTACCGGGCCAGACGACGGAGGTCATCATGCTGACCACTGTAATAGAAATACTCGAAGTGTCCGAAACGGATGTGGCTTGAGGTGACACGCAACAGCATGGCACATGGCTCCATGCCGTTACGCAGGGTGTACTCTTCGCTGCCGAGCAGGCACAACGCACGCGTGGTCGGAATGCCCAGACCAGACATCGCTTCTGAAGCAAGGTATTCCCGAATACTGGAACGCAACACCGCTCGACCGTCACCGAAACGGGAGAAGGCGGTCTTGCCGGCCCCCTTGAGATGCAGATCAAGCCGTTCACCACCCGGGCCTATAACCTCGCCCAACAACAAACCACGCCCATCCCCCAGATCCGGGTTGTAACTTCCAAACTGATGGCCGGTATACTTCATCGCCAGCGGCTCTGTACCGGGCCATTCGACCTCACCACCACACACCCGTGCCAATGCAGACGGGCTGACTCCACAGGGGTCCAGGCCCAGTTGACGTGCAACCGGCGGATTGAAACTGATCAGATGGACATGTTTCAGAGGACAGATGCGTGTCGACTGAAACCAGTGTTGTGGCAAACGTGCATAGCTGTTGTCAAACACCAGCCCTTCAAAGCCTTGCAGATAGGACATGATCACCCCCGTAACATCCAATGCCATTAACCTAGCATTTTGATCAGGTATTTTCACCCATCAGTTTAGCAGGGTTATTTTTAACGGAACGGCTGGTATCATGGTGGCTCCTGAAGGAGACCCCGATGTGGATTGAGCTGTCTGATCTGTTCTGGCTGGCACTAACGGCCACACTCTGTATGGCGTGGTGGCAGAACCTGAAAATACGCGAGCATGCCACGCGTCAGGTAAGGGCCTACTGCCAGCAACAGGATGTGCAGCTGCTCGACGAGAGTATTGCCCTGAAAAGCATGAAGCCGAGGCGTAGCCTGCACGGGCGTCTCGAACTGGAGCGCTGTTACCAGTTCAGTTTTACTTCGACCGGAGATGAACGCTATAACGGCCAGGTCCGCCTGAGCGGACGCCGGATACTGGGGTTTGAACTCCAGCCTCACCGTATCGGTTAGCCCTTGCTTCGCAGCGCCTTGCTGATCAGTCGGTCGAGCTGATTGGCAAAAGCCTGACGGTCCGACTGACTCATGGCCGCCGGGCCACCGCTTTGCACGCCGCTGGCGCGCATTGTCTCCATGAAATCACGAATATTCAGCCGGGCACGAATGTTTTCTGCCGTAAACTGCTCGCCTCGTGGCGTCAAGGCCATAGCCCCCTTGCCCAACAGCTCTGCAGCCAATGGTATGTCACTGGTAATCACCAGATCACCCGCGTCACAACGGCGCACAATCTCGTGGTCAGCCACATCAAACCCACCGGATACCTGAATCGCGCGGATATTGGCCGCTGGCGGAACCTTGAGTGCGTGATTGGCAATCAGCGTCAGCTCCAGCCCGGTCCGATCGGCCGCTCTGAACAGTATCTCCTTGATCACCACCGGACAGGCATCGGCATCGACCCAGATTTTCATGAATCCCCCTCAGCGCAACTGACGTACACGGCAACTGCGACCCTTGATCTTGCCCTGAGACAGCTTGCGCACCGCTTCTTTCGCCGCCGGACGACTGACCGCTACATAGGTACAGAAATCAAACACACGAATCTTGCCGACTTCATCACCCTGAATACCCTCGCCACTGGTCAGTGCCCCCAACACATCTCCGGGACGGATCTTCTGTTTTTTGCCGATATCAAGTTGCAGCGTTGCCATCGGTGGACGATAACTGCCATCAGCACGTGCAGCGGGCAAGGGCTCTTCGGTGGCAATCATATCCAGCTGGGCTTCTATGCCCGCAAGCTTGTGACCTTCCCGGTCGCTGAACAGGGTTACGGCCACACCACTCTGGCCGGCACGACCGGTGCGTCCAATGCGATGTACATGAACCTGAGACTCCTTGGCGGGGCGATAGTTGACCACCAGATCAAGCCCTTCGATATCCAGCCCCCTGGCTGCAACGTCGGTGGCCACTAACACCGAAGCGCTTTGATTGGAGAACCGCACCAGCGTCTGATCACGCTGGCGCTGATCAAGATCACCATGCAGTGCAACGGCCGCAATCCCTTCCTGCTGCAAGGCTGATTCCAGCTCACGCACTTCCTGTTTGGTATTGCAGAACACCACTGCCGATACCGGACGATAATGGTAGAGCAGTGCCGTCAAGGCCGCCTGACGCTCCTCTTCAGCAACGCGATGAAAATGCTGGCGGATGCTGCCGGACTGATGCAATGAAGCCACTTCTACCCGAACAGGGTTGGTCAAAATGCGGCTGGCAATCGCTTCAATTTCACGCGGATAGGTCGCACTGAACAGCAGGCTCTGACGTTCCGTCGGTGTCTGATCAACAATGGCATCCACAGCCGTCTGGAAACCCATTTCCAGCATGCGATCGGCTTCATCCAGCACCAGCACCTGTAACCTGTCCAGTTTGAGAGTGCCTTTGCGCAGGTGTTCTTCAAGACGCCCCGGGGTACCGACAACGATATGAGCACCATGCTCCAGTGAGCCAATCTGTGGTCCCAGCGGCTGCCCTCCGCACAATGTCAGCGTTTTGACATTGGGGATCTGACGCGCAAGACGACGCAGCTCCTGTGCAACCTGATCAGCCAACTCACGGGTCGGGCAGAGCACCAGTACCTGAACATGAAAACGTGTGGGGTCAAGCTGCTGCAGCACACCCAGACCGAAGGCCGCCGTCTTGCCTGAACCGGTCCTTCCCTGAGCGATAAGATCCTTGCCCTCAAGAATCACGGGGAGACTTTCATGCTGGATCGGTGTCATCAGGTGATAATCAAGCGAGGCGAGATTGTCCAGCAGCTCGGCACGCAACGGCAGGACTGAAAAGGGATGTTGACTCAAGGGAATACCTTCGGAATGTGTTTCTGAAGGCGCATTCTAGCAGAGGGCGGATAGGGGCGCACGGAAACAAAAAAGGCAGCCGAAGCTGCCTTTTTGAAAGAAACCCGAAGGCTCTTACTTCATTGCCCAACCGGTCACTTCAGACAGTGCCTTGCCGATATCGGCCAGGGAGCGAACAGTCTTCACACCAGCGTCTTCAAGAGCGGCAAACTTCTCGTCTGCAGTACCCTTGCCACCGGAGATGATCGCACCAGCGTGGCCCATGCGCTTGCCCGGAGGTGCAGTAACACCCGCGATGTAGGAAACAACCGGCTTGGTTACGTTTGCCTTGATGTAGGCAGCCGCTTCTTCCTCGGCAGAACCGCCGATCTCACCGATCATCACGATCGCTTCAGTCTGCGGATCGTTCTGGAACATTTCCAGAATATCGATGAAGTTGGAGCCCGGAATCGGGTCACCACCGATACCAACACAGGTAGACTGACCGAAGCCGGCGTCAGTGGTCTGCTTGACCGCTTCATAGGTCAGAGTACCGGAACGGGATACGATACCCACTTTACCCGGCAGGTGGATGTGGCCCGGCATGATGCCGATCTTGCACTCTCCCGGAGTGATAACGCCCGGGCAGTTCGGGCCGATCAGGCGCACGCCCAGCTCATCACACTTGACCTTGCACTGCAGCATGTCCATTACCGGAATGTGCTCAGTGATGCAGACGATCAGCTTGATGCCGGCATTGGCCGCTTCCAGGATGGAGTCCTTGCAGAAAGGAGCCGGTACGTAGATAACAGACGCTTCGGCGCCAGTCGCTTCTACGGCTTCCTTGACGGTGTTGAACACCGGCAGGCCCAGGTGCTCAGTACCGCCCTTGCCCGGCGTTACACCGCCGACCATTTTGGTACCGTAGGCAATCGCCTGCTCAGAGTGGAAAGTACCCTGGCCACCGGTAAAGCCCTGACAGATGACTTTGGTATCTTTGTTGATCAGAACGGCCATGATTATTTACCCTCCGCTGCTTTGACTGCCTGCTGAGCAGCGTCAGTCAGGCTGGTTGCTGCAATGATGTCCAGACCGGATTCGGCCAGTTTCTGCGCACCCAGCTCAGCGTTGTTACCTTCCAGACGTACCACAACCGGTACGTTGACACCCACTTCTTTAACTGCACCGATGATACCGTCAGCGATCAGGTCGCAACGTACGATACCGCCGAAGATGTTAACCAGAACCGCTTTAACGTTCTTGTCTTCGAGGATGATCTTGAACGCTTCGGTAACGCGCTCTTTGGTAGCACCACCACCAACGTCGAGGAAGTTGGCAGGGAAACCGCCGTGCAGAGACACGATATCCATGGTACCCATGGCCAGACCTGCGCCGTTTACCATGCAACCGATTGTACCGGTCAGAGCTACGTAGTTCAGATCCCACTCGGCTGCACGGGCTTCACGCTCGTCTTCCTGAGACGGGTCGTGCATGGCCTGCAGGTCCTTGTGGCGGTAAACAGAGTTACCGTCGATAACGACCTTGGCATCCAGGCAGTGCAGGTTGCCCTGGTCAGTGATGACCAGCGGGTTGATTTCGAGCAGAGCCAGATCTTTCTCTTCAAACATCTTGGCCAGGCCAAGGAAGATGTGAACAAACTGCTTGATCTGATCACCCTGCAGGCCCAGCTGGAATGCCAGCTCGCGACCCTGATAAGGCTGAGCGCCGGTCAAGGGATCGATGGTTGCTTTCAGGATCTTTTCCGGAGTCTCTTCAGCAACTTTCTCGATCTCGACACCACCTTCGGTGGAAGCCATGAACACGATGCGACGGCTGGAACGGTCTACAACCGCGCCCAGATACAGCTCGTTGGCGATATCGGTGCAGGTTTCAACCAGAATTTTGGTAACCGGCTGACCATTGGCATCTGTCTGGTACGTTACCAGACGCTGGCCCAGCCATTTTTCGGCAAAGGCCTTGGCTTCAGCCGGAGAGTCAACCAGCTTTACACCACCCGCTTTACCACGGCCACCGGCGTGAACCTGGGCTTTTACAACCCACTTGTCTCCGCCAATTTTTTCAGCCGCTTCAGCAGCCGCTTCCGGAGTATCTACCGCGATCCCTTTGGAAACCGGCAGACCATATTCGGCAAACAGTTGTTTACCCTGGTACTCGTGAAGGTTCATGCTCTAATCCGTTGTATTTTCGGTTATACAGGTACCTCGACCAGAGTGCAGTCAGCCGAGGTACACCTTTTGCTCTGCAGATCGGCATGAACAGGATCACTGCCCACACCGATTAACCCTTCAGGTTATCGCTTTTTGCGATTTGCAATGTGAATGGCGTGATTGTCCACTGCCAGTGCTGCTTCATGCACAGCTTCGCTGACGGTCGGGTGAGCAAATACCATCAGCTGCAGATCCTCTGCACTGGAGCAGAACTCCATCGCAATCACACCCTGAGCAATCAGCTCGGAGGCAATGCCACCGACCATGTGTACGCCCAGTATGCGGTCGGTTTCTTCGTCAGCAATGATCTTGACGAAGCCGTCAGTTGCATTGGCAGCCATTGCACGGCCGGATGCAGCAAACGGGAATTTACCAACCTTGATTTTTACACCCTCGGACTTGAGCTGCTGCTCGGTCTTGCCGACCCAGGCCAGCTCAGGGAAGGTATAAATAATGTTGGGGATGCAGTCATAGTTCAGTGCAGCCTTGTGGCCAGCAATGATGTCAACGACCATAATCCCCTCTTCAGAGGCCTTATGCGCCAGCATTGGACCGCGTACGGAGTCACCGATGGCGTACACGCCCGGTGCATCAGTACGGCAGCTGTCATCCACGAAGATGAAGCCACGCTCGTCCAGCTTCACACCGCTGTCTGCTGCCAGCAGGCCCTGAGTCTGAGGACGACGCCCCACTGCCACGATCAGCTTGTCGAATACCATCTCCTGATCACCGCTGGCATCAGCGAATTTTACCTTCACTTCCTTGCCATCGATGATTTCGGTGCCGGTGCAGCGAGCACCCAGCTTGATATCCAGACCCTGCTTGGTCAGCAGCTTCTTGGCTTCCTTCGCGACATCGACGTCAGCCAGTGCCAGGAAGTCATCCATTGCTTCAAATACGGTTACTTCAGAACCGCAACGCGCCCAGATGGAGCCCATTTCCAGACCGATGACACCTGCACCAATGATACCCAGACGTTTCGGGGTTTCATCAATGTTCAGGGCACCTTCGTTATCCAGAATCAGACCTTCGGTCAGCGGAGCCGGCGGAATCTCGACCGGTACGGAACCAGACGCCAGAATCACGTTATCGGCAGCATAAACACTGCTGTTGCCGTCCTGAGCCGTTACTTCGACCTGCTTGTTGGCCAGCAATTTGCCGGTACCCTGCAGCAGAGTCACGCCATTGGCCTTGAACAGGCCTGCGATACCACCGGTCAGGTTTTTGACGATCTGATCCTTGCGAGCCACCATCTGCTTGGTGTCCATGCGCACGTTATCGGCCACGATACCCTGAGCAGCGAAACCATGCTGAGCCTCATGCAGCTTGTGCGTGGTTTCCAGCAGTGCCTTGGACGGGATACAACCCACGTTCAGACAGGTACCGCCGAGAACCGGTGTACCCTTGTCATCAACCCACTTCTCGACACAGGCAGTTTTCAGACCCAGCTGAGCTGCACGAATTGCAGCCACATATCCGCCGGGGCCGGCACCGATAACAATGAGATCAAATTTATCTGACATTACTTAATCCTGTTTTTCACTCGTTCGATTGCGGGTCTGATCAGACGTCCAGCAGCATGCGTGCCGGGTCTTCCAGCAGATCCTTGATAGTGACGAGGAATTGTACCGCCTCTTTGCCATCAATCATACGGTGGTCATACGACAGCGCCAGGTACATCATCGGCAGGATTTCAACCTGACCATTGACAGCCATTGGACGCTCCTGAATCTTGTGCATGCCCAAGATCGCAGTCTGCGGCGGATTCAGGATCGGAGTGGACATCAAGGAGCCGAATACACCACCGTTGGTGATGGTGAAGGTGCCGCCCTGCATGTCATCCATGCCCAGCTTGCCTTCACGGCCACGCTTACCGAAGTCGGCAATAGTACCTTCCACTTCAGCAAGGCTCATGGAGTCAGTGTCACGCAGTACCGGCACCATCAGACCACGTTCAGTGGATACGGCAACACCGATATCCTGGTAGCCGTGATAGACCATGTCGTTGCCGTCGATGGAGGCGTTCACGGCCGGGAAACGCTTCAGCGCTTCGGTAGCGGCCTTGACGAAGAAGGACATGAAGCCCAGACGCGTGCCACCGTGAACCTTCTCGAACAGGTCCTTGTACTGCTTGCGCAGCTCCATAACCGGCTTCATGTTCACTTCATTATAGGTCGTGAGCATGGCTGCATTCTGCTGCGCTTCAACCAGACGTTTGGCGATAGTAGCGCGCAGACGTGTCATCGGTACACGCTTCTCGGTGCGCTCACCAGCCGGAATGTTCAGCGCCGGTGCAGCGGCGGCAGCCGGAGCGGAGGCCGGTGCAGCAGCAGGCTTGTTCTTCAGGAAGTTCTGAACGTCTTCCTTGGTGATACCGCCATTCTTGCCGGTGCCCGGAATCCTGGACGCGTCCAGGCCGTTCTCTTCGATCAGCTTGCGAGCGGCAGGACCAACCTTGTCAGCGTCGGTGGTCACTTCAGCGGCAGGCGAATCGGCGGATTCGGCAGCCGGTGCCTTTTCAGCCGGTGCCGGCGCAGCGGCAGCCGCGCCCTCTTCGAAGATGGCAATGACTTCTTCGCTCAGGACGGTGTCACCTTCACCCTTGACGATCTCCTTGAGCACACCATCTGCCGGTGCAACCACTTCAAGAACGACCTTATCGGTTTCGATGTCAACGATCAGCTCATCAGCTGAACATGCTTCACCCGGCTGCTTGTGCCAGGTTGCAACTGTTCCGTCAGCAACGGATTCAGGGAAAGTCGGCGCTTTAATATCGATGGACATGCTGTTTCCTTTATTAATGCTGCTCAGGTCTTGTTTGCGAACCTGTCATTAACCGTTGATTGCTTCGTTGACCAGCTGCTCTTGCTGCTCAAGGTGAACCGAAATATAGCCTACTGCCGGCGCTGCGGCATGTGGACGACCCACACCCACCAGATGCAGCTTCGGATCATGCTGCTGCATCACATTGCGCATATGGTGCTGGCTGCAGTACCAGGCGCCCTGGTTCATCGGCTCTTCCTGACACCAGACCACCGATTCCAGATTGGTGTAATCGGCGATGGCATCTTTCAGGCCCTGCTCCGGGAACGGGTAGAGCTGTTCGATGCGAACGATGGCGACATCGTCCTTTTCCAGCTCGGCGCGACGGTTGTACAGGTCGTAGTAAACCTTGCCGCTGCACATGACCACGCGTTTTACTTTCTTCGAATCCAGCTGATCCACTTCCGGAATCACCGGCTGGAAAGTTCCTTCGGAAAGATCCTCGAGGGAACAGATCGCCTGCTTGTGACGCAACAGAGATTTCGGCGACATCACCACCAGCGGCTTACGCAGCGGGCGTACAACCTGGCGACGCAGCAGGTGGAAAATCTGAGCCGGTGTCGACGGTACACATACCTGAATATTGTGTTCGGCACACATCTGGAGGAAGCGCTCCAGGCGCGCAGAGGAATGCTCGGGTCCCTGACCTTCAAAACCGTGCGGGAGCAGCATGGTCAAACCGCAGAGACGCCCCCACTTGTGCTCGCCTGAGGTAATGAACTGGTCGATAACGACCTGTGCACCGTTGGCAAAGTCACCGAACTGAGCTTCCCAGATTACCAGCGCATTCGGCGTGGTGGTTGAATAGCCATATTCGAAGCCCAGCACCGCTTCCTCGGAAAGGAAGGAGTCATAGATATCGAAAGCCGGCTGCCCATCCGCCAGATTCTGCAGCGGAATGTAGGTGGAAGCATCCTTCTGGTTATGAATCACCGCATGGCGATGAGAGAAGGTTCCGCGGCCCACATCCTGCCCGGTAAGGCGGATCGGATAGCCCTCAGCCAACAGCGTGGCATAGGCCATGGTCTCGGCGAAGCCCCAGTTAATCTCCATGGCGCCCGCCGCCATCTTTCTGCGGTCTTCGTAAATCTTCTGCACCTGACGCTGAACCGCCAGCCCTTCCGGGAACTCACAGGTCTTGTTGGCCAGCTCTTTCAGTAGCTTGGCATCTACCCCTGTATCACAATCGAAAGACCACTGGTGGCCCAGATAGGGGCGCCAATCAACAAACAGTTCAGAATTGGGCTGCATCACCAGAGACTTGGCCACGTGCTGGCCGTTTTCCAGCGCTTTGCGGTAGTCCTGATCCAGGACCTTGGACTCTTCAGCCGAGATGACACCCTCTTCAACGAGGCGCGCACCATACAGCTCGCGGGTTGTCTTCTGGGACTTGATTTTGCTGTACATCAGCGGCTGGGTGCCTGAAGGCTCATCCGCTTCGTTATGGCCACGACGGCGGTAGCACACCAGGTCGATAACCACATCCTTATTGAATTCGTTACGATAATCCAGTGCCAGCTGAGTCACAAAGCGTACCGCTTCGGGATCATCTCCGTTGACGTGGAAAATCGGAGACTGAACCATCTTGGCCACATCGGTGCAATACTCAGTGGAACGTGCATCTTCCTTCTTGGAAGTGGTAAAGCCCACCTGGTTGTTGATCACGATATGGATGGTACCGCCGGTTTTGTAGGCGCGGGTCTGAGACATCTGGAATGTCTCCATCACCACACCCTGACCAGCGAAAGCGGCGTCACCATGAATGGCAACCGGGATCACGGTATTACCGACCGGGTCATCACGACGGTCCTGACGCGCACGCACGGAACCTTCAACCACCGGAGACACGATCTCGAGGTGAGACGGGTTGAACGCCATGGCGATATGAACCTCTCCACCCGGCGTCATCACATTGGACGAAAAACCCTGGTGGTATTTCACGTCACCGGAGGTTTCGATCATGCGCTTGCCTTCGAACTCGCCAAACAGGTCCTGCGGATTTTTGCCGAACAGGTTGACCAGTACGTTGAGACGGCCGCGGTGAGCCATGCCGATCACCAGTTCCTTGGCACCGTCACGACCGGCACGCTGAACCAGCTCATCAAGACACGGAATCAGGCTTTCGCCACCTTCAAGACCAAAGCGCTTGGCACCTGCGTAGCGTGAACCGAGATACTTCTCGAGACCTTCAGCCGCAACCAGACGCTCCAGAATGTGTTTGCGCTCGTCATTGGTCAGTACCGGATGGCTGCGCACCGGCTCCATGCGAGACTGAATCCAGCGTTTTTCCTGAGTGTCGACGATGTGCATGTACTCAACGCCGACGGTAGTGCAGTAGGTTTTCTTGAGATCAGCCAGGATCTCTTTCAGCGTGCTCTCTTCAGGACCAAAGAACAGGGAGCCCAGCTGGAAGCGGGTATCAAAGTCGGCTTCTGACAGCTCATGAAAGCGCGGATCGAGGTCAGGCACCTGCTCGCGCTGCATCAGGTTAAGCGGATCAATATCGGCGTGCTGGTGACCGCGCACACGATAGGCATTGATCATCCGCAGAACGCGAACCTGTTTCTTTTCATGCTCAGAGCTGACACTGCTGCCGGAAACCGGCATGGCGCGCTTTTGATTCTTGGAGAGGAGAAGGAAGTGTTCCCGGATGGTGGAGTGGGGTACATCCTGAGTGATGCTGTCACCAACCTTGGGGAGTCGATCGAACTCTTCACGCCATTCTTGTGGAACGGCATTCGGGTCCATCAGGTACGTTTCGTATAGTTGTTCGACATATGAAAGGTTGCCCCCATAGAGATGGGCATTCTTCCACATCTGCTCCATTATGCCATCTTGCATTATCATCTCACCCTGGCTCTGAGAGGGTACTGTAGCGATCAGGCTGCACTATTTCCTGACCCAACAGCCCGTTAACCCTCTGCTGATTACCGTTTTTTGTATCGTCCCGCAGCAACGACGGATCGCGTGCGGCCGCGGTCGATAATTCTACGCTTTTTATTGCGGCCTTAACACCGCTAGCAGGCGAGGATTCTATAAAATTATGCTACATGGATGACATAGGCCTTTTGGCTATGACGCCCTGCCTTGCCTGCCTGCAAAGCAAAAAAAACGGCATCAAGGATGCCGTTTTTTTGTGCCCGAAAAAGATCAGGTTGCTTGCTGAATCAACATGTTGCGGATCTTGCCGATCGCCTTGGTCGGATTCAGACCCTTCGGACACACGCTGACGCAGTTCATGATGCCATGGCAACGAAATACACTGAACGGATCATCCAGCTCGGCCAGGCGCTCATTGGTCGCGGTATCACGACTGTCAGCCAGGAAGCGGTAAGCCTGCAGCAGACCAGACGGACCTACAAACTTGTCCGGATTCCACCAGAAGGACGGACAGGCAGTCGAACAGCATGCACAGAGAATACACTCGTACAGACCATCCAGCTCAGCACGCTCTTCAGGTGACTGCAGACGCTCGATCGCCGGCGGCGGCGTGTCGTTGATCAGGAACGGCTTGATCTTTTCGTACTGCTTGTAGAACTGGGTCATATCGATGACCAGGTCACGAATCACCGGGAGACCCGGCAGCGGGCGCAACACCAGCTTGTCATTCTTGACCACTTCGGACAGCGGCGTGATGCACGCCAGACCGTTCTTGCCGTTCATGTTCATGCCATCTGAGCCACATACGCCCTCACGGCAGGAACGACGATACGCAAGCGTCGTGTCCTTTTCTTTCAGCAGCTGGAGCAGATCCAGCACCATGATGTCCTTGCCACCCGGGATATCAATATGGACATCCTGCATGTAAGGCGCATCATCCACTTCAGGGTTGTAACGATATACACTTACCAGCATCGCACCAGCCTCTTAATAGGTTCGTACTTTCGGCGGGAACGGATCCATTGTTTTCGGCGCGAAGTTGACCGCGCGCTTGCCAACGGACTTGTTCTGCGGGAAGAAGACAGAGTGACACAGCCAGTTTTCGTCATCACGCTCGGTGAAGTCGTTACGGGCATGTGCACCACGGGACTCCTTGCGCTCCTCAGCCGCAATCGCGGTTGCTTCAGCAACTTCCATCAGGTTTTCAAGCTCCAGAGCCTCAATACGCGAAGTATTGAAAGCCTGACTCTTGTCTTCCAGATGTACGTTGGCAACACGCTCACGGATCTCCTTCAAAAGACCAAGACCCTTCTGCATGCTTGCACCATCACGGAATACGCCGAAGTACAGCTGCATGGTGCTCTGCAGGTCCTTGCGGACATCAGCCACCTTCTCGCCACCGGTGCTGTTATTGAGGCGGTTCAGACGTGACATAGCCGCTTCAATGTCAGACTCGGTCGCTTCAGCCACAGAGTAGCCTTCACGCATCTGCTGCTCGATCTGCATGCCCGCTGCACGACCGAATACCACCAGATCAAGCAGAGAGTTACCGCCCAGGCGGTTGGCGCCATGCACGGATACACAAGCCGCTTCACCACAGGCGAACAGACCGTTGATGATCCTGTCTTCACCGGACTGAGCATCCGGAGAGATTGCCTGACCACCAATATTGGTCGCAATACCGCCCATCATGTAATGACAGGTCGGAACAACCGGGATCGGTTCTTTTACCGGATCCGCAGCCGCGAAGGTCTTGGACAGCTCACAAATACCGGGCAGACGCGAGTGCAACACTTCCTCACCCAGGTGGTCCAGCTTCAGGTAGACATGATCGCCATTCTCGCCACAGCCACGACCTTCGAGGATCTCAAGGATCATGGAGCGAGCCACAACATCACGACCGGCAAGATCTTTGGCGTTCGGAGCATAGCGCTCCATGAAGCGTTCGCCATCCTTGTTCACCAGGTAGCCACCTTCACCACGACAACCCTCGGTCACGAGGACGCCGGCACCGGCAATACCGGTCGGATGGAACTGCCACATTTCCATATCCTGAACAGGCACACCGGCTCGCATTGCCATACCGATACCGTCACCGGTATTGATCAGGGCATTGGTGGTGGATGCATAGATACGACCCGCACCACCGGTTGCCAGCACAGTAGCCTTGGACTTGATATAGACGGTCTCACCGGTTTCGATGCAAATGGCAATACAGCCAACCACATCACCATCGGCATTCTTGACCAGGTCAACGGCATACCATTCGTTCAGGAAGGTTGTACCGGCCTTCATGTTGGCCTGATACAGCGTATGCAACAGCGCGTGACCGGTACGGTCGGCTGCCGCACAGGTGCGAGCTGCCTGAGTGGGGTTATCCGGCCCTTTGGACTGACCACCGAACGGGCGCTGATAGATGCGGCCAATTTCGGTACGAGAGAACGGCAGACCCATGTGATCCAGCTCGAATACAGCCTGAGGACCTACGGAGCACATGTATTCAATTGCGTCCTGGTCGCCGATATAGTCTGACCCCTTAACGGTGTCATACATGTGCCAGCGCCAGTCATCGTTCGGATCAGCACTGGCAATCGCACAGGTGATACCACCCTGGGCCGATACAGTGTGAGAACGGGTCGGGAATACTTTGGTGACACAGGCCGTGTTCAGGCCTGACTGTGCCAGCTGCAGCGCAGCGCGCATGCCAGCACCACCACCACCGACGACGATCGCGTCGAAAGTAAGCGTACGCAGTTTAGACATGTTTTAGATACCCCACAGAATCTGGATGCCCCACACGACGTAAATAAACGCCAGCAGGCCGCATGCGGACTGGAACAGGAAGCGAGCACCGGTCGCCTTGATGTAGTCGGTAGATACAGACCACATGCCGATCCAGGCGTGCGCCACCATGGACAGTACTGCCAGCAGGGTAAAGATACGCATGACCGTACCGCTGAACAGCTCTTTCCACTGGTTGTAATCCAGTTCCGGATTCATCAGCAGATAGCCGATCATGAAAATGGTGTAAGCCAACAGTACGAGTGCTGTGACGCGCTGCATCATCCAGTCATACAGGCCGCTACGACCAAAGCTTGTGATACTTGTTACCATATCCAGACTCCCGCAAGCAGGATAGCGATACCCGCTATCACCAGAGTGACCTTGGCTGCCAAACGACCGCTATCCAGCTCTTCACAGTGACCCAGATCCATGATCAGGTGCTTGATACCTGCAAAGAAGTGGTACAGCAGCGCTGACACCAGACCCCATGCAATGAGTTTTGCCAGGAATGATTCCTGGAGCATCTCAGCAGCGCGGTCAAAGCCGGCCTGAGATTCCAGCGACATACTTAATACATAAAGCATAAAGATGGCGCCAAAGAACAGCGCTACACCTGATACGCGATGCAGTATTGAAGTGATCGCCGGGAGTGGCTGTTTTATGGTTCGCAGATCTAAATTTACAGGTCTTTTCTTGTTCACGGCTCTAGTTCACACTTTTCTGTCCAGTTGCAGGACAAGGTTGCTAGGAAGTGCTCAGAGAGTAGTACCTCGAGATGCCAGAACTGACACTTAACCAGTGGGCACGGTGCCAACTCAGGTGCGAGAGTATAGACAGATCACCCTTGGAATACAACGCGCCCAGCGCCACCTAAGGCTTAAGTCTAGTGTAGAGATCCAGACCCTTTGCCCTTCTCGTACTATTCTTTTTGCGTCGACGTACAACTAATTATTTATTTCCCCAAAACAGCTGAATTGCTAGGAAATTTCTTTCTGTTGCGATGCAACATTCCACCCCCAAGGCTTAATTGACAATCCTGTTTCAAACTCTATAGTGGGTGGGTCCTTTTTCGGGCCATTTCCTATGAAGCGGCTCAGAAGCAAGCCGCAGCAATACAAAACAGAATGATAGGAGCCTCTGATGGCTGACAAGAAAGCACGTTTGACAGTCGATGGTCTGGACGAAGCGATCGAACTGCCGGTTTATTCCGGTACCGAAGGTCCCGACGTCATAGATGTACGCCCACTGACCGGCAAAGGCCTGTTCACCTACGACCCCGGCTTCGTGTCCACTGCGGCCTGCGAATCCAAGATCACCTATATCGATGGTGGCAAAGGTGTCCTGCTGCACCGCGGCTACCCGATCGAACAGCTGGCTGAAAAGTCCGACTACCTTGAAGTCTGCTACCTGCTGCTCAATGGTGAACTGCCCACGGCAGAAGAGAAAGAGAAGTTCGTCAACACCATTTCCAACCACACCATGGTGCACGAGCAGCTCAGCCAGTTCTTCAAGGGGTTCCGTCGTGATGCCCACCCGATGGCTATCATGTGCGGCGTTGTTGGCGCATTGTCTGCGTTCTATCACGACTCGCTCGACATCAACAACCCACACCACCGCGAAGTGTGCGCGTACCGCCTGATCGCCAAAATGCCGACCCTTGCAGCCATGTGCTACAAGTACTCCATCGGCCAGCCGTTCATGTACCCGCAAAACGAACTCAGCTATGGGGCCAACTTCCTGCGCATGATGTTCGGCACCCCCTGCACTGACTACGAAGTCAATCCGGTACTGGCCCGCGCCATGGATCGCATCTTCATCCTGCATGCCGACCATGAACAGAACGCTTCCACTTCCACCGTTCGCCTGGCAGGCTCTTCCGGTGCCAACCCGTTTGCCTGCATCGCAGCCGGCATTGCCGCCCTGTGGGGACCGGCTCACGGCGGTGCCAACGAAGCGGTACTGACCATGCTGGATGAGATTGGTGATGAGGCCAACATCCCCGAGTTCATCGAAAAGGCCAAGGATCCGAACGATCCGTTCCGCCTGATGGGCTTTGGCCATCGCGTATACCGCAACTTTGACCCTCGCGCCAAGGTGATGAAGAAGACCTGCGACGAAGTTCTGGCTCTGCTGGGTATCGAGAACGACCCTCAGCTGCAGATCGCCAAGCGACTGGAACAGATCGCACTCGAAGATGAATACTTCGTTGAGCGCAAGCTGTACCCGAACGTGGACTTCTATTCAGGCATTATCCTGAAAGCGATCGGTATTCCGACCAACATGTTCACCGTGATCTTTGCCCTCTCCCGCACCATCGGCTGGATCTCGCACTGGAATGAATTCCATTCCAGCCCGAACAAGATTGGTCGCCCGCGCCAGCTCTATACTGGTGCAAAGCAGCGTGACTATCCTGCCTGATTGCAAAAAACCAAAAAGCCCTGCATATGCAGGGTTTTTTTTGGTCCACACAAATACTCAAATTAGGAAAAATTCCTAATGCCCATCACCTCCGTATAGGCTAAAGTATCTCCAGCAGGACGCTTGAAATCAGGAGGGACCCAACGATGGAACATATATGTCAGCACTGCCGCGCTCTATTGAGCAGTGGTATTCGCTCCCCGTACCACCTCAGCATCAGCCAACTCAGCAACAGCGAACTGATCAAATGCGACCTGTGCGAGGCTTATCTGCTGCGCGAGCAGGGTAACACGGAGCTGTTGCAGGCACCTTCATTTACACCATCTGCAAGAGACTGCACCCCAAGCAGGGTCGAAAGCTCCAGTCTGGGTCATCGTCACTGACCCTACAATAGCCATTCAGTACAGAGCCAACGGCGCAGCGCCTGCGCCATCCCGACCGAACAAAAACCAGAAACCGCAGGAAACAAAAAAGCCACCCGGCATGACCCGTAGTGGCTTTTCGCAAATTTGGTAGGACTAGGCGGACTCGAACCGCCGACCCCCACCATGTCAAGGTGGTGCTCTAACCAACTGAGCTATAGTCCTGAAATGTGCTGCGTATTATATAGATGATGGCCTTGGGCGCAAGCCCTCTCAAAGGGTATTTTCCGTTTTTTTTCATATGCCTGCATCAAACCACTCCTCAACTGCTCGGACCTGTCTGATGCTGTTGCAGATGCCGAAGGAAAGCCGGCTCTGGCATTGGTCTGGCAAGCAGATAGCCCTGAATCTGATCACAGCCAGCCTGCTGCAAAAACCTGAGTTGATGCTCCTTATCCACCCCCTCGGCCACCACTTTCATGTTCAGGCTCCGCGCCAGCGCCAGCATGGCCAGTATGATCTCCTCATCGCCATGATTTTGCCCGATACCCACCACAAAACTGCGATCTATTTTCAGGTAATCCGCACGTAGATTGCGAAGGTTTCCAAGTGATGAATAACCGGTCCCGAAATCGTCTATCGACAGGCGTATTCCGGCAGCAGCCAAGGCCGCCAGATTGGCTTCAAACCTGTCATTCAAATTGATAATCGCTGTTTCGGTTACTTCCACCGTGATCTTGTGCGCCGGAACATCATACCGATCCAGCAGACTGATAAAACTGGCAGCGATCTCATCACGCGCCAGCTGAACCGCTGATACGTTAATACTGAGATAGAAACTACTGCTGTTGATCAACTCCCAGTCGGCCATGCGCGCAATCACTTGCTCCAGCTGCCAGCGTCCAATTTCAATGATCATGCCGCTTTCTTCGGCTACCGGAATGAATTCCGCCGGTGATATCCACTCACCCGCCTCGGTTTTCCAGCGCAGCAGAAGCTCGGCCGCCACAGGCTTCAATGTCTGGGCATCGAACACCGGCTGGTAGTGCATGCTGAAAACGCGCTCAGGCCGAGTCAACGCAATGCGCAGTCCCTGCTCAATATTCACTCTTCGGCTGACTTGAAAATCCATTTCTTCATTGAAGATGCGATAGACACTGCGGCCATCATGTTTGGCGGCATAGAGTGCCAGATCAGCCTGACGTAACAGGGTTTGCGGGTCGCTCTTTCCCCTTGCCGCAAGTGCCAGCCCTATGCTGACTGTCAGGCTGAAGTGCTGCTCTGCAAGTTCAAAGGGCTCGGCCAATAGGTCAGTGATTCGCTGTGCCAGTTGCGACGCCTGTTCACGCCCCACATCCTGTACCATCACGATTGCAAACTCATCGCCTCCGAGGCGCGCAAGACATCCGCCTGGAGGTATCAGGTTATTGAGGCGCGTTACCATACCGATCAGCAACTCATCTCCTCGACCATGCCCGAGCGTATCATTGACCGCCTTGAAATTATCCAGATCGATATACAGCAGCGCGAGATAGTCAGGGCCATCCGGCTGCAACCACTGCCCCAGCCGCGCCAACAGCTCTCGACGATTGGGGAGTCCGGTGAGGTGGTCATGATTGGCAAGGTAGAGTGAGCGCTGTTCGGCTGCCTTGCGTGCGGTGATATCTTCATGCACGGCGACAAAATGAGTCAGCTCTCCCCGCTCACTCTTGATCGGCGTGATCGTCTGCTCCACCATCAACTGCTTGCCGTCACGGGTCTGGTTGATCACCTCACCACGCCAGACTTCGCCTGCCAGAATCGTATCCCACAGGCGCCTGAAGAACAGCGCAGAATGCTCACCCGAGTTGAGAATGGCCGGCGTGCGGCCCAGCGCCTCCTCGGACGAATAGCCGGTCAGACGCGTAAATGCCTGATTGACCCAGCGAATGTCACCACGACTGTCGGTAATCAACACGGCATTGGCCGTGGTACTGATCGCCGCGCCCAGCAAATGCAACTCATCAATCAGCCGATACTGGCGATAGCGCATCCAGGCGATCAGGATCGAAGCCAGCAGAATCAGGACCAGCACCACACCCACTATCAGCCACATGGTGGCCACCGTTTTATGCCAGGGTGCCAGCGCCTGATTACGATCGATGGAAAGTGTCAGCAATAACGGAAGCATGGAGGTGGCTCGATAGGCCGTCACGTTGACATTGGGCTGCTCGGCGCTGTGGTACAGGCCCCACTCGCGCTGACGCACCTGCTCAAGTAACCCCTTGGGGGCTGCAGCGGACCCTGCGGCAACAACCGGCAACTCCACCAGTGTCCTGCCATCATGACGATAGAGCTGTACCTGTGCCGGTAGATTATCAATGATTGGCCGGAACAGCTCACGCAACGCATCAGGATTCAACACTGCAACCAGCCATGTTTGCTGCCCGCCTTCAGCAGAGAACAGCATGCATACCGGTAACTTATACACGCCCACCGGCCCTGCATCAGCCCCCAGGAAGCGTCCCGGCAGCGGCTCGGAAAAGCGCAGTAATTCCGCAACAGGGGCACTTTCCGTACAGGCAAGGGGCTCAATCAGGCTGCCATCACGGGCAATCGCGGAGCTTGCCAATACGCTTAACCGGTTCTCGTTGCGCCTCAATACTGCCAGCTCACGCAACTGGGGCGTCATGGTAACCAGCATCTGCATGCGTTGCTGCAGTTCTACCGGCTGCTGCAGCAGCGCCTGATTATGCTCCAGCAGATCCTGCAGTGAACGCAACCGTCCCTGCACACCCTGCACGGTACGGGTTACACTGCTTTCCAGTGAATGCGCCAGCAGCGTGGCTTCCTTTTCCAGCTCAGACACCGCCCGCTGCGTACCCAACTGTACGAAAACCAGTTGCATCACCGCCAATGTAACAATCAGCAGCAGCCCCAACAGCAGAACTGACAAGCCCGTTTTCAGGCTATACCGGGTTTTGTCATCTGCTATAGTGCTTGGCATCCGTTTACTCTCTGGAGACGATATATGCAGGTCAAGGTGGTTTCACCCCGCTACTGGGCTGTTTTGATAACACTATTGTGCACCAGCCTTGGTCTGAATGCACAAACGAACCCGACGGATCGCCTGAGCAGGATCATGCAGTCACAAACATTGCGGGTCTGCATCTGGCCAGACTATTTCTCAATCAGTGCGCGTCACCCGAAAACCGGCCGCCTTGAAGGAATCGATATCGAACTGGCGCATGAGTTTGCACGCGACCTTGATGTGGAGCTTGAGTTTGTAGAGACACATTTCGGCCGCTTCATGGATGACCTTGAGGCGGACGCCTGTGACATCGGCATGTTTTCAATTGCGATCACGGATGCGCGCGCCCAGCGTATCGACTACAGCGAACCCTATCTTGCCAGCCAGATGTATGCGGTCAGCACACGCACCCACCCCGGTATGCAACAGTGGAGTGACATTGACCAGCCCGGCGCCATTGTCTGTGTGCAGAAGGGAACCTACATGGAGTCTCAAATGCGCGCCAGCCTTGAGCATGCCGACATTCTGGTGGTGGAAGACCCTCGAGAACGGGAGCAGGCTGTGATGTCAGGGATGGCGGATGTGTTCATCACGGACTATCCCTACTCGCGCAAGGTGCTGCGTTTCTATGACTGGGCCCGTTTGATCGAGCCGCCGGCTTCGATGACAGAGCGCCCGTTCCGATACGCCTATGCCGTTGCCAAAGACCAGCCGGAATGGCTGGAACGGGTAAACCGCTTTGTCAGCGACATCAAGCAAGACGGCCGTCTGCAAAAAGCGGCCGAGGCCAATGATCTTGGACCCATTGTGGTGGAGGCCGGATCCATTCACTGAACCAGATTGTGCTCCAAAGCATAGCGCACCAGGCCGGCGGCCGTATGGATGTTAAGCTTTGACTTGATGTTCTGGCGGTGAGTTTCAACCGTGCGCACCGAGATCGACAGCGCACGGGCAATCTCCTTGTTGTTATGCCCTTCGGCCAGCTGACGCAACACCATGATCTCGCGCGGAGTCAGCTCTCCCCCCGCCTCTTCAACCGCTGCCGTTTCCGGTGCGGTAAAATGGCTGAACAGGGTTTGGGATGCACTGGCACTGAAATAGGTGCCGCCCTGACAGACTGTCTCAATTGCCTTGACCATTTCGGCGGCCGACACATCCTTGAGGATATAGCCTCGAGCGCCTGACTGGATAAGCTGCACCATATATTCTCGATTGTCATGCATGCTCAGAATCAGCACTCGCGTTTCGGGTGAACGTGTACGCAGCTCTCGAGTTGCCTCCAGCCCATTCATGATCGGCATGGACACATCCATCAGCACCACGTCAGGTTTGAGGTTCTGCACCTGCTCAATGGCTTCGAGACCATTACCCGCCTGCCCAACCACTTCGATGCCGCCCTCATTTTCCAGCCGGGCCTGAATGCCATCAATTACCAGCGGATGATCATCCACCAGCAGTACCCTGATCGAATCTGTCATCGCTCAGCTCCTGTCTGCTGCAGGGACAAACCCGCCAACAGCGTTGCCCCCTGCCCCGGCCGTGAAGCCAGCCTGAACTCGCCCCCCAGCAGCTCGACCCGTTCGCGCATGTTGCGCAAGCCGATACCTTCGAATCGCTCCAGCACCTCGGGGTCAAACCCACAGCCATTATCCTGCATTTTCAGCCACAGTTGACCACTCTGCTGCCACAGGCGCAAGCGTAGCAGCCCCGCACCTGAGTGTCGCTCCACATTGGTCAGCCCCTCCTGGACCAGGCGATAGACCGTAATTTCCACGTCCTCTGGCAGCCTGCCACCGGGCAGGCGGATATCCAGGTCCAGTCGGATGCCGGTTCTCTCCGTAAAGCGATCAAGCAAGCCTTCCAGCGCAGCCTCCAGGCCCAGATCATCCAGCAGAGTCGGTCTCAGGTCGTGAGAAATCCGACGCACCTCCTGAATCGCTTCATTCAGCACCTGATAGCCCTTGTCCAGGTCAGTCAGCCCTTCCTCATTCCCCTGTTTCAGCTTGCGCTGCGCCAACTCAATCCGGTACAGCACGGATACCATCAACTGGTTGATGCCATCATGCAATTCCCGCGAGAAGCGACGCCGGTCTGCCACATTGGCCAGAATGGAGCGATGCGCCAACAGCCTCAGACGGCTGTCAGCCAGCCGGTTTTCATGCAGATTGATCGCAACTCCCAACAGTACTACCAGCACCACAGCCACTGACATGATGACCAGAACGGTAAAAAAGGTGTTACGAATGTTGCGGTTGACCTCGGCCCTGATTTTGGCAACCTCACGACTGATATCATCCAGATACAGACCGGTTCCCAGCATCCAGTTCCACTTGGGCAGCATGACCGCATAGCTGATCTTCTCTTCACGCGCCTGCTTGGAAGGTTTTTGCCACAGGTAATGGTGGAAACCGCCCCCCTGTCGCGCCCGTTCAAGCAGGTTGCGAATCACATAATTGCCGCGGGCGTCCTGCATGTCATACAGGTCCTGCCCGACCAGTTCCGGCTGCGTCGGGTGAACCAGGTTGACCCCTTCAAGTGTGTAAACGAAGAAGTACCCGTCCTGATCATCTCCGAAGGTCATATCGGTCAGAATCTGCTTGACTGCACTTTTGGCCTGAGCGTCATCAGGACCGGCCGTATCAACGATATGAGCGATGGAGGTCAGCGCCAGACTGACATAGTTTTCCAGTTCCCGCTGCTTGGAGCCCAGCAGGTGCTGTTCAAACAGCCGGATCTCTTCCTCTGACAGCTGACGCGCCTGATTCATGCCAAGCCAGGCAACAGCCGAGGTCACCAGCATCATCGGAAGAATGGAAAGAAGGAGGATCTTGATCTTCAGCGGCATTGAACTGCACCCGCAAGGCCAGAAAAGTAAAACGCCTGAGCAGCACGGGGCTAAACAGGCGTTTGTTCAGTCTAAACCAGACTGTAGAACTCTGGGAACAGGAGAATCGAAATCACGATTGCCACCTGTATGATGATAAAGGGCACAACCCCCTTGTAAATATCCAGGGTACGGACATTGGGCGGCGCAACCCCCTTGAGGTAAAACAGACTGAAGCCGAAGGGTGGGGTCAGGAAGCTGGTCTGCAGGTTCATGGCGATCAGGATCGCAAACCAGACCGGTGCTATACCCAGTATTTCGGCAGCCGGGAGCAGAATCGGCACAATGATGAAACTGATTTCAACAAAGTCGATAAAGAAGCCAAGGATCAAGATTGCCAACATCGACAGCAGCAGGAAGCCCATGGCCCCGCCCGGCAGATTGGACAGGTAATGCTCTACAATCTCTTCGCCACCGGTATAGCTGAACGCCATGGAGAACGCCGTGGCACCCAACAGGATGGCAAAAACCATCGCCGTAACCTTCACAGTCTCGATGGCAGAGTTGTATACCATCTTCCAGCTGAACTGGCGGTAGATCAGCGCCAGCAACAGAGCACCTACGCCACCCAACGCCGAGGATTCTGTCGGTGTTGCAATACCGGCAAAGATCGAGCCCAGCACCACCAGAATCAGTGCCAGCGGCGGGATGATCGCTTTCAGCGCCTTGAAGGTCTGTTCCCGGCGAGTGCCATCATCCAGATCCATCGGCAAGGCCGGAGCCGCTGAAGGCTTCAGATAGGTGTACACAAGAATGTACAGAACATAGGCACCGATCAGAATAAATCCAGGCATGATGGCCGCCTGAAACAGGTCACCGACCGGAATCCCCATCACATCACCCAGAATAATCAGGATGATGGACGGCGGGATAATCTGCCCCAACGTTCCGGACGCACAGATGGTGCCGCAGGCCAGCTTCTTGTCATAGTTGTACTTGAGCATGACAGGCAGCGAAATCAGGCCCATGGCGACTACGGAGGCCCCGACCACGCCGGTTGAGGCCGCCAACAGTGCCCCTACCAAAACCGTTGAAATGGCCAGACCGCCACGCACACCTCCAAAGAGCTTGCCCATGGATTCGAGCAACTGCTCGGCGAGGCGTGTTTTCTGCAACACGATGCCCATGAACACAAACAGCGGCACGGCCATCAGCACCGTGTTTTCCATGATGCTTTGAATACGGAACGGCATGAAGGCAAACATGTCCGGCCCTTCGGCATAGACGCCGAACCAAAGCGCCACACCACCAAAAATAAAGGCCACCGGGAAGCCGATCAACAGCATGCCCAGGGCCACGAAAAACATTGTAATACCGATCATCGGGGATACCTTGTTCGTTAGTGCTGCATCGGGGTGTAGCCATCATCCTTGTGATGGCCCGCCAGGGTATTGATGGAATGAAGCATCATGCCAACACCACTGATGAAGGTGCAGAAAAAGGCAAAGGGAATGACTGCCTTGATCACCCAACGATACGGCAAGCCACCGGGATCGCCCGAACCTTCGCCCAGTTCAAAGGATTCGCGCGCAAAGTCCACGCCATACCAGGCCACCAGCAAACAGAAGGGGAACAGCAGCGTGAGAACGCCAAAGAGATCGATCCAGGCCTTCTTTTTCAGGCTCAACCCTTCATAAATCAGATCGACACGCACATGCCCACCCGCTCTGAGGGTGAACGGCACGCCCAGCATGAACATGGCGGCAAACAGATGCCACTCCAGTTCCTGCATGCCGATGGATACATCGTTGAACAGATAGCGGGTAATCACGTCGTAAAAGACGTTGAACAGCATGATCACAAACAGAACGGCAGAGATCTTGCCCAGCCAGTCGGAAAAGGCGTTGATCGTCTGCTCCAGGCGTAACAGAAACATTCAGAATCCCTCGCAGCCCAAGGCTGTCAGATACATCTTCCGGATGCGTGTGAGGCCCCGATATCGGGGCCTCGAACGGAACAGGTTTACTCGAAGCTGTTCAGGTAGGCGCGGTCGGCAATGTCAGTCCACTGACGAACCACGTCCATGTACTCAGCCTGGGAGTCCAGAATCTCCTTGGCCAGCTCATCGTTGGCCGCATGCTCAGCCAGCAACTCGTCGTTAGCCTTGCTCAGGGCCTTGATAACGTCCGGCGGGAACTGCTTGACCTGAACATTCGGGAACTCCGCCTTCATGGTAGCCCAGTTCACACCGGACTCATGGTGCGACTGAATGGTCATGTCATAGGCCGCAACGCGCATGGCAGTGGTCAGGATTTCCTGAAGGTCTGCAGGCAGCTTGTCAAAGGTACGCTTGTTGACCAGGAACTGCAGTTCGGTCGCAGGCTCATGCCAGCCGGTGTAGTAGTAGGGTGCAATCTTGTGGAAGCCCATGCGCAGGTCCATGGAAGGCCCTACCCACTCCAGTGCATCGATGGTGCGACGCTCCAAAGAAGTATACAGCTCACCCGGCGGAATGTTGGTCGGGTTGGCACCCAGCTTAGCCAGCACTTCACCCGCGAACCCCGGAATGCGCATTTTCAGGCCTTCCAGGTCTTCTACGGAATTGATCTCTTTCTGGAACCAGCCACCCATCTGAACGCCGGTGTTGCCACCCGGGAAGGAGAGCAGGTTGAACGGCTCATATACCTTCTGCATCAGCTCCATGCCACCACCGTGGTAGAACCAGCCGTACTGTTCGGTAGCGGTCATGCCGAAAGGCATGGTGGTGAAGTACAGGGTGTTGGGGACCTTGCCTTTCCAGTAGTAGGACGCCGAGTGGCCCATGTCGTACTGACCGGCACGCACCATGTCGAAT
Source organism: Marinobacterium sp. MBR-109 (assembly GCF_040547565.1). Lineage (NCBI taxonomy): Bacteria > Pseudomonadati > Pseudomonadota > Gammaproteobacteria > Oceanospirillales > Oceanospirillaceae > Marinobacterium > Marinobacterium sp. MBR-109. The sequence goes on from NZ_JBEPPZ010000004.1 coordinate 194,313, forward strand.
ACACCGAAGGCGGACTTGTGTTTGTTGGCGGTATCGATACTGATTTCCAGACGTCCGTTGGACATCTTGTTGGCCAGATCAGCCATGCGGCGAGCCGGCTCGCTGAAAACGCCAAAGTTCGTGGGCCAGGTTTCAGCCAGTTTCAGTTTGTGGACTTTCTCGGCCGCCTGAACGGGGCTGACCATGACAGCGGCGCAGGCAGCAGCGGCCATCAATTTGCGGGCAAAGGTAAATTTAAGCATTGTTGTTATCTATCCTCTGTTGTCGGTCTGACAATGACCCAGACGAGTCATCAGCCATGACATTATCGACAGCAAAGACACAGGGCGGTATCGGAAATACCACCCAGAGACGGGAGGGGTTCTACGCAGATGATACCGAACACTACGCAGCACCTTGTACGTATTTTTACGCAGAGACCATGCCGGTCTCATCAGATGAGCCTATCGGCAGGTACGCGTATCCGGGCGGGATCAGCAGGTCAATACTGACCCCCTGATCGGAGTGAATCTCAACCTGAGCATGCAGATGCCCCGCCCGTTCACGGATTCCCATCAGTCCAAAGCCTGAGTTTTCAAAATCGCCATTCTGTTCCGGCATGAACCCCACACCGTCATCGGCAATGGTCATGCGCAACCCGTCGGGCTCATCCCGCAGACGCACCAAAACCCAGGTTCCACCGGCGTGACGCGTCACATTGGACAGGGCTTCCTGCGCGATGCGATACAGGTTCGACACAAGCTCAGGCTTCAGCGGCAGGCTCTGTTCAATGTCAAATTCCACCGCATAATCAAGCTGTTCCAGCAGACTGACGGCCGGCAGGGTCGTCAAACTGACACCGAGGCCAAAGTCACTCAACTCATGCGGTCTCAGCATCCGAATCCGGTTGTAGACTGTGTCATAGATAGTGTCGATCAACTCGGCTGCCAACTGCAGGTTCTGTTGCGGCAACCGGGCCTGTTCGAGCTCCTGACGCTGCAGCTGCAGATGCATGCGCACGGCAACCAGCAACTGAGCCATATCATCGTGCAACTCGTTGGACAGTCGCAGCCGCTCACGCTCCTGTGTCTGCATCAGGTGCTGCAGAATCTGACGTTTTTCTTCTATGTTCTGCGACAACCGCTGATTGACCCCTTCCAGTGTTTCCTCCCGCTCTTTCAGACGGTTGACGATCGCAATGATCTCTTCGCCAATCAGATTGAACTCCTGAATATAGCTTTGCGGCCAACGTGTGTTGCTCTGGCGGTTGGCCAGGCGGGTAAAACTGATCAGCTGTTGCAGCTGGCGATCTACCGCTGATGACAACAGATAAGACGACAACAGAGATACCACCAGTGCCAGCAGACAGCCATACAGCAGTGTTTCCGTGAGCGCATCACGCAATTGCCGCTGTGCACTGGCATCGGCCAGCAAACCCACACGCAGTTGCGGCCCAAGCGGAGCCATGCCGCTTGAGTACACCAGTTCCTGTGCCATGACTGACTCAACCGATTCGGTCTCCGGTTGGAGTCGGCTCAGTACCCGGTCACCATCAAGGAGTACCAGCTGTTGCAGATTGTCACTCTTGACCAGAATGGAATTCAGCAGATAGCGATTCCCGCCCAGGCGCATCCCCGACAGAAGCTGGCCGACAATCTTGCCACTGTCACGCAGGTAGAGAGGGACCGAGTAGACTGCAAGCTGCTCATCACCCACTTCCAGCAGTTTCCATCCCTTGTACTGGAAACTGCCATGCTGCTTCATCAGCTGCTCACAGGGCAGCTGACTGAGCTCTGGGGTATAACTGAGCGACAGCAGACAACGCCCCGACTCAAAAAAAGAGATCGCCACAAAGTCATAGCGGCGATTTTCATGACTCTCTTCCCAGTGAGCGAAGCGTGTTTCCAACCGATCTGGACTTTCGGTATAGAGTGCCTCGATGCGGGTGCGATCCGCAGCCAGGACCAGCGCTTCGGTTTCAAGTTGCTGCAGGTAGTCCGCAACCCGTTCCTCATACCGTAAGGCCAGGCTGCGGTTGAGGGTATGCGTCTGCTGCTCAATCACGCTGCGTGACTGGATAAAGCTAACGACCAGAAACACCGCGACAAACACCAGGGATATGCCCAGTGTCAGCAGAAAGGTCAGCGTTTTGAAGCGTGGCCGGCTCATGCGGCTAGTACCCGCCAGCGCTGTAGCGTCGTGCCAGTGCTTCGTACGCCTGTATTTCATTCATGCTCATGCCATCATCCAGCACGACAAAGTCACTGGAGTAGATCAACGGCTGCGGCTTGCCCTGCAGGTCACGCTTGATTGCTTCGGCGATGGCGATGGCATTGTCGTCATTCATGCGCATCAGAACGGCCTTCAGGCCACCCAGGCGCAGCTGCTCGATCTCGGCGGGGCTGCCACCCCAGCCGTTGACGACCACATCGCTGCGCCCCAGTTCCGCCAGCGCATCAACGGCGCCAAGGGCCACATCAGTAGAGCAGGCGTATATGTAATCCAGCTCGGGCTGTTCGCTCAACATCTGCAACGCCGCCTTGCGCCCGCCCGCCCGACTGGAATCGGTGTAATAGCTGCTGCGCAGGCGGTGACTTTCAGGTACCGACTGGATGTAGGTCATCCCACGCAACTGACTGATCAGCCCCTGACTGCGGAACAGCACACCGTAGTCGGCCCCCTGAGGAAAGCGCTGAACAAAGTGATCGGCAAGCAACCGCGCCCCTTCAGCATGGTCAAAACCGACATACATGTGGGGCTGTCGGTCACCCCAGGACTTGAGGGGCGTGGTGATATTCTGCAGGATCAGCCGCGTATCCGTATTCTGAATCAGCCGTTCGATAATCGACTGCTGACGCGATGAATCAAGGGTATAAAGCAGGTAATCCGGCTGCCAGTCCAACAGCTGACGGATCTGGCTTACCTGCTCGACCAGCTGGATATTCGGCTCGGTATAACGTGCCTCCAGGTGGTATCGAATGCCGAGCTGGTCCAACCGTTGCTGCAATGCACGTTCGTTATCCGGCCAGTAGCTTGATGCCTGCAGGGAGGGATAGACCATGGCGATTCGCAAGGGTCGGGTCTGCAGGCCCACTTCAACGGGTACTGCGTGCTGGCGAACCGCTTCGGTCAGCTCGGTCAGCCAGCGCTTCTGTTCAGGATGTTGCCGGTAATACTCGCCGTAGCCCCAGTAGTCACCAATACCCGCTGCCGTCACCACCGGCGTCATCAACAACAGCACCAACCCCAGCACCGTTGCCCTGACCGGACAGAACACCTGTCTCACTCCCTGCATGACTCGTCACATCCTTTTTTGGTTTACGGTTTTTCAGCCAGCACCCTCAGGCACGCAGGAAAAATACCACTGTCATCACCAGCCCTACAACCACCACCAGCCCCTTGACCCAGACAACCGGCAGCAGACGCGACAGGGCCGCTCCCTGATAGCCGCCCAGTGTCGCGGCGAGCATCATCACCAGTGCCTCAACCCAAAGCACTTTACCGGCGATGGCAAAGGCGGCAACGGAAATCAGCGACAGCACGAATGACAGCCAGTTTTTCAGGCCGTTCATCAGTAGCATGTTGGCCATTCCAGCCGCTGCAAACATCGCCAGCAGCATAATGCCCAGGCCGCCGTTGAAGTAGCCACCATAGACCGCCACCACAAACAGCCCCGGCAGCAGTGGCAGCGGATTTTCACTGTTCCGAACCAGCGCCAGCAGTTTTTGACCAAAGGCGAACATCAGGGTAGCCAAAAGCAACAGCAGCGGCACCACTTTCGAGAACAGTTCGGCAGGCGTCACTAACAGCAGCAGCGCACCGCTGAGACCGCCAACCAGACCCACCGCCGACATCTGCACATGCTGCCGCATGGAGAGACTGCGCAACTCTTTACGGAACCCCGCCGCTCCGCCCAGATACCCCGGCAGTACCGCTACAGCACTGGTGGCATTAGCGGTGATCGGCGGCACGCCGGCCCAGACCAGCGCCGGAAAGGTAAGAAAGGAACCGCCCCCGGCAATCGAGTTCAGTACCCCGGCCAGGTATCCGGCCACTATCAACACACTCCACTCCAGCATCAGACACCCTCAACCACTGTGCTTCAAACGTTCCAGCTCGTCCCGATAACGGGCGGCCTGCTCGAACTCCAGATTCTTGGCTGCTTCGTACATCTTGTCTTCCAGACGCGTGATGGTCTTCGCCAGTTCCGCCGGGCTGAGCAGTTCAGCATCGACCCGATACTCGGCATCCGGCTCTGCAGCCTTGCGCGCGCTCCCCTTGCCACGTTTGCCGGGAATCTGGCTGGCCCCCTCCATGATATCCGCCACTGACTTGCTGATCCCTCTGGGGGTAATGCCATGCTCGGCATTGAACGCGATCTGCTTGTCACGGCGCCGCTCGGTTTCGTCGATTGCGCGCTGCATTGAGCCTGTCATGCGATCGGCATAGAGAATGGCGCGACCATTGACGTTACGTGCCGCACGGCCGATGGTCTGGATCATGGAGGTTTCCGAACGCAGGAAACCTTCCTTGTCGGCATCCAGAATGGTCACCAGTGATACCTCCGGCATGTCGATCCCTTCACGCAGCAGGTTGATCCCCACCAGCACATCAAATTCGCCAATACGCAAATCACGAATAATTTCCACCCGCTCAACCGTATCGATATCCGAATGGAGATAGCGCACCCGTACATTGTGCTCGGCCAGATATTCGGTGAGATCTTCTGCCATCCGCTTGGTCAATACAGTGACGATCACTCGTTCATTGCGGGGCACAACACGGTTGATCTCGGCCAGCAGATCGTCAACCTGGGTACTCGCCGGGCGCACTTCAACCAGCGGATCCACCAGGCCGGTCGGCCGCACCACCTGCTCAACGATCTGCTGAGCATTTGCAGCCTCGTACTTGCTGGGTGTCGCTGAGACGAAGATCATCTGCGGCGCCTGCTGCTCCCATTCCTCGAACTTCATCGGCCGGTTGTCCAGCGCTGAAGGCAGCCGGAAGCCGTATTCAACCAGGGTTTCCTTGCGCGAGCGGTCGCCCCGATACATGGCGCCGATCTGTGGCACGGTGACATGAGACTCGTCGATCACCAGCAGCGCACTGTCCGGCAGGTAATCGAACAGGGTGGGCGGAGCCTGTCCCGGATCACGCCCGGACAGGTAACGTGAATAGTTTTCGATGCCGGAGCAGTAGCCCAGCTCCATGATCATTTCGATATCGTACAGGGTGCGCTGCTCAAGACGCTGAGCCTCCACCAGCTTGTTGTTGTCGCGCAGCTGCTTCAGTCGTTCGCGCAACTCCTCCTTGATGTACTCGGTGGCCGCCAGCAGGGTCTCGCGTGGCGTCACATAGTGGGTCTTGGGATAGATGGTGGCGCGCGGCACCTTGCGCAGTACCTCACCGGTCAAGGGGTCAAACCAGGCGATCTGGTCCACCTCATCGCCGAACAGCTCAATGCGAATGGCATCCCTGTCCGATTCGGCCGGGTACACATCGATCACATCCCCGCGCACCCGATAGGTGCCGCGATGAAACTCGATATCATTGCGGGTGTACTGCAGCTCGGCCAGCCTGCGCAACAGATCACGCTGATCGATCACATCGCCTCTGTCCAGGTGCAGCATCATCGACAGGTAGGACTTGGGGTCACCCAGGCCGTAGATGGCAGACACAGTGGCCACGATGATGGCGTCATCCCGCTCCAGCAAGGCCTTGGTAGCCGACAGCCGCATCTGCTCGATATGGTCATTGATCGAGGCATCCTTCTCGATGAAGGTATCCGACGACGGCACATAGGCTTCCGGCTGGTAATAGTCGTAATACGAAACAAAGTACTCGACGGCATTGTCCGGGAAGAACTCCTTGAACTCGCCATACAACTGCGCGGCCAGCGTCTTGTTGTGCGCCATGATGATGGTCGGGCGCTGCACTGCCGCAATCACGTTGGCAATGGTGAAGGTCTTGCCCGATCCGGTCACGCCCAACAGGGTCTGGGCCGCAAGCCCCGACTCCAGCCCGTCGACCAGCTCACTGATCGCCTTCGGCTGATCACCGGCGGGCGCAAATGCCGACTGTACTCTGAACCTCTGTTTCATGTTTCCACCTGTTGCAAACCAGCCGCCGATTATACCTGTTTTGATGCAACACACAGAAACCTGCCTGCAACGCCCGTCGATACGCTTTTTTTCATAACGGGGCATTCAGACCGGATGCGTTATGCTGTATGCTCTTTTCGCTATGCATTGATGGATACCTTGCACCGATTACAGAGAGGACCAAGGCTTGGACGTGCAACTTTCCGACCGCGTTAACAGCATCAAACCTTCACCCACACTGGCCGTCACCAACCGTGCCGCCGAGTTGCGTGCTGAAGGCAAAGACATCATCGGCCTCGGCGCCGGCGAACCCGATTTTGACACACCGGAACATATCAAGGCGGCGGCGACCAAAGCCATTCAGGACGGCTTTACCAAGTACACTGCCGTTGATGGTACCCCGGCGTTGAAGAAGGCGGTGATTGCCAAATTTGAGCGCGAAAACGGTTTCAGCTACGCCCCCAACCAGATTCTGGTTTCAAGCGGTGGCAAGCAAAGCTTCTTCAACATGGCGCTGGCCCTGTTGAACCCGGGCGATGAAGTCGTAATCCCGGCCCCATACTGGGTGTCTTACCCGGATATGGTTCTGGTAGCCGAAGGCAAGCCGGTGATCATCACCACAACCCAGGAGCAGCGCTTCAAGATTACGCCGCAGCAACTGGATGAGGCGATTACCGAGCGCACCCGCCTGGTTGTACTGAACAGCCCCTCCAACCCGTCCGGTGTGGCCTACACACTGGAAGAGCTTAAGGCTCTGGGCGAGGTGTTGAACAAGTACCCGGACGTACTGGTTGCCACTGATGACATGTACGAGCACATACTGTTCACCGACCAGCCGTTCTGCAACATCCTGAACGCCTGTCCTGAGCTGTATGACCGTACCATCGTGCTGAACGGTGTTTCCAAGGCCTACTCCATGACCGGATGGCGTATCGGTTATGCGGCAGGTCCGGCCAAACTGATCGGCGCCATGAAGAAGATTCAGTCACAGAGTACTTCCAACCCGAACTCCATCGCTCAGGTGGCCGCTCAGGCGGCATTGGAAGGCCCGCAGGATTGCGTCACAATGATGGTCAGCGCGTTCAAGCAGCGCCACGAGTTTGTGGTCAATGCCCTGAACGAGATCGAAGGAGTGGACTGCATCCGTGCCGATGGCACATTCTACGCATTCCCGAGCTTTCACAAGGTGATCGACTCTCGCCCCGAGTTTAATGACGACATTGCTCTGGCCGAGTTTCTGCTGCAGGAAGCCGGTGTCGCACTGGTACCCGGATCCGCCTTTGGCACCCCGGGCAACATGCGACTCTCCTTTGCCACCAGCCTGAACGTGCTGGAGGATGCGATCAGCCGCATCAAGGCAGCACTGGAACGCTAAGCACAAGCCCCGGCACCGTCCGGGGCTTTTTGTATCCCCCCCACCGTGATCGAATGCCACCATGAAAACCAGAATTCTGACCCGATTGCTCGCGGATACATCCACTCCAGCCCTGCTGCTCAAGGAATCGAAACTCGAGTGGAGCAACGACGCCTTTGAGCAACTGCCCAAGAAGCAGCGCAAGGCCATTGTCGACTGGAGCAGCAACGGCAAAAGTAACGACATGTTGATCAGTAACGGCGTGATCTTCGAACGCCTCAAAACCGATGAACACTATCTGGTACTCGCGTGCGGCCACCGCGCCGGGCAACAGCAGCGATCCTTGCTGCAGCAGCTGATGCCTGCACTGGCATCAGGCAGCGATCCGTTCTTCATCCTGCCTCAGCTGCTGGCGTCACTGCTTGACTGGCCCGAAGCGGCTGGCTGCAAACTGCAGGGCACTGACAAGCTGGCATTGATGGGACACTGGTCCGGGCAACAGCTGCTGCCGCCGCAAACACTGGAGCTCAAAAACAGCTCAGCAGCCCCGCTCTACCAGCAAGGCCAGCCCGGCACCCTGATTCTGGAGTGGGACAGAAGCGAAACCACGGTGCGTGATCCTCTGCTTGGCAATCAGGGGCTCTGGATTGCACAGCGTGTGGATGCCCGTGACGGCAATCCGCTGGGACACCTGAGCCTTTGGGGAGCGGAAAAAACAGCCGGCCTCGCTGACAGCATCCATCTGCTGCAGCTCTGCGCCGATCTGATCAGCGCCTGGCAGCCGGAACAGCAGGGAAACAGTGAACACAGCCCTCGCCCGCAACTGGACCCACTGACGCAACTGCCTGGACGTGACGCACTCGATCACACCCTGGCCAGCAGTGAACAGGAACAGAGACAGTCCGGTCGTGACTACCTGCTTGCACTGATTGACATCGACAGCCTTTCGGCAATCAACAACCTCCACGGCCAGCACGAAGGCGACCGTGTTTTATGTCAGTTTGCAGACCGCCTGCGCCATATCTGCCGGCCCGATGACCACCTGTTTCGATTTGGCGGCGACGAGTTCGTCCTGCTGCTGCCCGTCAAGCACTCGCCACCGCCCCTGCAACAGCGCCTGGACCAGATCAACCGTGCCATGACCCAGACCTTGGGTTCTGCCTTTCATGCCAGTGCAGGACTTGCGCTGCTGTCTGAAGTCAACGGCAGCGGTGATGAGCTGCTGCTGCTGGCGGACAGCCGTCTGAGAAAAGAAAAGAAGCAGCGCAACAGCTGAGTCATCGATTATTGAACTGATCAGTCCGTTAATGCACAATAGCGTCTTTCTGGAATGATCGGTTCAATTTAATGGCACGAGGCAGACCCCCTGTTCACAGCCGCGAGGCCCTGCTGGATCTTGGCAACTATCTGTTCCAGCGCCACGGCTACCACGGCACCAGCCTGAGCATGATTCTGAATGCCTGTGACGTTTCGCGCGGCTCCTTCTACAATTACTTCGGCGGCAAGGAGTCGTTTGCCATTGAAGTGATTGAACACTACCAGGCACTTGAAATGGATCTGTGGCGCGAGGAGTTCAGCCGCATCCAGGGTTCCCATGCCGACAAGCTGCGAACCATGATGCTGCGCCTGATCGAGGATTTCTCCGATGAAAGCGAGCGTATCGGCTGCCTGCTGGCCAACCTTTCAGGTGAAATGGCGCTGGCTTCACCGGCATTTCGCCACGCCATCCGCAATGCCATTCAACGTGTCATTGATGCCATCCGTGACGATATGCTGACCTGTCAACAGGAGGGCAGTGTCCGCACCGACCTGTCAGCCAGCGCGCTGGCACACCTGATCTGGGACTATTGGCAGGGTGCGCTGTTGCGTATGAAAGTTGAAGACACGCGCAAGCCGCTTTATGACGCAGTTGATATGCTATGGCAGCAGATTCTGCCCTACCCGGAACACAACGACCGGCCCGAACATCACTCAAGGGAAGTATTGCACAGTGAAACGCATTAAACGGAAACTCATCCCGCTGCTGGCCCTTGCCAGCTTCAGCAGTACACCTGTCAGCGCAGCGGCCCTGGCCGACCTGTACCGCATGGCACTGGACAACGACCCGCAGCTCAAGGCTGCAGAAGCACGCTACCTGGCCGGACAGGAAGCGGGCACCCAGGGGCTGGCGCAACTGCTGCCACAGATCAACGCCGGTGGCAGCTATACACACAGCAATGATGGCTTTCGTGACCAGAGCGCGGATGACAGCGCCTGGCAGGTATCACTGGTACAGCCGGTATTCGACACCGCCAAGTGGTTCGGCTACCGGAAAAGCCAGCTGATCAGCGAGCAGACGGCACTTCAGTTCGATCTTGACCAGCAGCAGCTGATCCAGCGCACGGTTGACGCCTATCTTGGCGTCCTGCGCGCCATGAGCACACTGGATACCGCTCAGGCTCAGGAACGCGCGCTGCAGCGCCGACTTGAGCAGGTCAATGCCCAGTTTGAGGTGGGCGTGATTGCGATCACCGATGTACAGGAAGCACAGGCCTCATTTGATAACGCCGTTGTACAGAGAATCGATGCCGAAGGTGCCCTGACCAACAGCTACGAAGCGCTGGAACGACTTGCAGGACAGCGTTTTACCGCTGTCGACCTGCTGCGCGAGGATTATCCGATCGAGCCGATCACACCGGCCGATCCCGCGCCATGGCTCGATAAGGCACGCGGCGGCAACCTGGCGCTCAAGCTGAGCGAGCTGGGCATCGAAACCAGTCGCCGCGACAGTCAGATTGCACGCGCCGGCCATCACCCCCGCGTCAACCTTGAAGCCAACTATGGCTACAGTGAATCCGAATTCAACAACCGCCCCTGGGATGATAACAGCTCGGTAGCTCTGACTCTGAGTATGCCCCTGTTCAGTGGCGGCGCCACAAGCTCTCAGGTGCGCGAGGCGCAGCAGAATCTTTACGCGGCGCAGTATGAGCGTGAAGACAGGTATCGCGCAGTGACCGAGCAGACCCGCTCCCTGCTGCGCGACCTGCAAACCAGCGTCCAGAGCGTTAAAGCCCGGATGCAGAGCATCAAATCACGCGAGACAGCACTGCGTGCCACCGAAGAAGGCTTCAACGTGGGTACCCGCAACGTGGTCGACGTACTGCAGGCAGAGCAGGCGCTGTATCAGGCCCGCCTTGACTACGCTACCGCACGCCTGAACCATGTTTCGACCCTGTTTCGCTTCAAGCAACAGCTCGGAACCCTGAACCCTGATGATCTGTTGGCACTGGATGAGTGGCTGCAGTCATCGGCCACGGCCCAATAAAACTGGATCCTGAATACGCAAAAAGCCGGCTGCTGCCGGCTTTTTGCTGTGCTTTTGATCCCTTGAAACCGAATCCCCGAAACGTTGCCGCCGCCCCTCAATGCAACGTGGGCGCATCCTCATCCGACTCGGGCAAAATCAGCTGGCCGGCACTGTCCAGCGGCAAGGCACCCTGCTCCTGAGCCAGCTCCAACAGTTGCTGCAGCAGCATTTCAGTCAGGTGGGCACTGATAACCAGCCCGGCAGGCGGATCACCTTCAAACATGTCTTCATCTACCAGTTCGTCGGCACGAAGCCCCAACAGTAGCGGGTTTTCCTGAATCAGCGGTGCCAGATCATCCGGTGCAAACACCACATAATCCGAAGACACCTGCAGCGCCAGTTGATAGGCATCATGAGGTGCTTCACCCAACTGCCTGAGATAGGCCTTCTCGGCCGCATTAAACAGCACAGACAGCTGACTGTTCTGGCGCTGACTCAGATCAGGTGGGGCCACATCACTGTAGTCAACACTCTTCACTTCAGGAATGTTGTCCAGCTCCCAGGCATCGACCAGAATGCGGTCATCACTGTCAATCTGGAGCCATTCACGATTGACGGCAACTGCCAGCAGCCCTTCAAGGGCGGCGGCACAGATGTTACTGGTCACAATCACACCTACGCTGGGATTCTCGATCTCGGCAGGATCTTCCACCAGCTCACCGGCACGAGCCGACAGCAGTTTAGGATCTTCAGCGATCAACTCTGCCAGCGCCAGCGGTGAAAGGTTCAACATCTGCTGACACACCCGGTGTGCCGTAATGTAGGGCTCACGCTGACCGCTTTCCTGCATGGTGCGCACATAACGCTGCCGCACCCTGTCCATAAGATCTGCCAGCCGACGACTCATGTCGTGCCTCCGCCCATCTGCAGGATAAGCCCTGCTCAGTGAATGGTAATACCCACAGGTTTGACGTCATCCTTCAACTTGTCAAACTGCTCACGCAGCTGAAGCAAGGGGATCAGACCGAAGTCCAGCGGCTCTGCCGGCAGCTCACACCAGTCCAGCGCCCAGATCCGGGTCATCAGCTCATACTCGCCGATCAGGGCATCCATGAAAATCATCACCGCCTCAACCCGCGGATCCATCTCCAGTATTTTGGGGGAGTCCTGCAGATAGATGGCCAGGTGCAGTTTGCCCTCGATCACGCGCAGTGAACACCAGAACTCTTCAATATCACAGTACTCTTCGCCCAGGTTGACGCAGGACGGCACTGGGTCATAGCGGTGATTGAAGGCACGAAAGTTGATGCCACTGAGCTCAGGCGCAGCACCTACCACGCTGAGTACAGCATGGATCGACTCAGGATAGCCGTCACAGCCGAAGATCATCTCAACCGGCCCCTCTTCATGCTCACGCTCAAAGTGGAAGGTCAGATTGCGGTCGATCTTCTGCAGCGAGACACGGTAGGTATCGAGCAGGCTGTCGGCATCAAACTGCATATCCTGCTGACTGTCCAGCAGCTGATCGAGCGTCTGCTCAATCTGCTGCCAGAAAGCGCGGATCTGATTCAAATCAGGATTGGAATTCATGTACACCAATGATGTTAAAGCGTGTCAGGTTCGCGGTACGACAACACCAGTCTGTCCCTGGTATTTGCCACTGCGATCTTTATAGGAAGTCTCACAGACCTCATCCGCGCCCAGAAACAGCATCTGGGCTACGCCTTCGTTGGCATAGATACGGGCCGGCAGTGGCGTCGTGTTGGAAAATTCGAGGGTCACATGCCCTTCCCATTCGGGTTCCAGCGGTGTCACGTTAACGATGATACCGCAGCGGGCATAGGTACTTTTGCCCAGGCAGATCGTCAGCACGTCTCGCGGAATGCGAAAATATTCGACCGTCCGCGCCAGCGCAAAGGAATTGGGGGGAATGATGCAGACATCAGACTGCACATCAACAAAGCTGCCCTCATCAAAGTTTTTCGGATCAACGATGGAGGAGTTGATGTTGGTAAAAATCTTGAATTCATCCGCACAGCGAACATCATAGCCATAGCTCGAAGTCCCGTAGGAAACGATCGGCTGGTCATTGGCACGACGTACCTGACCGGCCTCGAACGGCTCAATCATGCGGTGTTTGTCCGCCATCTGGCGAATCCAGCGATCCGACTTTATACCCATAGCTGTCTTGTTCACCTGAATGTGTGTTACGCAAATCAACGCACCATTCTATACGTTTTGGGCAAAAAAAACCGCCCCGGCGTAACACTGGGGCGGAAAATCTCATCTCGCTGTACTAGTCACTGTTGACCTGAATAGTGGGGATGGAGTTCCCGGGGGCCGCCACTTTTTTTGCCAAACGCGCACCCATGCGCCGAGCGATCTCCCGGTAGCGCAGAGCGTGGCCGCTTTCGGGGTCGGCTGCGACTGTCGGCCTGCCGGCATCGGTCTGCTCACGAATCGCCAGAGCAAGCGGCAGCTGCCCCAGCAGCTCCGTATCATACTGTTGCGCGATGCGTTCCCCACCACCGGCACCGAACAGCGCTTCTTCATGGCCGCACTGACTGCAGATATGCACGCTCATGTTTTCGACAATTCCGAGTACCGGAATATCCACCTTGCGGAACATCTCGATCCCCTTGCGGGCATCCAGCAGAGCAATATCCTGTGGCGTAGTGACAATGACCGCCGCGCTGACCGGTACCCGCTGCGCCAGCGTCAGCTGGATATCGCCGGTGCCGGGCGGCATGTCGATCAACAGGTAGTCCAGATCCTGCCACAGCGTCTGATTCAGCAGCTGCTGCATGGCACCGCTCACCATCGGGCCACGCCATACCATCGGCGTATTTTCATCCACCAGATAGCTCATCGACATGGACTGGATCCCGTAGCCGACAATGGGGCGGAAGTACTTCTCCTCTGCGGTTTCCGGCCGCTGCCCTTCCGGGATACCCAGCATCATTCCCTGGCTGGGGCCATAGATATCCGCATCCAGAATACCCACTCGAGCACCTTCTGCCGCCAGCGCCAGTGCCAGGTTCACGGTGGTGGTAGACTTGCCGACGCCCCCCTTGCCTGAAGCGATGGCGATAATATTGCGTACCCCCTCAAGGCTCGGCAGTTTTTTGGGACTGGGGTGCGCCTGAACCTGTTGGTGGATATGGATTTCAACCGCATGCCCCACCAGCCTCTGATTGATTAATGCGCTCAGATCATCACGCAACCGCTGGTGCTGGCTGGCACAGGCAAAACCCAGCTCCAGCTCAACACTGATACGATTACTGTCGATTTCAATCGAGCCGATACGGGCCACTTCCGCCAGAGCCAACCCGGTGTCGGGATCAACCCAGGTTTCAATGGCTGCACGTATCTGCTCGGCACTTGCTGCTGTCATGGAAAACTCCTTGGACGGCCTGAACCCAGATAATAACCAACTACAATAGTCGGAATTATGCCTCAGAAGGGCGGTCCTGTTCCAGTGCAAGCTGACGCAGCGCGGCAAGATCCATCTTGCCACTGCCCAGCAGCGGGACTTGATCCACTGTATAGACCCTTGCCGGCCGGCACAGCGGCGCAATTGATGATTTCCGCAGACGCGACTGAATCGCCTCGGAATCAGCCCCCTCCACCAGCAGTACAATTTTCTCGCCCTTGCGCGCATCCGGCACAGCAACCGCCGCCAACACCAGCTCCGGCTGATCCAGTTCTGACTGCACGGCTCGCTCTACCGAGCTGAGCGAGATCATCTCGCCCCCTATCTTGGCAAAGCGTGAATAGCGATCAATGATGGTAAGGAAGCCATCTTCATCCAGATACCCCTTGTCACCGGTCTTGTACCAGCGCAAACCATCCGCCTCAATGATCACCTCGGCAGTACGATCAGGCTCGTTGAGGTATCCCTTCATGATCTGGCTGCCTCCCAGCAGGATCATTCCGCTATCACCCACCGGCAACGGCTCCAGCGAAGCCGGGTCCACGATTCTGAACATGGAGCCGGGCAGCGCCATGCCGACGGTCCCTTCTCGCTGGCCCCGCTGCAGGTGCCACCATTGGGTATCGAGGTAATCCGGCAGATTCACGCTGGCCACCGGCGTGGTTTCGGTACAGCCATAGCCCTCCAGTACCGGAACGCGAAAGCGCGCCTCGAAGCCGGATTTTATCTGAGGCGAGAGCTTCTCGGCTCCGGCGACGACGACCCGTAACGAACTGAACATCAGTGGATGCAGCTTCTGGTTGCGGACATAAATGCCAAGGAAGGTGTTGGTGCCGCACAGAATGGTGGCACGATAGCGTGCTGCCGCCTTGCCGATATTGACCGCATCAGTCGGATCCGGTTGGCAGACCAGCGGGATCCCCTCCACCAGCGGCATCATGCAGGTAACGGTGAGGCCAAAGGCATGGAACAGGGGTAGCGTTGCCAGCACACAGTCATCCTCCTGAACGTTCAACACGGCCGCGATCTGTTTAAGGTTTGCCATCATGTTGCGGTGGCTCAACATCACTCCCTTGGGTGTACCCTCACTGCCTGATGAGAACATGATTGCAGCGGTTTCATCCAGCTTCGACTCTCCCCCGTAACGCCAGTGCAATGCCCACACCGGCAGCACAACCGCCTGCAACAGCGTCAGCAGCGACTCGGTCTTGCCAATCCGAGCCTTTACATCCTCCAGGATGATCACGTCCATCTGTTCCAGCAACCGCTTGAAACTCAGACCACGCTGCTCCAGCCTGCGCAGGAACTGTGACGAAGTTACCAGGGTGCGCACACCCGCCCGTTCGGCACAGTCCAGCAATACCTGCTCGGGTGATGTGTAGTTCAGATTCACCAGCGTCTTGCCCGACATCAACAGGGCCATATTGGCAATAGCCCCCCCCGCGGCAGTCGGCAGCAGCAGACCAACATTCTGTTCATCAATTTTCCTGAGCCGGCGGCTGAACAGGATACAGGCCGTCAGTAACCGTCGATGGTTCAGCACCGGTCCGTTCAGATCGGTCAGCGCCCATTCCGAAGGAGCCGCCCTGGCGGTACGAATAAAGGCGCGCGGCAGCGTTTCAAGGCTACCGGTGTACTCATTCCAGGCATGAATCGACAGCTGGGCAACCGTCTGCTTGACGGTTTCAGCACGTGTATCAAGCGGCATCGGTTTACCGAACGCCACGATCACATCACGTTTGAGCCCACGGTTGTCAAACCCCTGCAGCCGCTCACTGGAACGGGAGAAGCGACTGCCCCAGAGCCCTCGAAGATAAAAGGGGATAATACGAGCATCGGGTAAGGGACCGTCTCCGTTTTCCCGTGCGACCCGCTCAAAACCTCGCTTGAACTCGCCCAGCTGACCGCTGTAACTGATGGCACCCTCCGGGAACAGGCATACAACCCGGCCAGCGGCCAGCAGCTCGCGCACTTGACGCATGGCACTGCGCGGCCCCCGCGAGGAGATGGGAATGACACGATACAGATCCAGAAACCAGCGCAGGTACCAGCGCTCATAGATGGAGCGTTCCATAACGAAGTGGATATGACGCGGGCAGGCCATCTGCAGCATGGCCCAGTCCAGCCAGCTGATATGATTACCAAGCAACAGAGTCCCCTCGCCGCTCACCGGCAGGTGCTCAAACCCGAGCACCTTCAGGTTGTACCGCCGCCGAATCAGGCTTGTCGCCATCAGGCGCACAAGTGCCTGTGGCAACAGAATCACTGCATAAATGGCACCACCTGCCGCCACCAGTGCCAGCAGCCACAGTACCCAGCTTGAGGGCACCGATAACAGCGCGCTGGTCACTGTCAGCAGCAGGAAACTGAGCATGGAAACGTTCTGAACAAAGTTATTGCCGGCCAGCACCCGTCCCAGACGCGATTCTTCGGCATTAAACTGAATCATGGCGTTGAGCGGGATAATCATCATCGCGCCGCAGGTACCGATCAGCAGAAAGGCCAGCGCGCAGAGGGCAATACTGTTCAGCTGCGGCAACAGCAGCAGCCCTAACGCCACACCACAGGCACCCAGCGGAATTAGGCCGGCATTGATATAGTGTCGCGACAGGCGGCCCGCGATGACAGAGCCAATCATGATGCCGACCCCGGCCAGCGCCATCGCCCCCTGAATGATGAAGGTGTTGTTCTGGTCCAGGTGCTCTTTGGCATAGGCCGGAAACACAGCCAGCATCACCTGACTGATTGACCAGAACATGGCAAGGCCAAATATGGACAGCAGGATGGTGCGCACACTCGCAAGCTCAGCCAGGTTGCGCCACAGGCTGCGCCCACTGAGGTAATCCTGCACACTGAAATGCTGTTGCGGGTCGGTTCGGCTCAGGGCCGGCAGACGCAAGGTCAGCAGCAGCTGCAGGGCGGCACCGCCGACCAGAATCCAGCCAAGAGATGCCACATTGGGCAGAATCTCGTTCGGGCTGTGCAACAGCTGTCCGGCCAGCATCCATTCGAACAGCGCTGAAAACACCACAATACCGCTCAGAATCGCTACGATGGTGGCGGCCTGAATCCAACCGTTACCTTCGCTCAAACGCTCAACACCGAGCAGCTCCCGAATAAAACCGTATTTTGCCGGTGAATAAATCGCACTCTGTACGGCAAGAACAAAGGTCAGGGCAAAAGCGGGAAGGAACAGACCGGCATAGTAACAGGCCGTTATTGCCAGCGTGATCAGCAGGGCCGCCGCCGCCGACAGCTGCATGACGCGGTGTTTGGGATACTTGTCGGAAACAAAGCCTGCAGGGGTAAACAGCAGAATAAAAGGCAGAAGAATCAGGCCATTAACGATGGCCGTCAGCAGAATCTGGGTTTCACCATCATAACTTTTGAACAGGGTATTCTGGATGGTGACCTTGTGTCCCAGGTCGACAAACGCATTGATGAACGCCACCAGAACGAACGCCGGAAACCCCCGTATCTTCAGCAATTCCGTCATTCCAACACCCTCTCCCCCACCCTCAGCGAACCGAGAGCCCGTGACTCTATTTTCCCGGCACGGTTGTAATCAGTGCCTCAACCCTTACCATTTCAGGATCTTACCCGATAAAAGGAGGATAGTGCATTGTATAATCAGGCACAGACAGGCCCGTTCAAGGGGATGAACGCAGGGATGAGCATCATTGCCATCCTGATGGTTCTGGCGACCGTGGTAGCCGGCGTTTTCTTTACCGATGAAAGTGCTGCCGCGATCGGTCAGCTGCGCAGCTGGCTCAACCCCTTTCTTGAATGGTATTACGTCCTGCTGGTTGCCTTTCTTCTGTTTTTCATGATCTGGCTCGGCACTGGGCGCTACAAGAATGTGCGTCTGGGCAACGATGCCGAGGTGCCTGAATTTACCTTCTTCTCCTGGGTCAGCATGCTGTTTGCAGCCGGTACCGGTGTCGGGATTCTGTTCTGGTCGGTGGCACAGCCAATACTTCAGTTTCAGGACAACCCCTTCGTTGAGTTTGGCAGCGCTGATGCAGATGCGGCCATCATCGCCATGCGGCTCTCGTTTTTTCACTGGGGCATCAACGGCTGGGCCATCTTTTCCTTTGTCGGGCTCACCATGGCCTATTTTGCTTTCCGTCATGATCAGCCCTTGACCGTACGTTCAGCCTTGCGCCCATTGCTGGGCAACCGAGTCCATGGTGCTCTGGGTGACCTGATCGATTTGCTGGCCGTGTTCGGTACCGTATTCGGCATCGCCACGACACTGGGCCTGGGTGTGCAACAGATGAACTCGGGGCTGCACCGCGTGTTTGGTATCATCAACTCCACCGAGCTGCAGCTCACCGTGATCGCCGGCATCATGATGATCGCGACCGCCTCGGTAGTGTCCGGCGTTTCTCGTGGCGTGCGCCTGTTGTCGGAAATGAACTTCTGGCTCAGCATCGCGGCAGTGCTATTCATGCTGATTCTCGGCCCCACTCAGTATTTGATTGGTGTCACCATCGAGGCCACAGGCGATTACATCCAGAACCTGCTGCGCCTGAGCTTTCATACCAACGCTACCCACGACAGCCGCTGGCAATCGGAGTGGACAGTGTTTTTCTGGGGCTGGTGGCTGGCATGGAGCCCTTTCGTGGGCATGTTTATCGCGCGCATTTCGCGCGGACGCACCTTCCGCGAGTTTGTCACCGGTGTACTGCTGGTTCCCACCGGAATCACCATTATCTGGATCGGCCTGTTTGGCGGCACCGCGCTGTACCAGGAGTTGTTTCAAGGCGGCGGAGTCATCGAGGCCGTGTACAACGACATCTCCTCGGCCCTGTTTGTCATGATCGAGGGCATGTCACTGGGTATCATGACCCCGGTAGTGTCTACCCTGCTGATTGTGCTGATCGGGACCTATCTCATCACCTCTGCCAACGCAGGCACGCTGGTGATCACGACCATCCTGTCCGGGGGTGATACCGACCCACCCTCCGGGCACCGTATCGTTTGGGGCATTTTTCTCGCGCTTTTGACTGCCGTACTACTGCTGGCCGGCGGTCTGGAAACCCTGCAGGCGGCCGTCATCGCCGCTGCGTTGCCGTTTTCACTGGTGGTGATGGCCATGGCAACCGGTTTGTTGCGTGCCCTGCGTGAAGAGCGCTATGCAGCCCGCACCGGTGAGCGCAAGCTGGCACCGGCAGAGCCCTGGGTGGTTGCGGAAGATGTGATCGAAGAGCCCGCGACGGAACGCAGAGCACAGGATTCGGCCGGTCTATGACCGGCCTTGTGCCTGATCAATTCGGCAGCTTGCCAAAATCTACGCTGGGCAGACACTCAAAGCCCGGTTTGGCGAAGTAATAGCCCTGCATCAGGGTCACGCCGCGCTGGAGGAAATATTCCATCTCGGCGGCAGTTTCAACGCCTTCAGCCAGAATGCGGATATCGAGCTGGTTACAGATATCGATCAACCCGCCCACGATGATCTGCTTCACCCGGTGGCTATCGATGTCACGCACCAGCTCCATATCGAGTTTCAGAGTATGCGGGATAAAGCTGGCCAGAAGGTTGAGCCCGGCATGACCGGCTCCAAAGTCATCCAGTGCCGTTATAAACCCTTGCTGGCGGTAATACTCGAAGATCCGGGTCAGGTGATTGGCATCATGCACTCGCTCCGACTCGGTAATCTCGAACATGATCCGATCAATGGGAAAGCCATGCTCACGCGCAGCTTTCAAGGTACTGCGAATACAGTGGGCGGGCTCGTACACGGCATTGGGCAGGAAGTTGATGCTCAACACCTGCTCCATACCCAGCTTCGCAGCCAGGGCTATCGCCTTGACTCGGCAAGCCTGATCGAAGGCGTAGCGGTTTTCATCAGTGACACGCGACAGCACCGAAAAGGCTCCCGCGCCATCGACGCCTCTCACCAGTGCCTCGTAGCCGTACACTTCTCCCCTTGAGAGATCGACCAGAGGCTGAAAGGCAAAGGTAAAATCAAAATCCAGCGGCGCCTGGCATCCGGCGCAACCGGGAAGCGTCTGTGGGGGCATGGTGTATCCTTGTATCAAGTGCTTTCAATGAAGGCGTTAAGCACACTCTAGTAGAACAGGAGTGTAGTGTCAGGCCGACACAAAGGGAACTGGCCGATCAATCAGGGACCAAAGACCGCCTTGCACGTTATAATTCGAGATCAATTCTACTGGAGATGACCTGGATGTTGAAAACACTGCTGCTTGGCCTGGCATTACTGCCGGCTGCGTTCGTGCCCGCTCAGGCGCAGGAAACCGCTCCACGGGTGTTGCTGACAACGACCCTGGGGGAAATTGAGCTGCAACTCGATGCTGACAAGGCCCCTGTCACCACTGCCAATTTCCTGCAGTATGTGGACAAGGGCCACTACGATGGCTTGATCTTTCACCGCGTGATCCCGGGTTTCATGATCCAGGGCGGCGGTTTCACGGCCGAGATGGAGCAGGTTGAAACCGGTGCGCCGATCAAAAACGAGTCCAGCAACGGCCTGAGCAATCTGCGCGGCAGCATCGCCATGGCCCGCACCCGGGATCCGGACAGCGCCACGGCGCAGTTCTTCATCAATACAGCGGATAACATCCGGCTTGATGGCCGCTATGGTCCGGCCGGTTATACTGTATTCGGCAAAGTGGTCAACGGCATGGACACCATCGACAGCATCAGTGCGGTGAAAACCGGCCGCCAGGGCATGCACGGGGATGTACCGCTGACACCCGTGGTGATCGAAAGTGCCGTGCGCATGGTCGAACCAACGTCCGACAACACGTCCGACAACCCATCGAACGAAGAGTAGAAACGCAAACGCCCCGCACTGGGCGGGGCGTTCTGGTATAAACCGACGCGGTATCAGCGCTGATCGAAATCCAGCACGACTTCGTCGGTGATCGGATGCGCCTGACAGCTGAGCACGTAACCGGCTTCGATTTCGTGCTGCTCCAGTCCGTGAGAGATATCCATCTCCACTTCACCCTTGGTCAGTTTGCATTTGCAGGTGGAGCACACACCGGCCTTGCAGGAGTAAGGCAGGTCCATACCCGCATCCATGCCCGCATCCAGAATGTTCTGACCCACGGTAGCCAGATCAAACATCACGGAGCGACCATCGGCGACCACGGTCACCTTGCTCATCTTGTCTTCGCCGTACTGCGCTACGCGCGCCTGTGCCTTCTCCAGCATCTCCTTGGAGTCTGCAGACGAGGTGGCAAAGAGTTCGTAGTGAATCTGACTGTCGCTCAAACCTTCCATACGGAAGCCACGAGAGACTTCGGTCATCATCGCCTCAGGACCACAGATGAAAGCTTCATCAGTACTCTTGATATCGATCAGGCCGCTCTTCTGCAGTGCATAGCCTTTCTTGTTGTCGATGCGACCGTTGAGCAGATCCGCGCCCTGATCTTCATAGTCCATGATATTGATCCACTGGAAGCGATCCATATAACGGTTCTTGATGAAGTTCAGCTCGTCCTTGAACATCACGGTATTGCTGCGCTGGTTGCCGTAGATCAGAGTGACCCTGCTGTTCGGCTCGGTAGAGAGCACGGACTTCATGATCGAGATCATCGGCGTGATGCCGGAGCCTGCCGCAATGCACATGTAGTTCTTGGCGTTTTCCGGGTTCAGCTCAGTGTAGAAGCTGCCCTGCGGCGGCATGACTTCAACTTCAACACCCGGCTTGAAATGGTCGTTGGCGTAGTTGGAGAACCGGCCATCCTGTACACGCTTGATGCCGACACGCATGTGGCCATCGTTCACGCCGGAACAGATGGAGTAGGAACGACGTACATCTTCGCCATCAATCATGGCGCGCAGGGTCAGGAACTGGCCCTGGATAAACTTGAACTTCTGCTTCAGTTCTTCGGGTACTTCGAAGGTCACGCAGATCGCCGAGTCCGTTTCCGGCTGGACTTCGGCCACTTTCAGCGTGTAGAAATTGGTGTCAGACATCGCTTCACCTATATCTTCTTAAAATAGTCAAAAGGCTCGTTGCAATCGTTGCACTGGAACAGCGCCTTGCAGGCGGTGGAGCCAAACTCGCTTATCCGACGGGTGTTGCGCGAGCCGCAGTGCGGACACTGGGCATGGGCATCCGGGGTCAGACCATCCGCATCGATATCGGCGTCCTCCGGCGGTGCTATGCCGTAGTTGCGCAATTTGCGGCGCCCTTCCGGCGACATCCACTCAGAGCTCCAGGCTGGCGACAGGGCCGTTTTGACTTCAACATCGTCATAGCCGTGTCGATTGAGCTGGGCCACTACGTCATCGGTGATGGTGTTCATCGCCGGACAGCCGGAGTACGTCGGAGTGATGGTGACCACAATACGGTCACCATCACGCTCCACGTCACGCAGAATCCCCAGATCCCAGATGCTCAGTACCGGGACTTCAGGATCCTTCACTTCATCGAGCAGGTTCCAGAGTTCCTTTACGTCCGGCGCGTTGCGTTGCTGCAGGCGACGATACTGCTCTTCCGGCATCAATGAGATTTCATTCATGGCGCTTTACCACTGGCATCCGGGGTGAGAGCGGTGCACGATCTGCATCTCGGTCAACATATGACCCAGATTCTCGGTGTGGTAACCGGTACGACCACCACGCACGGCCCAGGCGTCTTCCGGCACGGTCAGAGTGGCTTCGGTCAGAATGTCGCTGACCATCTTGTGCCACTGATCACGCAGCCTGGATACGTCGACACCAATACCGTTGTCAGCCAGCAGCTGCTCGGTTTCGTCCATGTCGAACATCTCGTGGGTATAACCCCAGAGCGCATCCACGGCCTTCTGCGTGCGCTTGTGACTTTCTTCAGTGCCATCACCCAGGCGCAGAACCCAGTCACGGCTGCGGCGCAGGTGATACTTGGTTTCCTTGATCGCCTTGGAGGCGATTGCCGCCAGGGTTTCGTCCTTCGACTTTTCCAGCTCCGGCAGTACCAGTGTGTAGTACACATCCGCGAACAGCTGACGTACCTGAGAGTAAGCAAAGTCACCCTTGGGCATTTCCATCAGCAGCAGATTGCGGTACTCACGATCACTGCGCATGTAGGCAAAGTCATCTTCACTGCGGCCATCGTTGGCCAGCTCAGCCGCATAGGTGTAGAACATGCGGGCACGGCCAATGTAATCCAGTGATACGTTGCCGTAAGCGATATCTTCTTCCAGGAACGGACCGTAGCTCACCCACTCGGAGATACGGTGGCCCAGAACCACGGAGTCATCACCCAAACGGGTGGCATACTCAAGCGTTGCCGCCTTGATTGCGTCACTCATTACTCTATCTCCTCACCGATTACATGTTGTTGACGGGATCGGGCAGCACGTAATAAGTCGCGTGACGGTAGGGCTTGTCATCATTCGGGTCGTAGAAGCAATCCGCATCATCTTCCTGAGATGAGCAGATGTCGCTGGACTTGACGACCCACAGGCTGACGCCTTCGCTGCGACGGGTGTAGCAGTCACGGGCGTATTCCAGCGCCTGTTCATGATCTTCAGCGTGCAGGCTGCCGACATGCTTGTGGTCCAGACCACGCTTGGAGCGTACGAAAACCTCAAACAGTTCCAGTTTTTCAGTTGGCTTTGTCATTTCCAGTTACCTCTTAAGCTGCACGCTGTGCTTTCTTGGCGCGTTTCTTTTCGTTGTATGCAGTAATGGCGTCACGAACCCACTCGCCTTCATCGTGGGCGGCAACATGGTGTTCGATACGCTGACGGTTGCAGTGGCCGTTACCGTTGATCACACTCCAGAACTCGTCCCAGTTCAGGTCGCTGCTGTCGTAGTGGCCACGTGCTTCGTTCCACTTGATGTTGGCGTCCGGGTGGTCAAGACCCAGCACTTCGATCTGCTTGACGGTCTGATCGACGAATTTCTGCCGCAGGTCATCGTTGGTCTCGCGCTTGATCTTCCACTCCATGGATTTCTGGGAGTGTGCAGACTCGGAGTCGTGCGGACCAAACATCATCAGGGCCGGCCAGTAGAAGCGGTTCAGAGCATCCTGAGCCATCGCTTTCTGCTCCGGGGAGCCCTTGGCCAGTGCCAGCATGGCTTCGTAGCCCTGGCGCTGATGGAAACTTTCTTCCTTACAGATACGGATCATGCCGCGTGAGTACGGGCCGTAAGAGGTGCGCTGCAGGGATACCTGGTTCACGATGGCAGCACCATCAACCAGCCAGCCGATCGCCGCTACGTCAGCCCATGTCAGGGTCGGGTAGTTGAAGATCGAGGAATACTTGGCCTTGCCGCTCTGCAGCTGTTCGATCATTTCAGAGCGGGAGATACCCAGGGTTTCAGCCGCGCTGTACAGATAAAGGCCGTGACCTGCCTCGTCCTGTACCTTGGACAACAGTACTGCCTTGCGACGCAGGGAAGGTGCGCGGGTGATCCAGTTGCCTTCCGGCTGCATGCCGATCACTTCAGAGTGAGCATGCTGAGAGATCTGACGGATCAGGTTCTTGCGATACTCAGCAGGCATCCAGTCCTTCGGTTCGATCTTCTCTTCCGCTTCGATCTTACGCATGAAATTCTTTTCTTCGGGCGTCATCGTTCTGCTCTCCGATCTTGGTTCATTCTGTCGCACTGTGTAACTTATTTTTCTAAGCCAGAGTGTTTTTTGTATCGCTCCGGCCGCTTTCAGCCTGTTTAGCTGTACCGCTGCAGGCACAGATACAACAGGATACGCTCACCAACATGCGATGGATTAAATGTACTATCAAATTTATTCAAATGATACACAAAAGCTAAACTTTTTTTGTATTAGTGTATCACTTGATGATTTGATACTGCGGACGCAGCTGTATGGATCAGTCTAGTCAATAAAAATGACAAGCGAGCCCAGACCTGCAAACCAATGCTGAAATTGATGCACGTCAGGTACCGTACTGATCGTTAGTGCTTCATGCTGCAGTTGCGGAACCTGCAGCCTGAGCGCGACTCACAGCAGAACAAGGCCGCCCAACCATAACCCAGGGAATCGACACATGAAACACAGAGAACAGTGGCATCATCATGCTGCAGAAGATGTTCTGCAGCAGATGGATACAGGCCCTGAAGGGCTGAGTCATGAGACAGCGCAGCAAAGACAACAGCAGTATGGGCGCAACAGGCTGCCTGAGCCGCCCCGCCCCCATCCGCTGCTTCGATTTGTCATGCAGTTCCACAATATTCTCATTTATGTGTTATTGGGGGCGGCGTTCATCACCGGCCTGTTGCAGCACTACATCGACACCGGCGTGATCCTGGCCGTGGTGCTGATCAATGCCATTATCGGTGTACTGCAGGAAGGTAAGGCTGAACGCGCGATGGATGCCATTCGGCAGATGCTCGCGCCCAGAGCGTCTGTCATGCGCAATGGCAAACGCACCACCCTGGCCGGTGAAGAGCTGGTGCCCGGCGACATCGTCATGCTGGAAGCCGGTGACAAGGTGCCTGCAGACCTGCGCTTGCTGAAAAGCCATGATCTGCAGATACAGGAAGCGATTCTGACCGGCGAATCAGTGGCGGTGGACAAGCAGACCGCTGCCGTTGCCGCTGACGCCGCACTCGGCGATCGCACCTGCCTCGCTTTCAGCGGCACCACGGTCACCAGCGGCCAGGGTGTCGGGGTTGTTGTGGCTACTGGCGAATCTACCGAGATTGGCCGCATAAGTGAGCTGCTGACCGGCGTAGAGACGCTCACCACCCCACTGGTTGCACAGATGAGCGAGTTCTCGCGCTGGTTGACCGCTTTTATCGTCAGCCTGGCCACGGTCATTCTCGGATTCGGCTACTTCGTACTGGAGCACGAGTTTGCACAGCTGTTCATGTCCGTGGTCGCCCTGTCGGTTTCGGCCATTCCCGAAGGGCTGCCCGCCGTTCTGACCATTACGCTTGCCGTTGGCGTTCAGGCCATGGCGAGGCGTAACGCCATCATTCGACGTCTGCCCGCGATTGAAACCATCGGCGCCGTATCCGTCATCTGTTCCGACAAGACCGGCACACTGACCCGCAATGAAATGAGCGTCACCCGCCTGATACTGGCCAACGAGCAGTTCAGTGTTACAGGTGAAGGCTATGCCCCTGAAGGCCCTCTGGAGGCATCATCAGGCAAGACAACAGCCGACAGTCAGACCGGACTGATTCAGGCCGCTCGCGCCGCCCTGCTGTGCAACGATGCCGAGCTGACTCGCAACAACAGCCATTGGCAAGCGGAAGGTGACCCGATGGAAGCCGCGCTGCTGGCTTTTGCAGCCAAGGCATTAAGCGATGGGCTTGATGCCCGTCGGCAATGGACGCGGACGGATGTCATACCCTTCGACTCACGCCACAAGTTCATGGCCAGCCTGCACCACAACCATGACAACGAGGCCTATATTTTCGTTAAAGGCGCCCCTGAGCAGGTACTGCAGATGTGCCAACAACAACTTCAGCTCGAGGGTGACACCGCACCGATCGCGGTCGAGTACTGGCTGCAACAGGCCGAAGCGCTGGCCGAGCAGGGTCAGCGTGTTCTGGCACTGGCCATGCGCCCTGTCAGTACAGATCATACCGTGCTGGAGCACAGTGATCTTGAACAGGCACTTGTTTTCCTGGGTCTTACAGGCCTGATTGATCCTCCACGCAACGAGGCCATTACCGCTGTACAGGAGTGCCATGACGCCGGGATCAATGTCAAAATGATTACCGGTGATCATGCCACCACCGCAGGGGCGATTGCCCGCCAGATCGGGCTCACCCACACCGACCGGGTTATTACGGGGCGTGATATTGACCAGATGGATGACGCGGCCCTGTCCGAAGCGGTACGTCAGTCGGATGTGTTTGCACGCACCAGCCCCGAGCACAAGCTGCGACTGGTTCAGGTACTGCAGACACAGGGCATGACGGTTGCCATGACCGGCGATGGCGTCAACGACGCGCCGGCACTCAAGCGCGCCGATGCCGGCATCGCCATGGGGCTGAACGGCAGCGCAGCCGCTCGCGAGGCATCCGAACTGGTGCTGGCGGATGACAACTTTGCTTCCATTGCCGCAGCCGTACGAGAGGGGCGTACCGTATACGACAACATCAAGAAGGTGATCAGCTGGACCCTGCCCACCAATGCCGGTGAAGCCGGGACCATTCTGCTGGCACTGGCGCTGGGTATGTCGCTGCCAATCACGCCGCTGCAGATTTTATGGGTCAATATGATCACCGCCGTTACCCTGGGAATCGCGCTGGCATTTGAGCCCACCGAGTCCAACACCATGAAACGACCGCCCCGCTCACGTCAGGAACCGCTCCTCAACGGGGCACTTGTCTGGCACATCATATTGGTAGGCACGCTCTTCCTGCTGGCTATTTTCGGGATCCATACCTATGCCATCAATCAGGGCTACTCCGAAGAGATGGCCCGTACACTGGCAATGAATACACTGGTCGTGATGAAAATATTCCACCTGTTTTTCATCCGCAACATCTACAGCACATCGCTGAACTGGCGCGCCGCACTGGGCACTCGCGCCGTATGGCTGGCCATCATTCTGGTCACGGCCGGACAGTTTGCCATCACCTATCTGCCTGTGCTGCAAATGGTGTTTGAAACTGAAGCAATCGCCCTTTTCGATGGTCTGTTGATTGTGGCTCTGGGGGTGATGCTGTTCATCTGTGTGGAAATCGAAAAGCAGCTGCGCATCCGTTTTTCCGCCAGCGGCCACTTCTAGACTCAGGCTCAGTGAGCTGTGATCATAAACAGCTCACTGAGTTCAATCGCCGTAATACGCGGGTTATGGGTACGGCTTTCGGGCTTAATCGGCTGCTCAAACAGTGCTGCCCCCGTATCAATATATATGCCGTTGCCCCGTCGCTCGACTCTTGGCACGACCACATGGCCGTGTACCGTCAGATCGATCCCCTCCACATGGTGCACAAACTCAGGCTGCTTGATGGGGCGCTCCCACAGCAAGGCTTCCTGCAACGCGGGCTCGAACGGTAGCCTCAGTGCCAGATCCTCCCATTCATCCAGCGGGAAGGTACTGTGTGAGATGCCAATTCTGCGCCCATCGCCTACCTCAAGCTCGATCACCCAGGGCATCTGGCCAGCCAGCACTTCAGCATGGCGACGCAGCTCAGGATGGCGGGCAAAGTAGTGCTCCGGCCCCGCTCCCAGCCAGGTTCTGCCGCCGTAACGCAGCCACGTTTCCACATCCACCGCCTCCGGCTGCTGAAGCCAATTGAACAGGATCTGCTCGTGATTACCCCGTACCGCAAAAAACCAGGGCTCTTGGGTCAACAGCAGACAACGCTCTGAATCCGGTCCCCGGTTGATCAAGTCACCCACTGAAAACAGCCGGTCATGTGCAGGGTCAAAACAGACCGCTTCCAGTTCGGCCATCAAGGGCTCGTACCAGCCATGAATATCACCCACCACAAAATCGCGCCCGTGCTGATTAGCTGTCACATGCTGGATCACATTCATCATATTCTCGCTCCCTGATGATCGACATCAGCGCCCTTCACCGCGCTACTATTGGCTAATGTGCCACATTCACGCTTTATTGATCCAGGTCCGTATACGCCCACAGCTGCCGCTCTACACTCGATACATGATTCATTTTCAAGCAAGACCCCGAACAAAAAATATCATCTTGTCATGGAGCGCCCGATGACCGCCGCCGAACAGGTACGTAATCCGCAGGCCATTTTCATTTCCGGCAACGAAGCGGTAGCGATGGCTGCCCGCGATGCCGATTGCCGTGTGGCGGCAGCCTACCCCGGCACACCATCCACCGAAATACTGGAATATCTGTCAGCCTATCCAACGGTCTACTCAGAGTGGTCGATCAACGAAAAGGTTTCACTTGAGGTCGCAATTGGTGCCTCTCTTGCCGGAAGCCGAGCCCTCTGTGCCATGAAGCATGTTGGACTCAACGTGGCATCCGATGCCTTGATGACCCAGACCCTGATCGGCGCAGTCGGCGGGCTGGTCATTGCAGTGGCGGATGATGTAGGGCTCTCTTCCTCACAGAATGAGCAGGACTCTCGCTACTGGGGTCGCTTCGCCCATATCCCGGTGCTCGAGCCCTGTGACGCGCAGGAAGCCTACAGCATGACCCGCTTTGCCTTTGCCCTGTCAGAGCGATTTTCAGTACCCGTGTTGCTGCGCCTGACCACCCGCATCTGTCATGTAAAGGGACTGGTCAGCACCGAGGCGCCCGAAACAGCGGTTGCACGGTGCTTTAATAAAGATAGCAGCCGCTACGTCATGGTGCCGGGCAACGCGCGCAACCGCATACCGTTGATGATGCAGCGTGACAATGCATTAGCGCAGTTTTCGGAAGGTTGTGAGCTGAACCGATTCGAGTCCGGCCGCGATCGACGGATTGGCTTTGTCACCTCGGGTGCCGCCTATTGCCATGTGCGTGAAACATTCCCGGAAGCCCCCGTTCTGAAGCTCGGGCTGAGCCACCCCGCTCCCATCGAAACAATCAGAGCGTTCGCCCAGGGGGTTGATCAAGTGATTGTGGCCGAAGAGGTCGAGCCACTGCTGGAAACCGAGTTGAAAGCAGCCGGCATCCGGCTCAGCGGCAAGGACATCCTGCCCCGAATCGGAGAGCTGACACCGTCAGTGCTGAGGCCTGCACTGGCCCCGCTCACCGGTGACACCTGCACCACTGCCCCTGCAACTCAAAACGATTTGTTTCCGCGCCCGCCAACCCTGTGTGTTGCCTGCCCTCACATGGGTATCTACTACTGTCTCGCGCACGTTAAAAACACCATTATCTCCGGCGACATCGGTTGCTACACGCTGGGGGCCGGCCAGCCGTGGAATGCACTGGATACCTGCATCAGCATGGGAGCTTCGCTAAGCGTTGCCCAGGGGATCGACAAGGGACGCAGTGAAGCGGATCAAAACAAGAATGTCATTGCGGTCATCGGCGACTCCACATTCCTGCATATGGGCATGCAGGGACTGCTGGACATCACCTACAACCGTGGCAACGTCACCATTCTGCTGCTGGACAACCGAGCGGTAGGCATGACCGGCGGACAGAACGCACCCTCTTCGGGCCTTGACCTTCACGGCCAACAAACCGTGCAGGTTGACTTCAGAAAGCTGTGCGAAGCCCTGGGGGTCAAACCCGAGCGGATCCATGAGGTCAATCCATACGAACTGCCCACACTGTTCAAGGCGTTGCGTGAAGAGGTCAAGCAAACCGGGCCATCGGTCATCATAACCAATCAGCCCTGCGTCCTTACCGAGCGCTACAGCCAGCAACCGGCGCTGTCCGTAGACGCCAACAGGTGCACCGGCTGCAGCAACTGTCTTGATGTGGGCTGCCCGGCCATTCTGGTTGAACGGCGTGAAACGGTGATCAAACCCAACGGTCGTGAAAAACAACTGGCCTTCGTGAAAATCGACAGCGCAGCCTGTACCGGCTGCAACCTCTGCATCAACACCTGCGGCCCGGATGCCATCATTCCGCTGAGCCGCGACAACCGAATCAATGCCGTGGAGGTAAGTGCATGAGCCATGTAACCAATATACTGGTGGCCGGGATTGGTGGGCAGGGCGTCATGACCGCGGCTGACATCATCGCTCAGGCTGCCATTCGCGCCGGCCATGATGTGAAAAAAACAGAGGTGGCAGGCATGGCACAGCGCGGCGGTGTCGTAACTTCACATGTGCGCTTTGGCGCTCGGGTATACTCCCCCTCCATCACACCCGGAAATGCCGATCTGCTGCTGGCGTTCGAGCCCGCCGAGGCACTGCGCTGGGCGGGGCATCTCCGCACAGGTGCAGCCGCACTGGTCAACACCTTTGCACAAACCCCACCGGTTGTATCTTTAGGGCTGTTTGAATATCCGGATGCACCACTGGAACAGCTGGCCCGGTATCCAATCAGCATCAGCAGCCTGAACGCCTGGGATATGGCTATTGGTATGGGAGATCGTCGACTGGTAAACAGCCTCATGCTCGGTGCCGCAGCCAGATATCTGCCTTTCGACAGCGGCTTGCTGAAACAGGCACTGCTGGACCGTTTTGCCAACAAGGGTGGAAAGATGCTGTCTCTTAATGAGCAGGCATTTGATGCCGGTTACAGAGAATCTTGAAATACATAAGAGGATGGTGGAGCCTAGCGGGATCGAACCGCTGACCTCGACACTGCCAGTGTCGCGCTCTCCCAGCTGAGCTAAGGCCCCACAGTCAGGCGAATGCCTGCAAAAGGATGGCGTCCCATAGGGGGTTCGAACCCCTGTTACCGCCGTGAAAGGGCGGTGTCCTAGGCCACTAGACGAATGGGACGCTGTGTATGACGATTTTGGTGGAGCCTAGCGGGATCGAACCGCTGACCTCAACACTGCCAGTGTTGCGCTCTCCCAGCTGAGCTAAGGCCCCTCGTCACAGGACGGGGCGTATATTAATGGTCCCACCCTGTGCTGTCAAACGTTTTCTTGCAGGAATCTTGACAATTTGCACAACTGAATCAGTCAGTTAGCGCCTTGTATTCCTTTTCCAGACGCTTGGTTTCCTTCTTGGACGGCATACCCACTACTTCAAGCGCGTGACGCAGGCGGGCACGACTCATGTCCGGCCCCAAAATGGACATCGCATCCACCACCGAAACACTCTGAGCAGTACCGGATATGGCCACGAACAGCGGAAACAGGAAATCACGAATCTTGATATCCATGCCATCAGCCAGTTTTTTCAGCTCGGCGAACAGACTGTCACGGTCCCAGTGTCCCTGCTGATCCATATGCCAAACACTGAACTGCAGAATGCGACGCACCTCTTCAAGCTCGATTTTCTTGTGCTCGAAATCCGCCTCAGTGATCGGCAGCATTCCGCTCAGGAAAAAACCGGCCAGCGGTGCAATATCGGTAAATTTTTCAACACGCGGTTGAATCAGCGGAATGATCTGCGCCAGATACTCGGGGTTCAACGCCCACTTCTGTACCTGTGCCGCAAACTGCTCAGGGCTCAGCTCTTCACGGATCCAGAGGCCATTGAGCCAGCTCAGTTTTTCCTGATCGAAAACCGGCCCGCCCAAAGATACACGCTGAATATCGAAGCTGGCGAACATCTCGTCACGGTTGAACTTCTCACGCTCATCCGGCATGGACCACCCCATGCGACCCAGATAGTTCAGCAGCGCTTCCGGCAGGTAGCCCATGCGCTGATAGTACAGAATACTGGTCGGGTTCTTGCGCTTGGAGAGCTTGGATTTGTCCGGGTTGCGCAGCAGCGGCATGTGGCACAACTGCGGCATATCCCAGCCAAAGTACTGGTACAGCAGTTTGTGTTTGGGCGCCGAGTTGATCCATTCTTCGCCACGGATCACGTGGGTGATCTGCATCAGATGATCATCAACCACGTTGGCCAGATGGTAGGTCGGCATGCCATCGGACTTGAGCAGGATCTGGGCGTCGACCTGCCCCCAATCCAGCTCAATGGGACCGCGCAGCATGTCGTCAATCACACAGACACCCTCTTCCGGCACCTTCATGCGCACCACATAAGGCATTCCCGCCGCCATGCGACGCTCAACCTCATCCTGCGGCAACTCAAGGTCACTCTGTTTCAGTGCAGTATGCTTGCCATCGGCACGACGGGTTTCGCGCAACTCGTCCAGCTCCTCTGCGGTACGGAAGCAGAGGAACGCCGTGCCTTCTTCCACCAGACGCATGGCAAAGTCCTTGTACATACCCTTGCGCTCGCTCTGGCGGTAAGGCCCATGAGGACCACCCACGTCAGGCCCTTCATCCCACTCAAGCCCCAGCCAGCGCAACGAATCCAGAATCGCCTGCTCCGACTCAGCCGTACTGCGGGTTTGGTCGGTATCCTCAATACGCAGAATGAACTGGCCGCCGTGCTGACGGGCAAAAGCGAGGTTGAACAGTGCAATATAGGCGGTGCCTACGTGGGGATCGCCAGTAGGTGACGGTGCTACACGGGTACGAACAGTCATGATGGTGACTCGATCCTGTAATGGGGTGAGTTAAACGCGGCATTATAACGCGCAAGAGAGGCAGGCTGCCATGCAGGAACGTCAGCTGAAATTGTCCCAGGCGATACCGCCCCAGACCACCGCCGTAATGAGTAGTGACAGTAACACCGCTGCCGACCCAAGATCCTTGGCAAGACCCGCCAGAGCATGGAACTCTGTACCGGCGCGGTCGACCACGGCTTCTATGGCGGTATTGATCAGCTCCATGATCAGCACAAACAGCAGCGTGCTGATCAAAAGCCCCAGCTGCAAGCCGGATTGAGCCAGCCAGAATGCCAGTGGCAACAGCAACGCTGCCGCCCACAGCTCGTACCGAAACGCCGGCTCACTGCGGTAGGCGGCTCGCAACCCCTTGATTGAATAACGTGTGGCGTAATAGAACCTTGCCAGACCGGTGGCTTTGGTCACGATCATTCGCTTGTTCTCCCTGCATTAATACGACGGTCGAACATCTGACGGTACTGCGCACCCATTTGGCGGTAGGGAATCACACTCTCCCCATCAGCCAGACGCACATTACTGCGCTCAAAATCCACCTCCCAGATACGACGATCCGGGAATACCAACGCTGCCCGCGGGTCATTATGCAGGGTTTTCATGAACGCCGTGACAATTCGCATGCGATCTTCGGGGATATCGCCCAAAAGGCTCAAGCCATCAATAGGGGTCACCGGTTCCACTTGCATCAGTTCCAACAGGGTAGCGAATATGTCTGCCTGTGACAGCGGGGAATCCACCTTGTCAGCAATCGCTTCATAGTGCGATACAGGCGGAAATACCAGAAAGCTGTTGTGTGTCACCTCATCCTGAAAATCACCATGAAACGCACCACCCTTCCCGGTTACATGTTCCCCATGATCGGAGGAATAGAATATCCAGCTGTTCGGATTCTCGGCTCTTACTGCCTGTAGCAGTTCATTTAGAACAAGATCCGTGTACCACACCGTGTTGTCATAGGCGTTAATACTGTTCGGGTTTTCTTCCGGCAGGAACTGCTTCATATCGGCCGGCACCTGACGCGAGAACGGGGTGTGACTGCCGCTCATCTGTACCACCAGCATGAAGGGGCGATCACCTCCTGACTGACGTCCAAGCCAGGGCTTAATTCCTTTTTCCAGCACTGTTCGATCATCAGCTCCGATCGAGACGCTGACATCAGGGCTGAAGTGACTGCCCTGTTCGAAGTGATCCATATCCTGGTCAACAAACAGTTTGTCGGTATTGCGCCACTGGAAGTCCTGCGCCGTGATCAGCGCCGTACTGTAACCCGCACTTTTGGCATAGTTGAACAGGGTCGGTACAGAGTAGATCACCCCGTGCGGATCCACACCCTGCAGTCCGGTCAGCATGTAGGGTACAGAGGTCAGTGTACGTGGACCAATACTCACCGCGTTGCGCATTGCGACCAGCTTCTGTTCACGCTCCAGCCGAGTCAGGTTGGGTGTTGTATCCCGCTCGTAGCCATAAACCCCCATATGATCCACATTCAGTGACTCACCGATCACAAACACCAGTGAAGGCACACCTTCTGGCGCCTGCTCACGGTAATTCAGCACAGGTTTTGGCGGGTAGTCATCGCGGTTGTAATTAAACTCGACTGCACTGATAAGGTTGCCGGCATAAGCCACCGGTGCAAGCTGAAAATGAGGTGCGCCATACCAATTCAGGGTAACCAGCAAAAAAAACGCAACACCCAGTCCACCCTTGCTCCAGCGCAACCAGCGACGAGGAGAAGCCGGCTGGCACATGATCAGGTATAACACCATACAGGCGAGCCCTGCAGCCAGAACAGGACGCAGAAAGGTACCGTGCTCCAGCCACAACTCAACGGTCATAAGGGGATCAGTGGCGAAAAAACGGAAGTCAAATACCGTCACAAACTTGCGGTATACACCGAAGTAGGCACTTTGCGCGAAATAGGCAATGGCCACACCGGCCAACAAGGCAACTGCAGTGCGGCGGTGCAGGTTCCAATAGCCACGGATATTGAACAGCAGCGCCCAAAGCACAAAAGCGCTGATACCGAAATTGACCCAGAAACGCTTGCCTTGATAGTTCTCCAGCGTCCACGCCAGGTCTCGCACCAACAGCAGATCGAGCAGCAAAAGAAAAACGATCGCTACAGGCAACCCCAGCAGGGGCCCGGATAAGGTTTTAAATACAGACAAGGTCTAATCCCGCACGTTTGAGCTAAAAGGTGCATTTTATTACACTGCGCCCCGTTCAGTCTGCTGCCAACGCCAAATTTGGCGAACATAAATCTGCAGATCTTCTTATTCAACAGGGTACAGCCACGATGAATACACTAAAAAAACCACTCGCCATTGCATTGGCCGGTTGCTGCATGATCGCCACACCAGCTGCCTTTGCCAATGAGCCGAGCCTGGATATCAACCTGCGTACGCTTTACTTCAACCGTGATTTTCGTCAGGGCACCGCGGAAGACCGCGTAGCCGCTTCGCAGGCCGTGCGCGTTGATTATGCTTCTCCCTATATCAACGATGTGATCGGCTTTGACGCCTCCCTGTTTGGAGCCCTAAAACTGGATGGCCGCGGTGGCGATGAAAGTATCGGCATGCTTAAAGCCGATGGCGATGACACCGAGAGCTATGCCAAGCTGGGCCAGGCATTCATCAAACTGAAACTGGGTGACGTCACCGAGCTGCGTGCCGGTCGCATGGTTCTCGCGACCCCCCTGTTATACGATGACGACTCTCGCTCAACCCCCAGCTCGACCCAGGCGATCAAGCTGGATACTCAGTTGGGCGGCGCTGACCTGTATGCCATCTACAGTGATCGTGCTGTCAACATGGCCGAAACCGACTTTGACAAGTACGAAGCCAACGGTGAAGAGTACGACCTGTATGTACTCGGCGGCAGCTACAGCTTCAATAACGGCCTGAGCGTCCAGGCAGCTCACGGCATCGCTGATGACTACCTGCGTCAGACCTACCTGAACGCATCCTACCCGTTTGAACTGAACAACGGCGACAGCATTCTGGTGGATGCACACTATTACTACGGCACGGATGACGGCGACCTTTACGGCCGTGATTATCAGTCCAGCCTGTTCAATCTCGCAGGCCGCTACACGACTGGCGACCTGACCATGACACTGTCTTACCAAAACATCGGCGGCGATGACGGTTATGACTACAGCTGGGACGGTTTCAACAACGACAACAATATTCTGATGGTCTGGAACTCTGTTCAATATCTGGACTTCAACAGTGCGGATGAACAGTCACTGCAGGTTCGCGCCGACTACAACGTGGCTGCCTTGCCGGGCCTGAGCCTGATGGCACGTCATACCGAAGGCTGGGATATTGATACCGCTACCCAGACCAACGCCAAAGAAAGCGAAACAGATCTGGAAGCGCAGTATGTGTTTCAGGGCAGCTCACTGGAGGGCCTGTCCCTGCGTGCCCGCATTGCCCATATTGAAAGCGAGCAGTTCGACAACGTTGACGAAGTACGCCTGATCGCCAACTATGGTTTCAGCGCTTTCTGACCACCTCTTTGACCTCTCTACAGGCCCCTTTTGGGGCCTGTTTTGTCTCTGCGCCCCGCCGAATCATCCTGCCAGCTGTGCTATAGTAGCCGCCTTGAACGCCGCGCCCCAGAACAGGGCCCTTCCAAAGCGTCAGCGACTTGAATCGAACAGAACAGGCAGTAATGAACGCAGATCAGGCACTACACACACACTACGTTTCCGGTCATTCCTTCATACACGACAGTGTCCGCCGGCGGTTCTCTGTTGCGCCGATGATGGATTGGACAACATCCGATTGCAGAGTCTTTCATCGCCTGATCTCAGACCACGCTCTGCTGTACACCGAAATGGTAACGACAGGCGCGCTGATCCATGGTGACGCCGCACGCCATCTTGACTATCACGCCAGTGAGCATCCAGTCGCGCTGCAGCTGGGCGGCAGCCATCCAGCCGAACTTGCTCAATGCGCCCGCATGGCGGAAGAGCGGGGTTATGACGAAGTGAACCTCAATGTGGGCTGCCCCAGCGACCGGGTACAGAACAACATGATCGGCGCCTGTCTGATGGCTCACCCGCAACTGGTGGCGGAATGTCTGGGCGAAATGCAGGCCGCAGTGCGTATCCCGGTTACAGTCAAACATCGACTGGGCATTGACGACCTGGACAGTTTCGAGCACCTGCACCGCTTTGTTGAAACCGTCCGCCAAAGCGGCTGCACCAGCTTTACCATACATGCACGCAAGGCGATCCTTCAGGGCTTGAGCCCCAAGGAAAATCGCGATATCCCACCACTGATCTACGACCATGTTTACCGCATAAAGGCCCTATATCCTGAGTTGGAGATCATCATCAACGGCGGCATCAAAACACTTGCCGAGTGTGACCACCACCTTGAGAAGGTTGACGGCGTAATGATCGGCCGTGAGGCCTACCAGAACCCCTGGCCACTGCTCAGTGAAGTTGATCAGCGCTATTTCGGCAGCTGCCACCCGGTACGCAGCCGTATGGATATTGCCGAAGCATTCATTCCCTATCTGGAGCAGCGCCTGGCTGCAGGCGCTCCCCTGTATGCCGTTACCAAACACTTGCTTGGACTTTTCCATGGCCAAAGGGGGGGCAAGCAGTTCCGCCGCTACCTGAGTGAAAACGGCCATGCCCGCGAAGCCGGCGTCAAAACCTTTCAGGCCGCTTTGGCGCTGGTCAGCCGCGACTGAACCACCGAATGTATATCGCTTTCACAGGAAACTTCCGATGAACCAGCTTGAACAACTGAAACAGATGACCACAGTAGTGGCCGATACCGGCGATATCGACGCGATTCGCCGCTTTGCGCCCGTGGATGCCACCACCAACCCCTCACTGCTGCTGAAGGCTGCACAGGATACAAAATATGCCCCCCTGCTGGATCAGGCACGCCAATGGGCCAGCCAGCATGACGCCAGCACTTCAGAACAACTCTCGCTGATGACGGATCGTTTCGCCGTACTGATCGGTCGCGAAATTACCCAGCTGGTACCAGGACGCATCTCCACTGAGGTGGATGCACGCCTGTCATTCGATACAAACGCCACCGTTGCGAAGGCCCGTGAGCTGATCAGCATGTACGAAGCACTGGATATTCCGCGCGCGCGGGTACTGATCAAGATCGCCTCCACATGGGAAGGCATTGAAGCCGGTCGACAGCTCGAACAGGAAGGAATCAACTGCAACCTGACCCTGCTGTTCGGATTTGCCCAGGCCCGAGCCTGCGCCGATGCCGGCATCTATCTGATTTCACCTTTTGTCGGCCGCATTCTGGACTGGCACAGGGCACGGGAGCCCGAAGCGGATTTCAGCCTGCAACGCGACCCCGGCGTACAGTCCGTAAGCCGAATCTACCATTACTACAAGGCGTACAATTACGACACCGTGGTGATGGGGGCGAGCTTCCGCAACATTGGTGAGATTCAATCGCTGGCGGGTTGCGATCGCCTCACCATAAGCCCCACGCTGATGCAGGAGCTGGCGGACACCGAAACCCCGCTGCACCGTGCTCTGTCAGCCGACAGCAGCAGTGATGATCCGCGCCTGCAACTGAACGAAAGCGACTTCCGCTGGGATATGAACGAAGACGTGATGGCACAGGAAAAGCTGGCAGAAGGGATTCGAAACTTTGCCAAGGATCAGATCAGACTGGAACAGTTACTGGCCGGACACTGAACCACGAAGGAGAGCAGTCCTAGCGACAGCTCTCCAGTGTTGCCACCAGGTCCTTAAATGCGTTGCGATTGGAGTCGTTCAGGTCAATTAATACCTTGTGCGCATCGAGAATGCGCTCACGCACTTCATCCTCTGATTCCTGCACAAAGGGCACCTGCTTCAGATCGCATCGACTGGTAGGCAACTCTTCAAGCAGCACAAACACACGATCAAATCCCATACTATAAAGGATACGGGTGATATCCCCATTGGTTGAGACCAGTGTTGGCAGCGGCATGCCCTTTTCTCTCGCCTTGATGGCCAGCTTTGCTATCAATCCGAGGGAAGTACTGTCGATGTTATCCGTCTCGGTCAGATCAACCAGCGTATCCGAGACATCCTCGCGCTCAAGCACAGCTTCAAGGTGCCGCTCAATGGTCGAACAAAGGGTCAGGCGAACGTCGCCAACAAATTTGAGAACGTAGTGCCCGTCGCGGCACGCGTAATAGATCGCCCCATCACTCATAAAGACTCTCTGCGTACAGTCATGATCGCCACATCATCGGGGTGTCCCCGCCCGGCCGGCATCATACTCTGCAAAAACTCGGCTGGCGACCCATATTTTGCACTGCACATACCCAGCAGCGTCCGTTCTTTTTCTTCAAGTGTCTCACCATCGAGCACTTCAAGCACGCCATCGGAAAAAAGGGTCAGGGAAAAATGGCTGTCAAGTACACAGTCCAGCTCATCGAACACAGGCTCTTCAAACAGCCCGAGCGGCATTCCCCGGCCCTCCAGATAACGTATCTGCCCACCCTGCTGCAGAATCGGCAGTGGATGATGACCACCTACAGCATAGCTCAAGGTTTGCGTTTCATGGTTGATCAGGCCTACAAACATGGTCAGATGCTTACCCAGTGACGTCAGCAGCATCTCACGATTGATGCGGTGCAGCGTGGCAGAGGGGGACAGAATGTCAAAGCTTGAATTACGGCGATAGTTACGCAGCAACCGATGCGTCATGTTTTTCAGCAACACCGTCACCAGCGCAGAGGAAGCACCGTGCCCGGACACATCCGCCAGGTAGAACAGGCTCAGCTTGTCACTGATCGCAAAAGCGTCAACAAAATCGCCGCTGAGCAGCAGGGATGGCTGCAGTACATATTCATATTCGATACCGTTGATCTCCTGCTGCCGAGGCGGCAACAGATTCTGCTGTACCTGCTGGGCAGCATGCTGATCTTCACGCAGCTCATCCAGGCTGCGCTCAAGACTGTCGCGCAGACTGCCAACCTCTTCGATGTAGCGCGCTCGCTTCAGCTGTCGCTCAACCGAGTGAACAAACAGCTCGGGGTGCAGATCCAGCTCACCCGACACATAGACATCATCAGCACCGCTGCGCAGTGCCGCCACCAGATTTTCGGCGGTGCCTTCATTAATCAGAGCAATAAGCGGTTTGGGATTAAGTCGCTGCGCTATTCGATCCATCAGCAGACTGCTGCCTACCGAGGCCAGATCAAAAATAATCAGGGAGATATCGTAGTGATCGAGCTGTTGATCAGCCTCTTCCGTATCGCGACAAACGATAAGACGCAGGCGTTGGTGATCACACTGCTCACAAAGGTCGAAGATACGGTCGATGGTATGGGTGCTGGCTGAGAGCAGCAGCACCCGCTGGTGGTGTAAACCCATTAATCAGCCATTCAGAGACTCGAATTTCAGAGTCTCAACAGTAGCCACAACAGAGCCCGGTTGCAACTGAATCAGAAGTCAGTTTCGTAATCGACACTAACAGTCTTATCGTTAATCTGATATTCACGACGTTGCATATACGCATCACGAATAAAACTGTATTTGTCGCCACTGATGATCTGCTCAGCCTGAAGCAACCGGCTGCGAGTATCAATCAGGCGCAAACCGTAAAGCGCATTGCGGTCTGACGTGTCACCGACCTGGCGTACAGGGTCGACAGCACTATCCGCGAGCAGTGAAATACCGTCACGCGGGTTACTTGGCCCCAGCAGCGGCAGCACAAGATAAGGCCCCGAAGGCATGCCCCAGTAACCCAGCGTCTGACCGAAGTCTTCAGGCTTCTGGGCTATTCCCATCGGTGT
Source organism: Marinobacterium sp. MBR-109 (assembly GCF_040547565.1). NCBI lineage: Bacteria > Pseudomonadati > Pseudomonadota > Gammaproteobacteria > Oceanospirillales > Oceanospirillaceae > Marinobacterium > Marinobacterium sp. MBR-109. The sequence continues at coordinate 235,213 of NZ_JBEPPZ010000004.1, forward strand.
TGCCACATCAATCAGACCAAACAGACCGAAGGTTGAGTTGAACGTAAGGCGAGCAAAGCTCTGACCGGCCGCTTCAAGCTTGAACTGCAGAAGATTGTTCAGCAGATTGCGCACATCGCTCAGGTTATCGAAGAAATTACTGACGCCCTTTTCGGCAATGTCAGGCGTGACATAACGGTATCCCTGCGCCAGCGGCTTCAACGCATACTTGTCCACGCCTTCATTGAAGTTGAATACCGGGCGATTAAAGCCTTCCCAAGGGTCAACTTCGCTGTTCGCCGACAAAGGGGCAGCAATAGCCGCCAGTGAAAAACCGGTTACCAGAAGCCCTGTACGCAGTGCAGATTTCAGCATGCTCGATCCTTAAAAGCTGACATGAGAATGTGGCAATTCTATCTCGGGGGGCAAACAGAGTAAATGAGCTCACTTAAACTAAGCCAAGTAACAGCTATTCAACCAAATATACCCAATAACATTGGATTGATAATATCTCTAATAACGCAAAAAGGCTCCCGAAGGAGCCTTTTTCGCAAGGAACTAATATCAAGCGATATTAGAAGTCCAGACGGTAGCCGATCATCCACAGATCTTCAGCAACACGCTTGCCACTCAAAGTAGATGAAATTGCAGCAGCTTCTTCGTCGAAGTCAGTGTAACCAACCCATGCATAGCCACGGTTACCCAGCTTCTGCTCAACCTCAATACCCCACTGATCTCCATCGTCTGAATCATTAACAAGACCAGAACCGTAAGGGGTAGACAGTGCACCATTCAGATCAGCTTCAATGTTACCGTAACGAGCTTTAAGAGCTGTTGCACCGATCTGGTACTGTGCCGCCAGTTCCCAAACTGTCAACTCAGAATCGCCTGCAAACGTGTAGGCATTCTGGTAAGAAGCATAGGTAGCAGCCTTGTCTTCACGCTCTTCATATTTAGCAGAAAGAGTCAGGTCAGCGATCTTGTAAGTAGCACCCAAGCCCCAAATTTCAGACTCATATGCACCATTCTCAACATTACCGTAAGAAGCAGAAACGCGGAGGCCTTCGACGCCAGTGTACTGGGCACCAAGGTTGTATCCGTCTACGTCATCGTCGAAGTTGTTATCGCTGTCGCTACCAGTGCTAGCAATAACTGCACCAGCTACAACCTGAAAGCCACCCATTACCGGAGAAGCATAAGCCAGAGTGTTGTCGGTACGCTTGTGCCACTGGTTACCCAGCGCAAAAGCCTCGCCGAAATCAGCATCAGCACCCTGGAAAATGTTTGTATGGCTGTTAACCATAGTGTAATACGGGTGGTACTGGCGACCTACCAATGCAGTACCCCAATCGCCCGTCAGACCCATCAGAGCCAAACGAGCCTTGAACATGTCGCCACCGTTATCAACAGTTGCAACGTTAGCTTCCCAGTTGAAGAGACCTTTGGTATTTTCCAGACCAAGATCTACATCACCTTTGATACCGATACGGGTGGATTCATCACGCAGGTCCATATCAGCGCCGTCAGCACCTACCAGACCCATACGGAAAGAACCGTACAGAGTAGCATCAGCCTGAGCGACCATCGGAGCAGTCAGAGCACCAGCAACAGCCAGAGCAATCAGTGACTTTTTCATCAACATTTCCCCTTCATTCAACATACTAGTAGTGAATTCTAGTTTTTCTCAGCACTATTAGTGCTATCAGCAAAAATACTATAAATCCAGATTATTGCAAACCAATGAAAGCAAAAAGTTCCGTAACTTTATACTTTTACTGGTCCGATGTTGCCTGGTAACTGCACATCCCTTGCAAGGTTCTCTGCTGAGAAAGGCTCGCGTCCGGCTGAGCAACTACCTAAATTGGCGGCATTACAGCACAACTGATGCCGCGTTTCAACATTTTCAGTCCCTGCACCGGTTCAGTGCGTGCTTTTTTGACCGGCATCAGGGCAGCACCTCAAAGCTCGGCCAATGCCTGCTTCAGGCGCTTCTCGGATACCGTCAGTTTTGTGCCCAGCTGCTGGGCAAACAGGGATACCCGATACTCTTCCAGCAGCCAACGGAAGCGCCCGAGCGCCTCGGGCAGCTCGTGCCGGGCACGGTACTCCTGCTCCTTTTTTTTATATTGCTGCCAGAATTGGCTTAATTGATCTGACAGCAGGCATTGCTGGCGGAGATCGCGCTGATATTTTTCCAGCCGGATTTCAATCGCCTGCAGATAGCGCGGATACTGTTGCAACCACTCCTCTTCTGTACGACTAAGGTAGTGCGGATGCATCAGTTCCGCCAACTGCTGCTTAATATCATTCAGGACAGGCACAGCCTGCAGGTTAATACGGCCACCCAGTTGTTTGTTAATACGGTGCACTGATTGATGACACTGCAGCACAAACTGACCAATCTGCGCCACTTCATCGGCAATACTGCCTCGCATCTGTTCACGCAGGGCATCAAAGCGATTTTCATCACGCGGCAGATTGTCGGGGTCAAGCCCGGACGCACGCCGTGCCGCCAGCAGCAGAACCTCATCTTCCAGCCTTTTGCGCTCAAACAGCTTTCCGGTCAGGATCAGGCTCTGGTTCAGCTGCGGGATATCGCGGCGCAGGTATTTGAGTTGTTGTGCCGGCAGTGACAACAGCAACAGTCGGCAGATGCCCAGCAGGCTTTCCTGCTGAGCCAGATCGGGAGAAGGCATTACTTTAAGTTCAATACTGTCCTGCCGATCAATCAGGGCAGGCCAGACTTCGACTTCGATACCACCTGCCTGACGCAGTCGCAATGACGCAGGCAACTCACCAAAATCCCAACCGGTAATACCGATTTTGCCCCATTGTTGTGACGGCCCTGCCTGCAGTGCCGCTTCAGCCTTGTCACCGAAGCGACGGTTAAGCGCGTCCCAGTCACGCCCCTCCCCCACGACCCGATCCTTTTCGTCACGCAGGCGCAGGTTGAATCGATGATGCGGCTCCAGCTCTACATCACGCAGGGTATCGGCATCAATTCGTATACCGGTCATGCGCAGCAGCTGAAGCGCCAATGCTTCGTACAGGTCACCCTCTGCAAACACCACTGCAGCACAAAAGGCTTCAACATAATTGGGTACAGGTACATAGTGCTTGCGCAATGACTTGGGCAGCCCCTTCAGAATCGCTGTCACCTTGTCCGCGAGCATCCCCGGCACCAGCCACTCCAGCCGTTGCAGCGGTGCGATACGCAGCAGTGCCAGGGGCAGCTCCAACGTCACGCCGTCATCCTCGGCACCTGGCTCAAACTGGTAGCTGAGTTTAAGCCGGGCTCCCTCCAAATCCAGATGATCCGGGTATTGGCGTGCTGTTACATGAGCTGCTTCACGCTGCAGGATATCCTCTACACGCATAAACAGCGCTTCGGGGTTATCCTGCTCAACCTGTTTGCGCCAGTGCTCAAAGCCCTTGCCGTTGACGACATGAGTGCCCTTCAACTCCTCAAAGCGCTGGGCATAGAAAGCGTACAACTGCTCCTCGTCAACCAAGAGGTCGCGGCGGCGTGACTTGTCCTCCAGCGCCTCGACACTGGCCAGCAGTTCACGGTTATGCTGGAAGAAGGCGGCACTCGTTTGATACTCACCTTCTACCAGCGCCGCGCGAATGAATATTTCATGGGAGGCAACCGGATCGATGGCGCCATAGTTGACCTTGCGCTTGGGCACAATGATCAACCCGAACAGGCTGACCTGCTCAGTCGCCACAACCTGAGCACGCTTTTTCTCCCAGTGCGGTTCCATCCATGTTTTCTTGATCAGATGCCGAGCCGGGGCTTCCACCCATTCAGGTTCAATCCGCGCCACCTGATGTGCAAACAGCTGACTGGTTTCCAGCAACTCTGCCGCCATGACCCACTTGGGAGCTTTCTTGAACACCCCCGAAGCCGGAAATATCTTGAAGCGACGGTTACGCGCACCCAGATACTCGCCTTTCTCCTGTTTGAAACCGATCTGGCTTAGCAGCCCAGCCAGCAGGGAACAATGCATCGCCTTGTAATCCGCTGGCTCGGTATTTTCCTTCAGGCCCAACTCACGGATGCTCAGGTGCAGCTGGCGGTGTACATCACGCCACTCACGCAGACGCATAAAAGAAAGAAAGCTTTTCTGACACCAGCGCCGCAACTGGCTCTGGCTGAGCGCTTCGCGCTGTTCATTGTACAGATCCCACAGATTGACCAGCGAGACGAAATCAGACTCCTCATCACTGTGTTCCTTGTGCTTCTGGTCTGCAGCCTGGCGTTTGTCATGCGGGCGCTCACGCGGATCCTGTACGCTGAGTGCACTGGCAACTATGATCACCTCACGCAACGCATCCAGCCGGCCGGCCTCGATCACCATGCGTGCGATGCGCGGGTCCACGGGCAGCCTTGCCAGCTGCCGCCCAATCGGTGTCAGGTTGCGTGAACTGTCGACAGCGCCCAGTTCCTCCAGCAGCTTGTAACCATCATTGACCATGCGACTGTCGGGCGGATCAACAAACGGGAAGTCTCGGACATCACCCAACTTGAGCTGCAACATCTGCAAGATAACAGCTGCCAGATTGGTGCGCCGAATCTCGGCGTCAGTAAACTCGGGTCTACCGAGAAAGTCTTCCTCGAAATAGAGGCGGACACAAACACCCGGCGCCACACGACCACAACGACCAGCGCGCTGATTGGCGCTGGCCTGGGATACGGCCTCAACCGGAAGTCGCTGCACTTTGGAGCGATAGCTGTAGCGAGAGATACGCGCCAGACCGGGATCAATTACATAACGGATACCCGGCACAGTCAGCGATGTTTCCGCCACATTGGTCGAAAGTACAATGCGACGCCCCGCAGCCCGACCGCCATGAAACACCCTGTTTTGTTCCGCGAGTGACAAACGCGCATAGAGTGGAATGATTTCAGTGTCACGCAGTTGAGCCTTACGCAACAGGTCGGCGGTTTCACGAATTTCACGCTCACCCGGCAGAAATACCAGAATATCACCGGGGCCTCCATTTCGCTTGGCGCGATCAATTTCGACCAGCTCATCCACCGCTGCCAGAATTCCCTGCTGCAGGTCCAACGCCTTCTCATCCTCACCCTCCATTTCATGCAACGGGCGGTAAAGAACATCAACAGGATAGGTGCGACCGGATACTTCGATCACCGGTGCATCATCAAAGTGCTTTGAGAAACGCTCCAGATCAATGGTGGCTGAGGTGATAATGAGCTTGAGGTCAGGTCGCCGCGGCAACAGACGCTTGACGTAACCAAGCAGAAAATCGATGTTGAGACTGCGCTCATGGGCTTCATCGATAATCAATACTTCGTACTTATCAAGAAAACGATCATGCTGGGTTTCAGCAAGCAGAATACCGTCGGTCATCAGCTTGATCTGGGTATTGTCACTTACCTGATCATGGAACCGCACCTGATACCCCACACGCTCGCCCAGCGAAGTTTTCAGTTCTTCGGCAATACGAGCAGCAACGGTACGCGCCGCCAATCGGCGTGGCTGGGTATGGCCAATCAGGCCGCGGCAACCCAGCCCCAACTCAAGGCAGAGCTTGGGTATCTGGGTGGTCTTTCCGGAACCGGTCTCGCCAGCGATCACAACCACCTGGTGCTCAGCAATGGCCTTGAGCAGTTCCTCACGACGCTCCGATACCGGCAGGTCAGGGTATTCAGGCTTTGCAGGTAAGGCTTTCAAACGCTCGACCTGAGCCACTGAAGCGTCAATCTGTTCATTCAGGCGTTGCAGGAGATCCGGATCCAGCGTTTGAGTATTACGCTGCAAACGGTTGAGATCTCGCTGCAAGCGGAAGCGGTCCACGAGGCGAACCTGCTGCAGCCTCTGTTTCAAGCTAATAATGGAGTCAGACAAACCGATACAACCTGTTGCGGGTAAATGAATGTATTCAGAGAGTGCGGCGCCCCAGCGCCTGCTCGCGCAACGCACGGCGCGAGACCTTGCCGATCGAGGTGCGCGGCAACTGCTGACAGAACTCTACCAAGCGCGGCACCTTATAGGGTGTCAGCCGTTCACGGCAATAGTCGCGTACTGCCTTGATGGTCAGTTGTTGACTGGCAGGCACCACGTAAAGCTTGATCTGCTCACCACTGCAGCTGTCCGGTAGCCCTATCACAGCGCATTCCAGAATATCCGGGTGGCACGCAATAATATCTTCCAGCTCACTGGGATACACTTTGAAGCCTGATACATTGATCACCTCCTTGCGACGGTCAATGATACGCAGATAGCCCTGTGTATCGATCAGGCCGATATCCCCTGTATCCAGCCAGCCTTCATGAAATGCTTGCTGTGTTTCGCCATGCTGATGCCAATAGCCCTGCATCAATTGTGGCCCGCGCACGAAAATGGAACCAATCTCGCCATCGGGCAATCTCTGGTCCTGCTCACCAATGATACGAACCTCTGTATCCGGCAACGGACAACCGACACTGCCCAGATGAATATCATCGGGCCGGTTCACACTCACCACCGGTGAACACTCGGTCAGGCCGTAACCTTCACAAATAGCGTTGCCCGTCACTTGCTGCCAGCGTTGTGCGACCGATTGGGTGAGCGCCATACCGCCTGAAATGGTCAACTTCAAGCGACCAAAGTCCAGGCTCTGAAACTCCGGTTGCTGACACAGAAAGATGAACAGAGGGTTGATTCCGGCCACTACAGTCGGATCGAAACGATCCCAGCATTTGACCAGAGTCCGGATACGACGCGGGTCCGGTACCAGCTCAATACAGCTGCCAATGCTCAACATGACCAGCGTCAACATGAACGAGTAGATATGATACAGCGGCAAGGGTTGCAGCAGTTTTTCCTGACCCGGCTCACAATAGTGGTCAAGCAAGGCACGAATCTGGGCCAGATTCGCCAGCAGTGCCTTTTCACTCAGCATGGCACCCTTGGCAGGCCCTGTCGTTCCACCGGTGTACTGCAGCAATGCCAACGACTCCTGTTGGCCGAACCGCTCCGGCGGCTGCCAGATCAAGCCGCCGCCCTTTTGCATCACTTGGGTCAAGCGCATGCATTGTATACCTGATAATTGAGGTACCGGCTGGAGCAACTGAGTCGCACCGCCTCGTTTAAAGCGGGCGGCCAGATTCAGCACCCAGCGCTTGCGCAGAGGATGCAAATCACCCAGCTCGGTGGTGACCAGATATTCGACTTCGGTGCCGGCAAGCTGTTGACACACCTGCGCCTGCAGCGGCGCAAAGGCAACCAGCGCACGCGCACCCGAGTCTTTCAAGTGCTGACACAGCTCTTCACAGCAGTAAAGGGGATTGGTATTCACCACCACCAGTCCCGCTCGGCGAGCCCCAAACAGCACCACCGGGTATTGCATCAGATTGGGGAGTTGTAATGCGATTCGGTCGCCCGGCTGCAAATCGGTTTCATGCTGCACCCAGGCGGCAAAGCGGCGTGACAGGCGATCCAGATCAGCAAAGCTGATACTGGCTCCCATATGCCCAAAGGCCGGACGTTCATCAAAACGGCGCGCCAGCAACTGCAGCATGTCGGACAGGCTGTCGAACTGCGGTCCGGGCACCTGCATCAGGACGCCTCCGGCAAGCTGCACACAACTTCGCCGTCATTGAATACAACCAGCTCACCCGCCTGCAGCCGCTGCCACTGTTCATTATCCGTGAGCGGTTCGGTGGCAATCACAGTAACCACGTCATTCGGTGTTGTTTCAGCGCCAAAGTCCACGCTCATCTCGCAGTCTTTCAGCCGAGCCTCGCCAAAAGGCGCTCTCCGTGTAATCCAGGCCAGCTTGGTACTGCAATAACAGAACAGATGGGTAGACTCACTCAACAGCATGTTGAACACGCCAAGCCCGCGCAGTCTCTCACAGCACTGGTGAGTAAAGCGCTCCAGCTCATGCAGGTCAGTTGGACGTTCGGGGTAGCGATTGCGGATCTGATCCAGCAGCCAGCAGAAGGCATATTCGCTGTCGGTTGTGCCCACCGGATGATAAAACTTCAATGGCCAGTCGAACAGCTTTGGGTCAAGCTGACCGTTATGGGCATAGGTCCAGCTGTAGCCCCACAGCTCACGACTGAACGGGTGGGTATTCTCCAGGCAAACCTGGCCGACATTGGCCTGACGAATATGGCTGATCACTACCCTGCTCTTGATCGAGTAATCCGCGACCAGATTCGCAATGCGCGAGTCTGCACTGGGCTTGGGATCATGAAAGCAGCGCAGCCCCTTGCCCTCATAAAAGGCGATGCCCCAACCATCCCGATGTGGACCGGTGCGACCACCTCGCTGCATCAGACCGGTAAAGCTGAAACAGATATCCGTCGGCACATTGGCACTCATGCCAAGCAATTCACACATGACCTAGCTTCCCTTGGTGCTGAGGGTGATACGGTCCGGCAGCGAGTCGATCAGACTGTAGTCGATACTTCCACTCTTTTCACGCACTGCCTCTTCAGGGTGATATTCCAGCTGTGGCGTAATCTGAAGCCGGCGCTCGCCGACAAAACAACCCTGCGAGTCAATGCTCAGATTATCACTGTAGACGGTGGCGCGTACCTGGCCGCCACGCTCGATATGCAGTTGATCACAGACCAGCTCACCTTCCAGCACACCACTGACCGTTACATTACGCGCCCTGATGCGGCCACGAACACAGCCATGGCGCCCGATTGAGATATCCTCGGACGAATCGATATTGCCCTCAAACAGACCATCCACATGCATCTTGCCGGACACCTGGGTATCACCCTTGAAGTGATTGCCCTGAGCGATGATGGTTACTGCAGACCGGCCTGATTTAGCGGATACATCGCGTTTAATGATTCCCAAGGTACCTCCTCGACACGACTGAACAGGGAGTCGAAATTATCCAGCCCCCACTGTACAAAGGGCTCCGGGTCCAGAGGCCGATACAGATGTCGAACCTCGTAGTGTAGATGAGCACCGGTGGAGCGACCGGTGTTGCCACTCAGTCCGATCTGCTGCCCCTTGTAGACAAAGCTGCCGCTTTTGACCTGCACCTTGTGCAGATGCGCATAATAGGTCTTGAAACCGAAATTATGCTGCAGAATGATCAGATTGCCAAAGCCGCTGCCCTTGCGATAGCCGGCATACTCAACCACACCATCTGCTGTGGCATACACGGGTGTGCCTGTATCCGCCTTAAAGTCAGTACCATTGTGCATTTTGCGGGTTTTGAGCACTGGATGGAAACGCATGCCGTAGCTATCATTCACCTGCTCCGCCTGAATCGGCACCCCGTTGGGAATACTGTGCAGCAGGAACAAACGCTGACGAGCGGCCAGCCGAGCGAGTTCCAGCCTTTGCTCAGCATTATCGGCAGCGCTGTCTTCAGCCAAAAGCCCCAGCATCGATTCCAGATCATCCAGAGCAGTACTGAATTGATGATTTTCCAACGCGAGTTGCTCACGTTCTTCTGACAGACTGGACAGGGTTGCACCCAACTCCCCCAGCTCGGATATGTAGAGCTGCTGGGTACCCAGTAACATTTCATACTGCTCGTTCAAACTTTGATGGTCACGTTCCAGATCCGTCAGATTATCGTGGGTCTTCATCAATAACCAATTGGATACAAAAAAGCTCAGCGCTGACACCAGCAGGAACATCAGCATCAAATAGCCCAATACCCGGTGAAGGGAATACTGCCGGGAGCCACGCACGGTGGTCAGTGTCAGAATCAGCTTACGTCGCAAACGGGATACTCATACGCTCAAATCCAGCTACTATAACCCGAGTACCCCCATGCCACCAGTAACACGACCCTGATCAATGCCGCTGGCAAAAGGGAGTTTCTGGAGCGTTTTTTAAGGTAGACTGGGTCACGACCACTCATTGTGCGGAGTAGATGGATGTTACCGCTGGCACTCTATATTTCGGATGAATTCAGGCTATTGAGCCGAACCCAGCTGCAGCGAGGCATAAGTCAGTATTTTACGGTTCCGGACCAGCTGCTGGTCAGCGCCTGGCAGGAGCTGAAAACGCTGACTCCAGACGTATGGCAGCCCGGATACGATCAGGTACAGGACTGCCTGGACATCAGTCTGCCGGCACGACTGCCTCCACCGCTGAATATTGAAGAGTCCAATCAGCGCTTCAACCGGTATCTGGATTCATCTGCGCCGCACAACAGCCCTCTAATCGTCAACCCCGCCGATCTGCACCCCCGTTTCGAACCACTTCTGAGCGACCGTATCAGCGAAGGCGTCAGCAAACGGTTACAAGTGATTGCACTGGCCGCGCGCGAACAGGGGCGCGAAGTGCTGTTACGTTCACCTTCAGAAGAGACACTCGAACTGACACTGGGCATTTTTACCAGCACCCTTGCCCTGCCCGGTCTTGAAGGCTGGAACCATTTCGGCATCTGCCTTTCTGCAGGCTCAAAACGTGCACTGCCGACACTGGGTTATCTGGAGCATCTTGGACGCGCGTTCAAGTTGCAGATTCCGGTCCTGCTGTTGACCGGGGCACCGGAGCCTGCCGAAATCAGCAATGCTCAGCACCACGGATACCCCCAGTACCCGGTCATGACCGATCCTGCGCATTGCAGCATTGCGCTTGAACTGTGCAACAGCTTTCTGCTCAGCACCAACAACACCTGTCTGCGTACGCGCATAACCGCCCCCCAACCCTTCCCTGCCGGCTACTCCGCTCCAGTGGCGCCAACCGATATCTACCTGCCGGCGCGACTCAACGCCACCGGCGCCATGCGCGGCCAATGGCTGAGCGAACAGGCGCTGCAGGAGGCACTGCAACGGGTACAGCGCGAGCACTTGATTGCCTGCCCCCTGATTGCAGGCGAAAGCTGCGCCGATACGCTGGCCAGGGAGCGTTTTAACCCGGCTCAAGTCGAAGAAACCATCGGCGAAGTGTGCGACTGTACCGAAACACAGGTACGTGAAGCATTTCAGCTGGCCGTGGAAGCGCAGCCTGACTGGAATTCCGTGCCTGTCTCCCATCGCGCCGATCTGATTCTGCGCTGGGGCCAGCGGCTGCAACAGGAGCTGAATGCACTGGCGGCGCTGTGCGTACGCGAGTCAGGACTTGGGCTGAATGATGCACTGGGGGATCTGCGCACCGCCATCAACCTCTGCTATTACTACAGCGCCCAGGCCCGAACACAGCTGCAGACACGACCCTTGCACGGCCTGCCCGGTGAGATGAACCAGCTGGAGCTGCACGGCCGTGGTGTCTATATCTGCATCACGGATGACAACGACCCACTGGCCACTCTGGTGGGCCAGCTGGCTGCCATTCTGGTCAGCGGCAATGCCGTTCTGGTCAATACAGGCAGCGCCACCGTGTTCAGCGCAACCCGACTGATCGAGCTGCTGCTGGAAACCGGTTTGCCCGAGTCGCTGGTCGCACTGCTGCCGGGCCCGGCCGAACGGGTTTCGGCCTGGATGGCGGAAGACTACCGACTGGCAGGCGCCGTGTTTTTTGGTGATGCCAGTGAGGCCACGGCACTGAATGCGATGATCAGTAACCGCTCAGGGGCTCCGCTGGTACCGCCCCTGACGCACAGCAGCCTGCCCGGCACCCAGCTGGTTGACAGACCGCTGGACAACCGTGAAGTACGTGAACTACTGCACAGCGCCTTCAGCTTTGCCGGCCAGCGACGTGCCTCGCTGGGCATGCTCTATATTGAGGAATCGATAGCCGACCAGCTGGAAGCTCAATTGATCGGCAGCCTGCAGCTTTTGCATCTGGGTGACCCTGCACACCCGGACACTGATATTGGCCCGTTGGTCAGCCGCCAGCAGATGGACCGGGTCTATCACCACGTTGAACGCCTGCGCATGCGCGACCGACTGCTGGCACAGCTGCCGCTGGACAGTCGTCATGACAGTGGCTTTTTCGTACCGCCAACCCTGCTGCGGCTGTATACCCTTGATGAGCTGCAGGACTGTGTGAACGGCCCCATCCTGCATCTGATCCGTTATAACAGGGAAAACCTGCAGCGCGTGATCGACGAGATCAACCGCTACTGCCAGGGACAGGCATTCGGCATCCATACGGATGATGAAGAACTGATCGCTCGGGTGCGCCAACAGCTGCAGGCAGGAAGCTTGATGATCAATCGCGGCCTGGCCGACCTGTCAGCCGGCGTCAGGCCTGCCGGTGGCGCGGGTACATCCGGTACCGGGCCGCTCTATGGCGGCCCCAACTACCTCACTTCATTCGTGCGCGAGCGCACCATCTCACGCCAGCTCTGATCAACCGGCCGAGGCGCGATTGTTTCGCGCCAGCCGGAAACAGGGCTGGTAATCGTCATGATTGATCTTCATGCGGCGCTGTGACACGAAGGATTCCAGCAATTCATCCAGCGCCTCGATCACCTCAGGCTCGCCATGCAGCTCGAACGGCCCGTGCTGTTCAATGGCCCGAATGCCAGGCTCCTTGACATTACCGGCCACGATACCGGACAAGGCACAGCGCAGCTGGGCCGCCAGCTCGTGATCCTCTTGCCTGCGCGACAGGTTGAGCCCACGCATGTTGGCGTGAGTCGGTTCAAAGGTCTGCTGTAACGATAGCGGGATTCGCATTTGCCAGTTGAAATGATACGCCTCACCCGTGACCTTGCGATGTGAGGTCACGGCCTCAAGCCCTGCCCGCATCCGTTCGGCTACCTCATGCGGATCATCCACAATGATTTCGTAACAGCTTGCTGCACGCTCACCCAAAGTATTGCGGATAAAGCGATCCACCGTATCAAAGTAGGCCTCGCTGCCGGCGGGACCGGTGAATATAAGCGGAAACGGCTGCTCGGCATTGTCCTGTTGCAACAGAATACCCAGGATGTACAGGATCTCTTCCGCTGTACCAACCCCTCCCGGAAATACCACAAAGCCATGCCCCAGACGAACAAATGCCTCCAGCCGACGCTCGATATCGGGCATGATGATGAGTTCGTTCACAATCGGATTGGGTGACTCGGCCGCAATAATGCCCGGCTCGGAAATACCCACATAGCGGCCATCGTGAATACGCTGCTTGGCATGAGCGATCGTCGCGCCCTTCATGGGGCCCTTCATGGCACCCGGGCCGCAACCGGTACAGATGTTCATGCCGCGCAGGCCCATCTCGTAGCCCACCCGCTTGGTGTAGTCGTATTCGATCTGATTGATCGAATGCCCACCCCAGCACACCACCATATTGGGCTTCACATGGGGTCGCAGGGCATTGGCATGACGCAGGGTATTGAACACCTGATTGGAGATGGTGCCAGACAGGTCCAGCCCTTCGCAGCAGCCTTCGATCTTGTCACTGACATAGAGCAGATCACGCAGCACCGCAAACAGGTGCTCATGAATACCCTGAATCAGCTCACCATCAACAAACGCCGCCGCAGGGGCGTTGATCAAATCGAGCTGTACGCCGCGATGTTTCTGGCTGATCTGCACATCAAACTCACGAAAGCGATTCAGCACCAGACGGGTACTGTCCATCTCGCTGCCACAGTTCAACACCGCCAAGGCACACTGGCGGAACAGGTTGTACAGGCCGCTCTGGCTTTTGTCCTGTAGACGGGCCACTTCATAGGGTGAGAGAACGTCAAGATTGTCCAGCGGTGTTACGCTGGAGGTAATGTAATGCTCGGTCATCATACTGACCTCCTTGTTCGCTACTGCTTTGACACACGCCGATACCTGCGTGTGACTTTAACTATGAACGCTGCCGGACAGATTTACTACTATCCGATGTCAACCCTGTTACAGCACGCAGCAACGCTGATACGCCACAAAAGCCCATCCGAACGCGTTGTAATTGGTCTCACCTTGAATTAGTTTGAAACCATACACTGTCGTACAAGGAAGCCTGCCGATGTCTGCATCAAAACTGTATATCCTCGATACCAACGTTCTGCTGCATGATCCCAAATGTCTGTTCCAGTTCAAGGAGCAGGATGTCACCATCCCGATGACCGTGCTGGAAGAGCTTGATTCAATCAAGGACCGCAAGCAGAACGTAGCCGCGGAGGCACGCCATGCCATTCGCGTGATCGACAACATTCTCTCCAGCGCCACCAACTCGGGCCAGATCACCAAGGGTGTGCGCATTCTGATTGAAGGCAAGGAGCGCGAGCAGAAGCTGGGCAAACTGTCGATCTTCCCGGATCATGAACTGACCAGCCGTCAGGGCTTTCTGCCGGATGTGAGCAACAAGGACAACCGTATCATCAACTGTGCGCTGCACCTGCAGGCTACCTTTCCACACCGACAGATCATTCTGGTAACCAAGGACATCAACATGCGCCTCAAGGCGCTTGGTGCCGGATTGCAGCGGGTGGAAGACTACCGTACCGACCAGTTGGTATCCGACATCGACATGCTGCCGGCCGGACACCATCATCTGGATGCGCCCTTCTGGGAAGGCGTCGACAAGGTCGACAGCTTTCAGGAAGATGGACGCACCTACCACCGGGTGGATCGCAGCCTGTTGCCTGACACCTACCCCAACGAATACATCTATGATGACAGCAAGGATTTCTCTGCGCGCACCGTCAAGGTGGATGAAACCACTGTCACCCTGCTCGATCTTGGCTATGACCGCCTGATGCAGCAAACCTGCTGGGGAATCCAGCCGATCAACCTGCAGCAGGCATTTGCGATGCAGTCGCTGATGGACCCGGAGATCGACCTCAGTATTCTGTTGGGGGCGGCCGGCTCCGGCAAAACCCTGATTGCACTGGCCTGTGCACTTGAGATGGTGATTGAAGAACAGCGCTTCAACAAAATCATCGTCACCCGCTCAACACCTCCGGTTGCTGAGGACATAGGCTTCCTGCCCGGCACCGAAGAGGAGAAGATGACACCCTGGATGAGCTCGATCAACGATAACCTGGAAGCGATGCACGAGCAGGACGAGCGCCCCCAGAGCAGCGTCAAGTACGCCATCGAGAAGGCCAATATCCAGTTCAAGTCACTCAACTTCATTCGTGGTCGAAGCATTCAGAATGCGATCGTACTGATTGATGAGGCCCAGAACCTGACACCCCAACAGCTCAAAACCATTCTGACGCGCTGCGGCAAGGGCACCAAGATGGTATGCCTGGGCAACCTGGCGCAGATCGATTCCAATTACCTCACGGCGCTGACCTCGGGCCTGACCTACATTGTCGAACGCTTCCGTGACTTTGAAGGTTCGGCCAGCGTTCACTTTGAAGGCATCTTCCGCTCACGCCTGGCCGAGTACGCCGAAGAACACCTCTAACAGCGTCAGCCTGCGCAGTTGCAGCGAACCAAACGGTTCGCTGCAACAGTGGAATTCAAAACCGCGACAATCGCGAGACCAAAGTCTAAAAACCTCCGCAACGCCATATATCACGCGGGTTACAGCCTGATGACACCACCCCCGCCACCCCCGGGACCCTAGCCGCGAGTTTTATTCTGTCGACAGTTGCATATAATGCACCGCACCAACGTATTCAGCGTAAATAATCATGCAATCTGCGCGCGGGACCGAGCATCAGCCGGTAGCCGCTGCAGTGAGACCCGGAGGTCCTGACCGGTTTTGTGCCCGACAGCACGGGTCCGATCAGGTGTGCCAAAAGCCCTCCTCCCGGTTTCCTGAATCCCATTGTTTACGATCAAATGGCGAACTCATATGACCACTAAAACTGTAGATGTGCTGCTTGTCGGTGCCGGTGCCATGAGTACCACCCTCGGGATGATACTCAAGCAGCTGGACCCCGCCCTGAAGATCTGTATGGTCGAGCGTCTTGACCATGTTGCGCGTGAGAGTACCGATGCCTGGAATAATGCAGGCACTGGCCACGCCGCCTATTGCGAGCTGAACTACACCCCCGAACAACCTGATGGCAGCATCAACACCACCAAGGCGTTCGCCATTAACACCTCATTCGAGGTCAGCCTGCAGTTCTGGTCCTACCTTGTGGAACAGGGCAACCTGCCTTCACCGCGTGAGTTCATCAATTCGACTCCGCACCAGAGTTTTGTCTGGGGCGAAAAAAATGTGGAGTTCCTGCGCAAGCGCTACGCCGCTCTGAGCCAGCACCCCTGCTTCAAGGACATGGAGTACAGTGAAGACCACGCCGTGCTGCGCGAGTGGATGCCGCTGGTAATGCAGAACCGCGATCCGTCCGACAAGGTCGCCGGCACCCGCGTGCGTTACGGCTCCGACGTCAACTTCGGTGCCCTGGCACGCAACCTGGTCAGCAACCTGGAACAACAGGATGGCTTCGACCTGCTGCTCAGCCACAACGTCAAGGATCTGAACAAGAACAGTGACGGCAGCTGGGATGTGGTACTGAAAAACAGCAGCAACGGCAGTTCTGAAACCGTTCGCAGCCGCTTCGTGTTTCTCGGTGCCGGCGGCGGCGCACTGCCACTGCTGCAGAAATCTGCAATCGAAGAAGGTCGGGGTTACGGCGGTTTCCCGGTCAGTGGCATGTGGCTGGTCTGCAAACGCCCCGAAATCATTGAGCAGCATCAGGCCAAGGTCTATGGCATGGCGCCGATCGGTGCGCCCCCCATGTCGGTTCCACATCTGGATACCCGCGTGATCGATGGCAAGAAGGCGCTGCTGTTTGGCCCCTTCGCCGGCTTCACCACCAAGTTTCTCAAGCAGGGCTCATTTCTGGACCTGCCACTGAGCATCCGTCAGAGCAACCTGGCTCCGATGATGTCAGTGGCGATGCACAACATGGACCTGACTCGCTACCTGATCAGCGAAGTGCGCCAGTCACACAGCTCCCGCGTGGCGTCTCTGCGCAATTTCTTCCCCGATGCCAAAGAGGAAGACTGGGAACTGTCCTATGCCGGTCAGCGTGTGCAGATCATCAAGCCCGGTACGGAACGCGCCGGCAAGCTGGAGTTCGGTACCGAGGTGATCACCTCTGCTGACGGCTCACTGGCTGCGCTGCTGGGCGCATCGCCGGGTGCCTCCACCGCCGTCAGCGCCATGCTGAGCATTGTTGAGCGCTGCTTTGCAGAGCGCATGAAGGAAGACAGCTGGAAACAGAAGATCACCGAGCTGGTGCCTTCCTACGGCCAGAATCTGACCGACAATACGGAACTGTTGCTGCAGGTGCGCGAGCGTACACTGTCAGTGCTGGAACTGGATCGTCAGTCCTGACCGCTTGCGGAGGGGTCTGTTCGGCCCCTCCCGTTTCTCTTCACTGGCTGTTGCCAGCTGCACGGGCTATCATCTGCAACAGATGGTTTCGAGGTTCCCATGCATCGACTGACCCAATGGCTGAAAAAAGTGCTTATTCTGCTGGTGCGAGGCTATCAGCTGCTGCTCAGCCCCTTTCTCGGCAACAATTGCCGTTTCTATCCCAGCTGTTCCAGCTACATGATCGAAGCGATCGAAGTCCATGGCGTGCTGAAAGGGCTTTGGCTCGGTACACGGCGCATTCTGCGCTGCCATCCCTATCATGATGGCGGACTGGACCCGGTCCCGCCCCGCTGCGGCTGCACCGAGTCGAAGCCACACGCATCGTCCCGTTCTGACTACACTGAAAAGAATCACTGACCACCATCGACTGCAGGAGCAAAGATGTTCTCACCGCTGAGTGTCATTCTGGTTGTCGTTGTCTACATTGCCCTGCTGTTCGGGCTTGCCCAGTGGGGCGAGCAACGCACCCGCCGTGGCCAGCCATTCAACTCGGCTACGCTTTATGCCCTGTCGCTGGGGGTTTACTTCACCACCTGGACGTTCTACGGCAGCATCGGTTTCGCCACTCAGTCCGGGCTGTTGTACCTTGGCATATACGCAGGCTCACTGCTGTCTGTCTTTTTCTGGCACCTGACGCTGAGGCGGATGATTGCGGTAAAGGAGACCTTCCGCATTACCAGTATCGCCGACCTGATCTCAACCCGCTACCGACGCTCACAACGCATTGCGGCGCTGGTGACCCTGATCGCCTTTCTTGGCCTGTTGCCCTACATCAGCCTGCAGCTTGAAGCCGTGGTGCGCTCCTTCCGCCTGATCACCATCGAGGAAGCGGATGGCATCCACTGGACCTCATCCGGGCTGCTGATCACACTGATGATGGTCATGTTCACGATTCTGTTTGGGGTCCGCCGACTGGATCCCACAGAGCGCCATCAGGGCATGATGCTGGCACTGGCGGCAGAGTGCGTGGTCAAACTGGTTGCCTTTTTGATTCTGGGCGGCTTCATCACATGGTATTTTTTTGATGGCCCAACGGATGTATATCAGCAGATTCAGATCAACGGCTTCCATCACCTGATCGGGCTTGGTGGTGATGATGCCGGCATTCAATGGCTGACCCTCATTGTACTCAGCTTCGTGGGCGTACAACTGCTGCCACGCCAGTTCCATGTTGCCGTAGTCGAGAACGTATCACCCCGTCATTTGGGACGAGCACTCTGGATGTTCCCGCTCTATACCCTGCTGATCACGGCCTTTGTGGTGCCCATCGCGGCCGCGGGCATGATTCTGGGCCTGCCGGAAGCCCGTGCTGACTATTTCATGCTGATGGTTCCCCAGGCACTGGGGCAGCCACTGCTGGCGCTGCTCGCCTTTATTGGGGGCTTTTCGGCCGCCAGCGGCATGGTCATCATTACCACCATGACACTGGCCACCATGGTCTCCAACCACCTGCTGTTGCCGGTGTGTGAAAAGTTCGAAAACCTGCGCTGGATGCGTACCTGGCTGCTGCAAGTACGCTGGGTACTGGTGGCACTGATTCTGTTCGGCAGTTTTGCCCTGGCCCGCCTGCTGAGCGATACACACATGCTGGTTGCTGTGGGCCTGATTTCGTTTGTGGCCGCCCTGCAGCTGGCCCCGGCCACTTTTATCGGCCTGTTCTGGTCACGCGGCAACAGTATGGGCGCTTTTCTCGGCATGCTGGTCGGTTTCGCACTCTGGGGCTGGACACTGATCATCCCCGCCTGGGTAGATGAAGGCTGGGTATCGGCCAGCCTGCTCAGTGACGGGCCTTTGGGTATTGAGTGGCTGCGACCGGAAATGCTGTTTGGCCTGGACCTGCCTCAGGTACCCCACGCCGTGTTCTGGTCACTGCTGGCCAACATCCTGTTCTACCTGCTGGGGTCCTGGTTCTACCATCCGCAGAAGCAGGAGCGCACCCTCACCACCGAATTTCTCTATACCACGCGCGCGCTGCGCACACAGGAGAAGACACGCCCTACCGGACTCAACGCCTATATCGAACTGGCGCCCAAACTGGTGGAAGCAGAACAATTGCTCAAGCGCTATCTGGGTGAAGAGAAATCGCAGCACAGCGTGAACCGCATCGCCGATGATCTGCAGGTCTACGACAAGAGTCACATTTCGGTGGTGGAGCTGATGGAGTTTCACCGTATGCTGGAGCAGGTTCTGGCAGGCTCCATCGGTGCAGCCAGCGCACATACCGCCATCGAGGAAAGCATTCGCTATACCGACCGGGAGCGTTCAGACCTCACCGCCATTTACAGTCATATCGTGAATGAGCTGCAGGGGTCCTATCGCTTTCATCCGGACAAGGCTCAAGAACCGCACAGCCACAGTTTCGAGGCACTGGATGATCTGCAAAACCAGCTTGAACGCCTGCAATTGAAGGTTGACCAGCAGAAAAACCAGATTGAACAGTTGGAGTTACGACTGGAGCAGCGCTATCAGGAAATTTTTGACTACCGGGTGGAAGCGCAGCGCCTGCGTCATGAGAACGAGACGCTGCGT
The DNA here is from genome assembly GCF_040547565.1 of Marinobacterium sp. MBR-109. NCBI lineage: Bacteria > Pseudomonadati > Pseudomonadota > Gammaproteobacteria > Oceanospirillales > Oceanospirillaceae > Marinobacterium > Marinobacterium sp. MBR-109. The sequence goes on from NZ_JBEPPZ010000004.1 coordinate 254,874, forward strand.
CAGCAGCTGCTGCAGGAACCCCAGCAGGAAGGCTAGGTGCAGCAACCGCAGAGACTGAGCCGGCTCAGTCGGCCGACTCCTCGCGATGGAAATGGACGTCCATCTGCGGGAAGGGAATGCTGATCCCCTGACGGTCAAACTCCAGCTTTACCTTTTCTGTGGTATCCCAGAGTACCGGCCAGTAGTCGGCATTTTTGACCCAGGGACGCACGTTGAAGTTAACACTGCTGTCGGCCAGAGCCGCCACATTCACAACCGGCTCAGGCTCTTTCAGCACACGCTCATCCTGAGCAAGAATATCAACCAGAATCTGCTTGGCTTTCAGCAGGTCATCGCCGTAACCAATGCCGAACACCATATCCACACGGCGTGTCTCGCGTTTGGAATAGTTGGTGATGTTGTCAGCATAGATTTTGCCATTGGGGATAATGATTTCGCGGTTATCGCCGGTGCGAAATACGGAGTTGAAGATGGTGATATGTTCCACAATACCGCTTACGCCACCGGCTTCAACGAAGTCACCGGCCTTGAATGGACGAAACACGATCAGCATCACGCCGGCAGCAAAGTTTTTCAGCGAATCCTGCAGTGACAGGCCGATCGCCAAGCCTGCCGCACCGATCAGTGCAATCAGTGAAGTGGTATCGACCCCCAGCTGACCCAGTGCAGCAATGATAACGAACAGCAGCAGCAAGGCATGCGCGATGGAGCTGATGAAGTTGATCAGCATTACATCCATTTTGCTCTTGCGCAGCAGCCGCCCGACCACATTCATCAACAACTTCACAACCAGACGACCCACATAGAAGATCGCGATTGCCAAGGCGATATTAATCACCCAGGGCAGAATATACTCCTGAGAAAAGGCTTCCATTTGTGCTCCCCTTAATAATTCCGGCACATTGATCAGTTTCGCTGTCGTTCATGTACGGGACAGCTCCTAAACGATAAAGTGTTTGTAGTGTAAAATCATGTTTTTGTTGATTACGCAGATGGGAAAACGATGAGAAAAATAGTCCTGTTCACCGCCCTGCTCAGCTTCTCGTTACCGGTTCTGGCTGAAAAAGGTCATATTGCCGATGATGTGTACGTATTTTTTCACGGCGGGCCAAGCAATGAGTACCGTATCACTGGCCGGGTCAACAGTGGCGAACCCGTTGAGATTCTGGGACGCAACAACGGTACCGGCTATGTTCAGATTCAAACGGAAGGGGGGCGGACAGGCTGGGTGCCGGATCAGTTTGTCGCAACGGGTGACAGCAAGCTGATTGAGCTGCCCAAACTTGAACAGTCTCTGGAGCAAAGCCAGGCGACCATCAGCGAGCAGGCAGACACCATTGAACAGCTCAATGCCAGCCTCAACCAGCTGAAAAGTGAAAACGGCACCTATGATGACCAGATCCGAACACTCAACACCGAGATTCGGGATCTGCAGTCACAGATTGCCAACATGGACCAGAGCAACATGATGCGCTGGCTGACCTATGGGGGCTTGATCGCTTTCGGCGGTGTCATTCTGGGGCTGGTGATGCCCTACATGCCGCGCAAGCGCAAGCGCCGAGACGACTGGTTCTAGGCGCTTGCATGCCCCAGGGACGGGGGCAAGGGTTCCAGCTCGGCAAAGCCTTCGCCTCTGGCCCAGTAATGCCGCCCCTGCTCTACCCTGATAACGCCGTCAAAGCGTTGTTGCAGGTATTCGACCGCCTCTTCCAGCGTGTCTATGTCACAGAGTATTACGCCACCGCGCTCATTGTCGGTGGCAAAAATGTAGCTTTTCACGCATTCACTCCAGCTGAAGTCTCAGGTGATCGGTTCACAACTGAGCCGAGTCATCCGGCGGCAGCAGGGAACTGGCCTGATAGCGCCTGGCCCACTTCACCAACTCTTCTGCCCGCATCGGTCGGGCGATATGGTACCCCTGCGCCTGATCACAGCCAAGCTCACGCAACACCCGCAGATCCCGATCGGTCTCGATACCTTCCGCGACCACCGTCAGTTCCATCGCATGACTCATGTCGATCATGGCATGTACCAGCCGTGCATCGGTACTGCCGGCGCGCACCCCACTGATGAAGCTGCGATCAATCTTGAGCATATCCAGTGACATCTGGCGGATATAACTGAGGCTGGAATAACCGGTACCAAAATCATCAATGGCGATACGCACACCCTGATTGCGCAGACGACAGATTTCACGTTCAGTGCGTTCGGCACTGTGCAGAAAACTGGTTTCGGTCAACTCAACCACAAACTGGTCAGCCGGTAACTGGTGGGTATGCAGTGCCCTGAGGACCTGATCGGCCACTTCAGTACGCTGAAACTGACGGGCGGAGAAGTTAACCGACATTTTCAGCGTCAGGCCCTGAGCCAGCCAGCCTGCTGCATCACGTACCGACTGATCCAGCACCCAGGCACCGATCGATTCGATCAGGCCGGTATCTTCGGCCACGGGTATGAAATCATCCGGCGCTACGCGGCCCAGCTCAGAGCTGTCCCAGCGAATCAACGCTTCGACACCCAGCAGAGTTCCGCTGCGAAGGCAGATCTGCGGCTGATACACCAGACTGAACTCTTCGCGCTCCAGTGCCTGATGCAAAAAACTGTTAATGCGATAACGACTCAGTGTCTGTTCGTGCAGAGCTGGCGAGAAGAAGCAGATATTGTTGCGTCCCCGCTCCTTGGAGTGCTGCAGCGCCACCTCGGCAGCCCGCACCAGCTGCCCCGGCTCATCGGCATCAGCCGGAAAGACCGCCACACCCATGCTGCCACGTACACGCACTTCACGATCATCAATCAGGATCGGCAGTGACAAGGCACGACTGATCCGATCAAGACAGGCGGTGATGCAGGTCTCGTCCTTCAGCTCTGTCAGCATAATATAAAACTCGTCCCCGGACGGTCTTGCAGCGGTACCGCAATCCTGCAGGGCAGACTCGATCCGCTCGGCAATCTGCTTCAGTACCCTGTCACCACCACTGTGACCAAAGCGATCATTGATCTGCTTGAACATATCCAGGTCCAGCGCCAGCAAAGCAAGTGGCGTCTGCTGCTCGCGGGCAAAACCCAGCGCCATTTGCAGGCGGTCATGGAACAGTCGTCGATTGGCCAACCCGGTCACGCTGTCAAACCATGACAGCTGCTGCATGCGCGCTTCCGAGCGTTTGGCTTCGGTCAAGTCATGGAAGATGGCGGCATACTGTGTGATCTTGCCGTCATCATTCTCGATGGCCGTGATGCTGAGCCACTCGGGATAGACACTGCCATCCTTGCGGCGGTTCCAGATCTCGCCCTGCCAGCGCCCGTCCCGCTCCAGGGTTTGCCACAGCTGGCGGTAGAACTGGCGGTCATGGCGCCCTGAACTGAGCATGCTGGGGTTACGCCCCAGCGCTTCCCAGGCTTCGTAACCGGTGATGGCGGTAAACGCCGGGTTGACGCTCTGAATGTTGCCATTGCCATCGGTGATCACAATACCCTCACGGGATGCATTGATCACCCGCTCAATCAGGCGCAGGTTATGTTGTGATTGTTGCAGAGCCCGACTTTTATCATGCAGCAGTTCTCGCAGCCGATAGATGTAGTCCAGCTCAACGCTGCGCAGAATGTCACCGTAAGAGGCCAGGCCGATCACCGTCCCGCTGTGATCTTCGACCCCAATATGGCGGCAGTTGTGTTCACGGAAATAACGCCGTACGTTGTAAAGGCTCAGGCGGCTGTCAACGGAGATCAGCCGCGGCAGCGCCAGGTTGGCCAGTGGTTGATCCAGATCGACGGCTTCTGCCAGCAGGCGGATCACATCGGTTTCGGTCATGATCTGCCAGCCCTGTGCATCATCACCTACCAGCATGGCGGTGTAATTGACGCTGCGCAGACGTTCGATCGCCCGCCTCAGGCTGCAGTCCGGGCTCAATCTGAGTACATTGAAGTTGGTAATTTCTTCCAGCGACTTGAGAAACAGGTCATGCTCAAGCCCCTGACTGTTGACGATATCGCTCTGACTGACAATGCCGACCCATTGACCGGCCGCGCCGACAACGACTGCATGGGCCGCGCTTTGACTGATGAACTCAAGGCCAAGCTCATCCACGCTCAGATTGGCATCCACCTGCAGCACAGGCGCCAGCATGCCCGCTTCAATCAGGGTGCTGTCAGAGCTTTGCTGCAACACGAGCTGCATCGCTCTGCTGCGCGTCAACAGCCCCACCGGGCGTGTCGCGTCTTCCACCAGCACCGAGCCAATATGGTGCCTCGCCATCGAGGCAACCGCCTGTGACAGGGGGGCACCGAGTTCGATACTGATGATTTCAGCCTGGCAGATCGCTGCTACCTTGATTGCCGGCAGGTGTCGGGGATGTGTATTCATGAACTGCGAGATTACCACACTTCGTTCTTTGCGCTAATTGTAGTCTATCAGTGACAGAATATTTGATTCGTGTCAAAGCATTGCTCTGCTGCCACAGCTGTGACAGCATCCATAAATTACCTGCCGATTGCCGGAATCCTCTGTCGGAACTCATTTTCGGAACTACCGTCATGCAACAACCCTCTCTGAGCGCCCTCACCGCCATTGTTGAACAGATTGCGCGTACCGGCGATCCTGAAGCGATGATGAGCACCATCGTTCAACGCTTGTGTCAGCTGATGCAGGTCGATGTGTGCAGCCTTTATCTATGCACACCTGATCAGGAGCACCTGATCCTTGCCGCCACCGAGGGTCTGTCCAGAGAGGCCGTTGGCAAGGCACGGCTGAAACTTGACGAGGGGCTGGTGGGTCATATTGCCTCTTCACTGAGCACACTGAACCTGGGCGACGCACCTGCAGATGATCGTTTCGTCTTCATTCCCGAAACCCACGAAATGCCCTACCACCGCTTTCTTGGCGTACCACTGATCCACCTGCGCCGGCTGGTGGGAGTACTGGTAGTACAGGGGCGAGAGCGGGAGCCTTTTTCGCAGGAGGTCGAGGCCTTCCTGATTACCATCGCTTCCCAGCTGGCCGGCAGCCTGCATGCTCTGCAAAGTCGTGGTGACTGGTACGAGCAGCGCCCACGCAGCAATCGTGGCGTTTACCGTCGACATGTCGGGCTCAAGGGGGCTCCGGGGCTTGGCCTGGGACGACTCTGGCTGGTCAAGCCGCACATGTCACTGGATCAGGTTCAGCCCGGCATCAACAGCGACCCGGTGCAGGAGCGCGACGAGTTGCTGGCGGCCATTGCCACCGTCAGTGACGAACTGGAATCAGGCTCCGGCCATCTGGGCAATCACCTGCCCGGCGATGTGCACGCCCTGTTCAGCGTCTATCAGATGATGCTGCACAGCCCGGAATTGACTCAGCAGACACTGGCACTGATCGAGGCCGGTGACAACGCCGCCTGGGCGTTGCGGCAGACGATTGAGCAGATGGCCGACCAGTTCCATCAGTCGGAAGACCCCTATCTGCGCGCCCGTGGTGAGGATATCGCCAACATCGGCCAGCGGGTACTGAATCAGCTTTTATCGCGCGAACGTCCCGTAATCGAAACCCCGGATGAAGAGCTGGTGCTGGCCGGTGAGCTGGTGAGCATCGCCGATCTGGCGGATTTTCCGCTGCAACAGATCCGCGGCATTCTGTGCACTCAGGGCTCCACCCTGTCCCATACCGCCATTGTGGCCAATGCGCTCGGGATTCCCGCTGTGATGGGGCTGGAACAACTGGAACCGGAGCATCACCGTGGCGCTCGGGTCATTGTTGACGGCAACCGGGCCGAGGCCGTGCTCAATCCGCCACCACCGCTGCTGGCGGAATACAAACGGATGATCGCGGAAGAAAAACGTTTCATGGAAGGGCTGGAGAAACTGCGTGATGAACCGGCCGTTACCCAGGATGGTTTCCGTGTCACACTGCTGACCAATACAGGACTGCTGGCGGACGCAACTCCCGGCCTGCAGCGCGGTGCCGAGGGGGTGGGCCTGTACCGCTCTGAAATTCCGTTCATGATCCATGACAGCTTTCCCACCGAGCAGGAGCAGTTCACCCTCTATCAAAAGGTACTCAAGGCCTATGCGCCCCGGCCCGTGACCATGCGTACCCTGGATATCGGTGGCGACAAGCAGCTGCCCTATTTCGACATCAGCGAGAGCAACCCCTATCTGGGCTGGCGTGGTATCCGCTTTACCCTTGATAACGCGCAGCTGCTGATCAGCCAGGTGCGCGCCATGCTGAGGGCCAATGTCGACACCGACAACCTGAAGCTGCTGGTGCCGATGGTTGGCCGGGTGGATGAGATGCAGGCGTTTCGCCAGTATGTGGAAAAAGCGGTGGACTCGCTGCTGCGCGAGGGGCATCAGGTAAAAATGCCGCCGATCGGCATGATGGTCGAGGTCCCCTCCTCCATGCTGCTGCTGCCGAAACTGGCACCCTATATCGACTATGTCTCGATCGGCTCCAATGATCTGACTCAGTATTTGCTGGCAGTGGATCGCAACAACCCGCGAGTGTCGGCGCTGTTTGATCACCTTCACCCGGCGGTACTGGTAGCGCTGGAGTATATTCTGCAGCAGTGCCACACACTGTCGCTGCCGGTGTCCATCTGTGGTGAAATGGCCTCAGACCCGGCAGCAGTATTGATACTGACCGCCATGGGCTATGACTGCCTGAGTCTGAGTGCCTATAACATTCCCCGCATCAAACTGCTGATCCGCTCGATCAATCGCGAAGAGCTGCTGCCGGTCCTGGAACAGGCCAGAGGCTGCAACAGCGAAGCGGAAGTGCGCGCATTGTTGCTGCCGGTGCTGGAACAGTATGGTTGGGGACGTGAGCCGCGCCCCCAGCTGAATGATTCAGACCGCTCGCAGACGGGTTACTCATGACTCAGAAGTTACCGAGGCGGATACACAGAAAGTTGTAGATCTCATTCACGACATCCACCTCGCAGCAACTTTCCACGCCCTCAAAGCCGGGGGATGAGTTGGCTTCACACACCTTGTAGTGGTCGCCGGCGAACAGCAGATCCACCCCGGCAATCTCCAGCCCGAGTACTCTGGCGGTTTCAATCGCCAGCCATTCGATTTCGGGGGTCATGGGATAGGGCCGTACCGAAGCCCCACGGGAAAAGTTGGCCTTGAAACTGCCCTCTTCCGCCACCCGCTCCATGCACGCCACCGCCCGCCCGCCGATCACGATGACGCGCAGGTCGCGGCCGCGGCTGTCGGCAATAAACTCCTGCAGAATGATGTTGGCCTTGGGGTTGGTCAACTCCACCATCTGCATCAGGTCTTCGAAGTGGCTCAGCGTCTCACACAGAAACACGCCACTGCCCTGGGAGCCGGACAGTGTTTTCACCACCACCGGGAAACCGATCTGCTTCTTCACCAGCTCCGGATTGACCGGAAACTTCACCAGCATGGTTTTCGGCACCGGCAGCCCGTTCTGAGCCAGTATCTGATGGCTGTACAGTTTATCCTTCACCGTATCGATGCTTTCGGCCGAATTGAAACTGTGTACGCCCAGGCGTTCCAGGTGCCGAATGACGGCCAGTGCGAAGTAGTTGGTTCCAGCCCCCATACGCGGCAGAAAGAAATCCGGCAGCGGTGTGGACTCGCCATTGATCATGACACTGTTGCGATCGTCACGGGTGACTGTGAGATCAAAATCCTCGGGCTGATACACGCGGATATCGATACCGTGCGCAGGGGCACGCTCGACCAGCCGCTCAAGCTCGTAGGTTTCCTGTTTAACCAGGGTGCTGTCCGATTTGTAAAGAATCCAGCCAAGCATCTGTCGGGGCTACTCCGAAGGGTGTGAGCGGCGATATTAAGCCTGCCAATGCAGCTGTGCCAGAGTCTGGCGCAAAAAGATTGATCACGCCAGCCACAACATGAGCCCCGTACACTATACTCAAGCCGATTGATGAAAAAAATCCATGATGGACGGGGTGAAAAGTATTGTTTCCAGCTCCGTTATGGCGTCCAATGCGCGCACTTGTCGCCCGGTATTCAGATCTGAACACCGGCCCTTTTCCACCCCCTATATCTGACACACTGACAGCTTCCCGATTCCGGCAGATGCACTGCCCGGTACGCCTGTCTGTCTGCAGGAGAAAGACATGAAGATCTGCTTTCTGATGTACCCCTGGGAACAAATCAAACCGGACACCGACACCACGCTGCGCATGGTGCATGAAGCGGCCCTGCGCGGCCACACCGTGGCGATCACTTCACCCGCCAATCTGACCATTCGTGACAACATCAGCAGTGCGTTCTGCAACGTGTTGCGCAAGGGCAGCAAGGTGTCAGATAACATTCCATCCTTTTACCGTCACGCCGAATTCCGCCGCAGCCGGCTGCCGCTAGCCGGCTTCGATGCCATCATCGTGCGTCTGAACCCGCCGCTGGACACCATCGTGCTCAACTTCCTCGATTCGGTACACGGTGAAGTGTTCATCATGAACGGCCTCGATGGCCTGCGCATCGGCAACAACAAGCTGTATACCGCTGCATTCAACGGTCCGGCTGCCCAGTATCTCCCGGTGACCCACGTGTCCAAGAACAAGGACTATCTGGAAAAGGCACTGGATGAATCTCCCGGCGAGCGCATGATCCTCAAGCCGCTGAACGGCTTTGGCGGCAAGGGTGTGATCGTGATCGAGAAAAGCGCACGCCAGAGCTTCCGCTCCCTGCTCGACTTCTACATCGGCAGCGGCAGCAACAGTAACTATGTGATCCTGCAGGAATACATCGAGGGTGCCGAGAACGGCGATGTCCGCATCCTGATGCTCAACGGCGAGCCGATTGGCGCGATGCGCCGCATTCCGGCTGAAAATGACATGCGCTCCAACGTCCATGCCGGTGGTCGCGTGGTAAAACACACCCTCAGCAAGCAGGAGCTGGAACTGTGCCGCAGCTTCGGCCCCAGGCTGGTGCGAGATGGCCTGTATTTCACCGGTCTGGATGTGATCAACGGCAAATTGCTGGAAGTGAATGTCATGGCACCGGGCGGTATCGTGCGTATCAACAAGCTTAATCGGGTACGCCTGCAGCGTCAGGTGATCGACTTTGTCGAGAATGTGGTCGAGGCGCGCAACATGGTCGAGCAGCGCAAAACCGCTTTCCGCCAGGTGATCGAAGATGCAGACGCTGTCTGAAACCCAGATTGTCAGCCTGATTGAAGCACGCCAGCCGGTTAACGCCCGGCTGCGTAACGCCGGGCTGACAATTCGTATTGATGAGTATGTGCCGCTGGTATGCACCGTTTTACATGCCGGCACCAGCATGCGACCGGAGATAGCCTCTCGCCTCGCGATCAACGAAGAGCAGCGGCGCCGCTTTGAAACCGCCGGCACCGAGCAACTGGCGGCCCTGCTGCCGATCACGCTGATCGTGGAAGAATCCCGTCTGGCCTGTGACTTGAACTTCCCGTTGTCACAGTGCCTGCGCAAGCGGATCGATGGTCGCAGCCTGTGGCAGCGTCCACCCACCAAGCAGATGCAGCAGCGTGCCCATCGTCAGCATCAACGTTTCTACCATCTGTTGGATGCGCTGCTGGATGCACTGGAAGAAGATCATGGCCACTGCCTGCTGGTCGATCTACACAGCCATCCACGCGAGGCTGATTCCGACAGTGGAATCTTTCATGTCATTGCCAGCCAGGTACGGCTGCCGGAAGGTGAAACGGTAGTCAATGGTCTGCTCAAGCAGCTGGACCAGATCAGTCTGCCCAACCAGAATGTCAGTGTCTCGACCGGCGAACCGGTACATCAGGGAGAATATCTGGGTGCTCATGTCAATACCCGCCATGAGCAGACGCTGACCATTCCCCTGCAGGTCGATCCGGTGTTCCGCGACAGCAGCGGTACCCTCTATCCACTGGTGGTGGACGCACTCTGTACCGGCATGCACCACAGCCTGTACGAGGCCGCCGCCATTCTGGCCCGGCAAAGCTCCGGCCAGCGCATTCGTGGCCACGACCTCATGCCCAGCGAACTGCCGGGCGAAGTGCTGCGCGTCGACCGTGCACTGAAGAAACTGGCCAAGGGGCTGGAGACGCTGCTGTACATCAACCCGATCAATATTGCGCGGGAAGAGCGACTGTTCATGCGTAACAGTGGACGCTACCAGCCGCAGTTCCGCTATCGTCAGCTGCGCATCGACCCCTATGTGCACCGCGAAAAGCTGTACCGCCTGCCGGTGGATCGCATCCGAGACCCAGCGCTGCGTCAGCTCTACCGAGAGGTAATTGATGCCCTTGCCGAACGGATCGATCTGCTGGTCAGTATCGGCAGTGACCGCTTCCTGTATAACTCGCTGCGCTATTACGGTGAACCCACCACGGAAGATCTGGCCAACGCCCGCTTCCTGCTGCATGCCGCCGAACGGCCGGAGGAGCATAATGGCGTACGCTACAGTGCCGAAGAGATGATCCCGTTTTTCGAACAGAAAGCACAGGAGTGGGGGCTGGAGTGCAAGGTTGAGCTGTCGGATCGATTGCTGGCGCAGGCGATGGTAAACAACGGCCGCAAGGCACTGCTGGTGAAGCGCAGCGCCCGTGCCAGCGAAGCCGAGCTGCACGCATTGGCACATCATGAGCTGGGGGTGCACATGAGCACGTCGCTCAATGCAGCCGCTCAACCGCTCAAGGTGTTTACGCTGGGCTTGCCCGGCAACACTCATGCACAGGAGGGGCTGGCAATTCTTAGCGAGTACCTGTGTGGCCACCTGACGCTGAAACGGCTCAAGACGCTGGCATTGCGCGTGATCGCGGTCGACCAGATGATCCGCTACAACGATTTCTGCCGCACCTGGCGCACCCTGGTGGAGGATCATTCTTGCCCACAGGAAGAGGCGTTCAAAATCACCGCTCGAGTTCATCGTGGCGGCGGTTTCACCAAGGATCACCTCTACCTGAGCGGCTTCAGTCAGGCACTCAAACTCTGGCGCGAGGGCGACATCAAGGGGCTGTACATCGGCAAGACCGGCTTCAGCTACCTGCCGCTGATCAACGAACTGCTGGCACGCGGTCTGGTGGAGCCGCCCGCTTACCTGCCGGACAGCCTGGTCAATCCACAAAACTGCAGTCCCGAAATCACCTATCTGGTGAACTGTATCCGCTGAATCGCGACAACCGGCCGTTCAGTATTCCAGCTGTTCCCGCGCCTCACTCCAGAGAGAGAGGCGCGGGCACTGATCCAGCAGCACGCCATCGCGAAACATCATTACTTCCCCTTCAGGCAACGGCTGCCAGTTGCGTCCATCCAGAGGCACGCTTGCCAGCATTACACCGGGGTTGTTACGCAGCGGCTCAATCTCGATGCCATCGATATGACCGCTACCACTCTCGTCACACTCCAGCAGATGCAAGCCTGGCGCCGAAACAGTGCCATCAGCCTGGCGCCTGCGGTCACTGTGGGCAAACAGCAGTTCACCGTCTGAATAGAGAAAGTTGGCCGTACCGAGCTGGCGCATGCGTGCCGCAAAATCGGCCACCACCGCCAATCGTACTTCCGGATCGGGACGCCCATCCTGCCAAATGGCACTGATGCGGCTCATCAGTACACAGAAGGCACGCTCGGAATCGGTTTCACCCACGGGGCGGTAGCCACCGACAGGAAAACGCTTGGGGTTGTGAATGAACTGATTAAGATCACCATTATGCGCAAACAGGTGCATACGCCCTGCGGCTTCACGCTGAAACGGCTGGGTATTGCGCAGCGCCAGCTCACCCTGGGTCGCATGTCGTATATGACCGACAAACAGGCTGGAGGGACGGTGTCGCTCACGCAACCAGTGCGCCGTTTCACTGTGAGCACAGGCAGCAGCTTCACGAATCAGCTGTACATCGTGCCCCTCATACCAGGCGAACCCCCAGCCATCACCATGAGGACCTTCCAGCCCACCATGACGAGCAAAGCGCTCCAGCGACAGTGACAGATGTACCGGTTCGGCGGTTGAGATCGCCAGCAGCTCACACATGACTCAGGATACTCCAGCCGGTTGCGGGGCCTCCTGCTGACGGCGCAGGGGTTCCAACAGCAGGATTGCCAACAGGGTAAAGCCCACCACCGGGATCATCAAGGCATTCATCGCCTGCCAGCCCACACTGGATTCCAGCCAGCCGGCCCCCAGTGCCGAGAAGGTGACGGTGCCAAACACCAGAAATTCGTTGGCTGCCTGAGTGCGCGCCTTTTCCGCCGGTCGATAGGCCCTGGTCAAAAAGGATGTCGCACAGATGAACATCCAGTTCCAGCCCAACCCCAGCAGGAACAGCGCACTCCAGAAATGCCACTCACTCACGCCATGCAAGTTGATACCGATACACACCAGCATAATCACGGCCCCCGAGAACATCAGCCTGACCTCACCGAAGCGTCGAATCAGCTGGCCGGTAAAGAAGGAAGGCAGGTACATGCCCAGCACATGCCACTCAATGACATTGGCTGCACTGGAGAAAGCATAGCCACAGCGGTCCATCGCCAGCGGCGTGGCCGTCATCAGCAGGTTCATCACCGCATAGCTGGTCATGCCAACAATGACCGCCAGCAAAAATCGTGGCTGCAGCAGGATCACTCGCAGAGGCCTGACCTCGCCCCTGACCCCCTGCTGCATAGGTGGAATCCGAATCTGCGTCAGCAGGACAAGTGCCAGCAGGTACAGCCCGGCCAATACGGCAAAGGCACCACTGAAATCGGCTCCAATCTCGAAATCACGGCTGTACACGGCAAGATTGGGCCCAAGGATAGCCGCGATCACCCCACCAACCATCACCATGGAAATGGCGCGACTTTCATAGCCCTTGTTGCATACTTCAACGGCCGCGAAGCGATACAGCATGCCGAAGCCGATACCGATACCCAGCAGGGCTGTACCGGTACAGAACAGCACAAAGGAGCTGCGCTGCAAGGCCAGCAGGCAGAGCAACGCACCAGCAAAACCGATGACATTACCCAGAAAGAAGCCATTACGCCGCCCGATGCGCTGCATGATGAGCGAGGCGGGAATAGTAGCCAACATCAGGCCGATGAACTGAAACGCCACCGGCAGCGTAATCCATTCACTGGCTGGTGCCAGCTGAAGCCCGATCAGTGCATTGACCGATACCAGCAGCACATTTCCGGTATTCAACAGTGCCTGACAGAGCGCCAATAACCAGACGTGGCGATTCATATACTCATTCCGTATAAGACTGAAACCGGCTATTTAACGGCGATCACTCACTCGGATGCAAGCCACAACACGCCCTCAAGCCAGACCAAGGCAAAAAAATACGGAAAAGGCGGCACTAATGTTGATAATCTGAGACACTAAACACAGGTATTTCCCCCTGTATACTGTAGATAAAAGCTGAACATCAGACTCACGACCGGGGTCTGGGACTGATTCAAGTCAGAATGGATTGAACTGATATGAACCTCGACGAACTTCTGGTACTGGTAATTGAGCCCTCACGGCTTCAGCGGCATATCATCATCGACATGCTCAAGGATGTCGGGCTACGCGAGATCGAGCCATTTGAAGAAGCCGGTCCCGCGCTTGAGCGGATGCGACATGTGGTGCCGGATATCGTTGTCTCTTCCATGCATCTGCCTGACATGACAGGCACCGAGCTGGTAACCCGCATGCGTGCCAGCGCCGAGCTGATCGATGTGACCTTTCTGTTGATCTCTTCGGAAACCCACTACCGCTATCTGGAACCGATTCGCCAGGCCGGCTCCATCGCCATCTTGCCGAAGCCGTTTCGGCGCGAAGAGTTGGAAGTGGCCCTGCGCAACACCATGCACTATATCCGCGATACTCAGGAAACCGAGCCGCTGGATAACGATGAGCTGGAAGACATGCAGGTACTGGTGGTGGATGACAGCGTCATGTCACGCAAGTTTGTCCGTCGCAGCATGGGCGCCATCGGGATCAATAATGTCATCGAAGCCAAGGATGGAGCCGAAGCACTGCAGATCATGAAACAGCAGCGCTTTGATCTGGTGATCTCAGACTACAACATGCCGAACATCGATGGCCTGGAGCTGGTAGAACATATCCGTCACTACAGCGACCAGCCGACGGTTCCGGTGATGATGATCACCTCTGAACAGAACCAGAGCCGTCTGGCCGCCGTTCAAAGCGCAGGGGTTTCCGCCATCTGCAACAAACCCCTCAACTACGATATGCTCAAGCAGCTGGTACGCCAGCTGGTGGCGGGAACTGATCTGTAACGATCAGTTCACCACCTTCTCTTCCGTATCACGCAACAGCTGTTCCGGGTTAAAGCCCATGATCAGCGCACCCCAGTGCTGCCCGTTCAGAAAGATCGGTATCGACAGGTCGTTCAGCACCTCACCGGTATCACGCACAAAGGTCTGCAGCAGGAAAGGCGAGGTATGAGAGGCACGGCGTTTCTCGGCACGGTTACCATTGAAAATGCGGCGGTTACGACTTTGCAGGTTATCGACTTCAAAGTTGCCCGTCAGCGGCTTTGAAACCTTTGCGTGATGCGCAGGAGCATAGCCGTTCTTGTCCACCGCAATGGCATAGATAAACTCGGGTCGCTCGGCGATGAAACGGTCAAACAAGGGCTGCAGGGTCTGCTCAAAGCGACTGGTATAGCTGCAGTCAAATTTCTCCGGCTTCTGTCCCTTGTTGGTACAGCGGTAGTTGTGATCAAACAGATTTACCCCTTCTGCCTGCAGTCTCTGCATCGCATCAAGCGTTTCCTGCGCCCAGTGCTTGCCGGTCTGGATCATGCGTTCAAAGCCACCATAGCCGATGATGAAACGCGACAGCAGCTCCTGAGTTTCTTCCGTCGATATTTCAAGCTCTTCCGAATAGGTCCGCGACTGCGCCATTTCATCACGGATGCCACCGGACAGCTCGGTAATCTCACGCACGTGATTATGTGATTCCCGGTTGGTGTGTGACAGCTCGTCTATGGCTGCGCTGATACCGGTCAGCTGCGCGTTAACCTCTTCAAAGTCATGCACCATGCGAGCAAACTGCTCATTGGTACTGACGATGAACTGATCCGTATTCTCGACGTAATCCAGAATATTGTGGGCACTGCTGCGAGTGCTCTCGACCAGGTCAGCCATTTCGCTGATGTTCCTGTCGATCTGCTGGGTAGCGGCACTGACTTTTTGCGACAGGTTGCGCACCTCATCCGCCACCACGGCAAAACCGCGGCCTGCCTCGCCGGCACGGGCAGCCTCTATAGATGCATTGAGGGCCAACAGATTGGTCTGGTCGGAAAAATCCTTCACCATGGACAGAATGCTGGTGATATTACCGGAGTTCTGACTCAGCTTGTCCACCGTCTGCTGGAACCCTACCGCCAGATCACACACGGCCTTAACCTGTTCCTGCACCCGTTTGAGTTCTTCGCTGGAGCCATGCACCTCCTGCATGTTGCTGTTGTTCTGTTCGCTGATGGTGAGCGTGCTCTGGGCGATCTCGTCAATCGCCTGGGTCGACTCCTGACTGGACTGGAACACCAGCTGGGCCTGACCCTCCTGACGTTCCGCCGAGGCATGTGCCTGGATCACCACCTTCTGCAGCCGCGTTGCGCAAAGCGCAACACTCACCGAGCGGCGCTGGCTCTCGGCGATCATCCGCTTGAGGCTGGCCGAAAACTCGTTGTAGGCCGCGGCCATTTCAGAGATTTCATCATGGGTATACTCCGGCAAGGTCGCGGAGATATCACCATCCTTCTCCTTGATCGCACGCAGCACCGATGTGATTTCACGTATGGGGCGCAAAAACAGATGACGCATGAAGAAGATGGTGAATATACCGGCCAGCAACGCCAGCGTTACGGTTGTACCGGTTGCAAACATCAGGGCCGTGAGGCTGCTTTCGATCGCGTCCAGCTGTGACGCATTCAGATCAAGGCTGTGAAGCAGCTGGCGCAGATCTGCAGCGTGATAGATGCCAACCAGAATCAGAACCAGATGGGGTAACAGCAGGAAGATGACATTGCCCACGATTTTTTTGGTCAATGTATTGAAAGCGGCCTTCTCGATAGCTGTATAGAGACTCATCAGACACTCTTTCTTATCGTTATAGGTATAGGGGACAAATCGCTTCGCGGCCTCCTGCGACGAAGTGATCTATTTTGGCCACAGATACCGGTGAGGTACCATTCTCCTTAGGTATCAAGACTACCAGTTCAAACAGACAGTATATTGAGCCAGCTCAGCTCTTAGCCGAATGTGGGCGGGGCAATGTCGCGCCAGCAGCGCATGAAAACGCGGGCCATGATTCATCTGCTGCAGGTGACACAGCTCATGCAGGATGACGTAATCCTGAAGTGTGGGGTCAAGCTGCAACAGACGCCAGTTGAGACCGACTTCACCCTTTGAGGAGCACTGTCCCCAGCGGGCTCGCCAACTGCCGATATTGATGCTCGCCGGTATCAGCCCGGTGATCTCGGCCAACTGTCGGCAGCGCCGAATCAGGCATGCTTCAGCCTCAGCCCGAAACCATTGCTGCAAAAGAGCGCGTACCGCCTCATTTTCATCCCGGCGCACCCGAGCCGAGAGGGTCAGCTTCAGCTGTTGCGGCAATTGGCGCACTTCGCTGCGGGCTGCACGCTGCCACTCCAGCAGCAACCAGTGCCCATTCAGCAGGACACGCCCCCCCTGACAGATCCGGGCCTGGTAACGACTGACCTGCTCCTGCTGACGGTTCAGATGGCGGTTGATCCAGTCACTGCGACTGAGTACAAATCGATCAACCTCATCCCGGCTGACCCCCACTGGCGCACGCACCTGAACTTCAGCATCACGGATGCGAATACCCAGGGTTTTGCGCTTGCGACTGCGGATAAGCTGGTAGGCGTGTGTCTGTGTCACCGCCGCTCCCGCGCCGCACGCAGCAACTGATCCAGCAGGGGCAACATTTGCCGACGCAACTGCTGATCGGCATCACGAGCATAGCGTTGCTGCTCATCCAGCCGGGCCAGCTGCTCAAGTCGTGCCTGCTGCTCCGGCCATTGCAGGGCCAGAGCTCGAAGCCAGCCAGTCATGGACTGACTGGGCTGGCGCTCTTCAAACTGCTGTCCCAGTACAGCCTGCAACCGCTGCAGCCTGCGCTCAAAGGGGTCTCTGCGCACAGCCTTCAGGCGCTGGCGCAACTGCCAGCCAATAACAGCCGCCACAACCGCGGTAGCGGGCAGCATCAGAGCCAGAATCATGCGCCAGTAGTCCAGCCCGCCCAGCCAGTCCTTAAGCAGATCCGTTTGCTGACTCTGATAGTTCAGCACCCAGCGATGCCAGGCAAAATTGAAGGCTTCATAGCGTTGCTGCAGCTGGCGAGCCCAATCAGCCTGCAGCCTGAAACCACGCCCGCCGCTGAATGCGGTATCGCCCCGCCGCTGAAAATACTGTACCGCGGAGGATTCGATTCGCTCCGGTGCCACTGCAGCAGTCGGGTCAAGCCGTACCCAACCCTGCCCTTCCAGCCACACCTCAGACCAGGCATGGGCATCGTACTGGCGCAGCTGCAGGTAGTTCTCGTAAGGGTTCCACTCCCCCCCCTGATAACCGGTGACGACCCGGGCCGGAATTCCGGCCGAGCGCAGCAGAAAGACACTGGCACCAGCGAAGTGCTCACAATAACCGCGACGCGTCTGGAACATGAACTGATCGATACCGTCACGGCCCAACACACCTGGCGACAGGGTGTATTCAAACTCACGGTTGAAATGGTTCATCAGTTGACGGACAAACCGCTCTGGCTGACCATCGCTGTCCTGTTGCCACTGTCTGGCCAGTGCCCGGCTGCGATCATTACCCTGTTGTGGCAACTGCAGGTAGTGCTGTTGCTCCTGCTGTGTCAGCAGGGGCTGGAGCTGATAATCCTGCACCGACTCCAGTCGATACTGGGTGCGTCGTTCCAGGGGAGCGCTGCTCACCAGCGTTCTGAACGGCGTCATCCGTTGCCCCTGTGCCTGAGCCACCGGCAGATCCAGTGCCATCAGCCAGGGCATGCCACTGGGCTCCATCACGATTTCATAGCCCTGTGGTTCAGCCTCCGTAATCAGTTTTTCCTCTCGCAATCGATTGCGCTGATCCGGCGAAGCCTGACGCCAGCTGCGGCCATCAAACTGGCTCAGCACCAACGCTCGCCAGTAGCGCTGTACCGGAACGGGTGGTTGATCGTTATCAAAGCTAACCCTGAATGCCAGTGCATCTGACAGCGCCAGATCACTCACATCCCCCGGACTCATGCTGTCCGACAGGCCAGTGGTTGCCCGTGGAGAGCTGATCTCCACTGACCAGAAGGGCTCAAGCCGCGGGAATAACAGAAACAGCACCAGCATCAGCGGCAGTGCCGGCAGCAGCAACGCAAAGGCACGCTTGAAGGGTGGCAGCCATGCCGTGCGCCCCGGTCGTTGATGAATGGCACACAGGGCGGCCAGCAACAGCCAGACCACCAGCAATACATACACGGCCACCCATACGCTTTCATGAAACAGAAACACCGTCGCCAGTACGAACAGAGACACAAACAGCAGAATCAGTGCATCACGGCGGTGATAGATCTCGATCAGCTTGAGTGCCAGTCCCAGAACCAGCAGAGCGACCATCGCTTCAGGACCCGCATTGCCACCAAAACTGATAATCAGACCAACGCTACTGGCGGCAATCAGCACCAGCTTGATGAGCCAGTGGGGAAAGGGCCAGCGACCGGTATGGATCATCAGCCGCACCCCCACCATGGCCAGAGCCAGCAGAGGAATCCAGACTGGCAGCCAGCTCAGGTGAGGCAGCAGTACGGCGATAAACGTTGCCAGCTGCAGGATCACGGCGCTTCGGCTGATCTGCACTCGGTTCATGCTTGACCTCCACGACCATAAAGCGCCAGTCGCTTCAGAGCTTCATAGCGATGATTCTCGCCCTGTTCCGGGGGCAGCTCCAGCGCCCCGAGCCTGAGACCAAAACGTTGCTCTCGTTTGGACAGCTCCAGTACCCAGTAGGTCAGGCGTGACAGACGCTGCTCAAGATTACCCGCGCAGACCTCAAGGTCGAGCCAAATATCCGGGCTCTGCTGATCCCCAAACTGCTTGGCCTGAAGACCCAGTCCGCGGGCATAGCTTTTCCAGTCAATCTGACGCAACGACATGCCCGGCTGAAATCGCTCAAGGCCGGTGAAGTCGTCGGTGCCATCGCGCTGCTGCAGGCTGGCTTCTCCTGACTGGCCACCCCCCTCCGGGGCTGGAAGTTCGCCAGCGAGAGGTCGGGGATATACCAGCGCCTGCAGCTCCAGGTTTACCCAGGTCCAGGCTCTGAACAGCCCCAGCGGGAAACAGGTTTCAAGCTTCAGTCCACCGGGTTGCAGCCAGCCACGCGCAGGCGCCACACAGAAAAGCTCCAGACGCTGACTGCTCTGCTCCAGATCAACAAGCAGAGGGGTTCCCTGTTCAAACTGCAGCCGTATCTGTTCGGGCTTACGCCCAGCCTGATGATCCAGCTCAAGTTCGAAACCGGCCTGCTCACCGGCAAAGCAGCTGTTGCCGCGTAGTGCCTGTAACCTTATGCCTGCCAAGTTACTGTAGGTGTGCAGGCAAGAGACAAGAAACACCCCGGCGGCCAGAAAGGTGATGGCGTAGATCAAGTTGTTTTCGTAGTTAACACCCATCAGCAGCAACAGAATCAGCAGCAGCATGAAACCGGCACCGGCACGGGTGGGCAGGATAAAAATGCGGTTCTGGGTCAGGGTCACGCTGCGACTGCGCGGGTAACGCTTCAGCGCCCAGCGCCGGACACGTCCCTGCAGCCGTGTTCGCAGAGTGTCAGCCAAGAACGTCCACCTCCGCCATCAGCTCAGCCACCAGCCGACGGCTTTCATGACCCGCCACATCTTCCGCTGCCCGCACACGATGCCCCACCACGGCTTCGAGCACAGCCTGCACATCCTCCGGAACCAGATGATCTCGCCCGTCCAGCCAGGCCCAGCATCGTGCGCAACGCAACAGGGCCAACCCGCCGCGGGGCGAAACGCCATAACTGAAGCCGGCCGCATCGCGGGTGTACTGCAGCAGACGTTGAACATAGTCGATCAGACTGGACGAGGCATGCACCCCTCGGCACGCCGCCTGCGCCTGCGCCAGCTCGGCCGGGGTCAGGCATTGCGGCAGAGCGCCGAGGTGCTGGCGTGTATCCCCACCCGTCAGCAAGCGCCGCTCAACATCAGGAGCCGGGTAGCCCAAGGCTATGCGCATCAGAAAGCGATCAAGCTGAGACTCGGGCAACGGAAAGGTGCCGTATTGGGTAGACGGGTTCTGGGTCGCGATGACAAAGAAAGGCTCCGGCAGTGGATAACGCTCCCCTTCAATGCTCACCTGCCCCTCTTCCATCGCTTCCAGCAGTGCCGACTGGGTTTTGGGGGTACTGCGGTTGATCTCGTCCGCCAACAACAGCTGGGTAAAGACAGGGCCGGGATGAAAGCGGAAACTGCCCTTGCCGGGCTCGAATACACTCACACCGAGGATGTCGGCCGGCAGCATGTCGCTGGTGAACTGAATCCGCTTGTCATCCAGTCCCAGCACGCGGGCCAGCGCATGGGCAAGCGTGGTTTTCCCCATGCCGGGCAGGTCTTCGATCAACAGGTGACCCTCTGCCAGCAGGCAGGTCAGCGCCAGACGCAACTGCTCCTTTTTGCCCAACAGTACCTGCCCCAGCGTACTGAGAGCCTCTTCCACTTTGTGTCGCAATTGATCAGTCACGGTTATCTCCTCCCTGCCATAGCCACAGTGTAACTGCAGACCCGCCACCTGAACCAGTATGGGTCAGGGACTGACCCGCTCCAGAAGCTGACGGGCACTGAGAATGGCACCGTCAATCCCGCCGCCGGCCACCCAATCGCCACAGACCAGCACTCGGGCATCATCGCTGCAGAACACGGGCAGTGACTGCCGCCCGGCATCTGCATAAAGCCAGCGATGGATGCGTTGCTGAACAGGTTTGATCGGCTGTGTGCACAGTGCTGCAAACGCCTGCAACAGCGCGGACTGAACCTGCTCGGGGCTGTCACCGACATGCTGCCGGCTCCAGTCGGTACGGGCTTCAATGGCCCAGGTTTCACCACTGCGACCGGGCTTGCTGCCATCGCTCCAGACGCGCTGCAGCACAGGGTGTTCACCTTCCAGCCATTCCAGCTGTGCCAGCCGATCTGGTCGCTGCTCGAGCTGCAGCAACAATATCCAGCGGGGCTCCATTTCCACTTTCCGTACAGCCTGCTGCAGCTCAGGTACGCACTCCAGCAGAGATACCGCTTGAGGGGCCGGTGCGGCGATCACGACTCTGTCGAACCGACCTTGAACGATGCCAGTCTCATCTTCCAGCCGGTACGACGCCTCATCCTCATGGATGAGCCGGGCAATGCGCACACGGGTATTAAGCTCGATCCCATTCAGCAGAGCGCGGGTCAGGCCACTGCTGCGCGGTCGCGCCATCCAGAGCTGTGGTCCCGAAACAGGTTTCAGGTTGAAATTCGCAGCGCCGGGCAGCCAGAGGGACAGCGCCGGCATTGAGGTTTCGGGCAACAGTGCTTCCAGTGCACTGCGTTGCGACCGATTGAGACCGGGCGCACCCAGATCCACGCTCAACTCTCCCAATCGCGCAGCCGCCAGACGACCACCGGTGCCTCGGCTTTTGTCAAAAACGATTACCTCTGCCTCAAGGCGGTGCAGCCCTTCCGCAACCAGTGTACCGGCAAGTCCCGCACCTATTACTGCTACCCGTTCTCCCTGCTTCACCGGCTCATGCCCCCTGATCATCTGCAAAATTTTTCATACTACGCCATTTTGCTCCGTTGAGATCATGCCTGAAGGCCGTTGCGGGTTGCGCCTGCCCTGCAGGGCCGTTAGCATGTTGTCCCAAACCAACCGGGAGCCCTGCCAAGCTGCCCTGTTTTCGGCTCGCTGAGCCCTGTGTCATCACTGGCAGGGGTTGATCGACCGGGAGCCTGTGCATCGACGCATCTCCGCATCACCAGGAGAGACCCTGATGCAGATCGCTGACAAATCCGTTGTATCCATCCACTACACTCTGACCAACGCTGAAGGCAATGTGTTGGACAGCTCCAATGGCCAGGAACCGCTTGCCTATCTGCACGGCGCCAGCAACATCATCCCGGGACTGGAAAATGCACTGCTGGGCAAGACCACAGGTGATAGCCTGAAGGTAACCGTTGAGCCGGAAGAAGGCTACGGCCCGGTGCGTGAAGAGCTGGTTCAGGACGTTGACCGCAGCGCTTTTGCCGGTATCGATGATGTACAGGTCGGCATGCAGTTCATGGCGCAGACCCCCTGGGGTGAGCAGCCGGTTACTGTCGTCAAGGTTGAAGGCGAGAGCATCACTCTGGATGGCAACCATCCGTTGGCTGGCCAGACCCTGAGCTTTGACGTGGAAGTGGTTGAAGTGCGTGAAGCGTCCGAAGAAGAGCTCGAACACGGTCATGTTCACGGTGCCGGTGGACACCAGCACTGAGCTCGACACTCAGCGCTGATCGATCAAGATGCCCGGTGATACCGGGCATCTTTGTTTTCAACGGTCGTCGGATGTTGCTTCAATCTGATGAATGCTCAGATCCGCGCCATTGAACTCTTCCTCGGCCGACAGACGCAGCCCCACTACCGCCTTGATTGCTCCATAGACCAGCAGGCCACCCAACACCGCAATCACAACACCGAGAAGAGTTCCGAGCAGCTGCGAGGCCAGGCTGATACCGCCCAGTCCACCCAGGGCTTCACTGCCAAAAATACCGGCGGCAACGCCCCCCCAGACGCCACACAGGCCGTGCAGCGGCCAAACACCCAGCACATCATCGATCTTCCAGCGGTTCTGCACCAGTGTAAAGGTCCAGACAAACAGGGCACCGGCCACACCGCCCACCACCAGCGAACCCAGTGGATGCATCAGGTCAGAGCCGGCACAGACGGCCACCAGCCCGGCCAGGGGGCCGTTATGAATAAAGCCCGGGTCGTTACGACCAACGATCAGGGCCGTTATGATACCCCCTACCATCGCCATCAGGCTGTTCATTGCCACCAGGCCTGACACACCATCCAGTGTCTGCGCAGACATGACGTTAAAACCGAACCAGCCGATGCACAATATCCAGGCACCCAGCGCCAGAAACGGAATATTCGATGGCGGGAATGCGACCAATCGCCCACCTTTGTAGCGTCCATGACGTATGCCCAGCAGTACCACTGCAACCAGTGCCAGCCAGCCACCAACACCGTGCACCACAACAGAGCCGGCAAAATCATGGAACGGCGCACCAAAGCGCTCTTCCAGCCAGGCCTGAACACCGAAATTGCCATTCCAGGCGATGCCTTCGAACAGCGGGTACACCAGACCAACCACCAGCGCTGAAGCGATCAGAAACGGCCAGAAGCGACCACGCTCGGCAATTCCACCGGAGATAATGGCGGGAATTGCGGCAGCAAAGGTCATGAGAAAGAAGAATTTTACCAGCTCATAGCCGCTATCGCGGGAGAGCACGGCGGCGCTGTCATAAAAGGTGATGCCATAGGCCAGCCAGTAGCCTACGAACAGGTAGGCCAAGGCTGAAAAGCCGAAATCACTCATGATCTTGGCCAGTGCATTGACCTGGTTTTTGCGACGCACCGTGCCCACTTCAAGAAATGCGAAGCCGGCATGCATGGCAAACACCATGACGGCGCCCAACAGGATAAACAGGGTATTGGCACTCTGCGACAGCTGCGAGATTGCACTGCTGATGGATTCCACTCGATCTCCTCCGTCTGTTGACGGGCGCACCATCAAGAGGCATCTGCACCGCAATACAGCACGCCCTTGATCGACACCCGGATGGGTTAAATCGCTCAAACGGCGTGGTGACAGGTACTGCGCACCAATTTGCAGTGTTTGCACCAGCGCCGTGCAGAGCGTTGGTGCAAAATTAAGCAGGTTTTGTGCCAGTTCAGTGCAAACAGCGCAGAAAGGCCCTGCCGCAGTGCATCAGTGACGATGGCGGATTTCGAAGCAGCTGTGAATTCTGGCGTTGCGCTTGAAATCCGGATCAAGTGTTTGGGCCGTGATATCCCGGATCTCAAAGTCAGCCAGCGCTTCACGGTCGATACTGAAACGGCGGTAGTTGTTGGAGAAAATCAGTAGACCATCAGCACGCAGCAGCTGCATCGCACCCTTGATCAGTTGAACATGATCACGCTGCACATCCAGCACATCGTCCATCCGTTTGGAGTTGGAGAAGGTGGGCGGGTCCATGAAGATCAGATCATAGCGATTCTGGTGCGGCTGCTGCAGCCACTGCAGGCAGTCCGAACGTATCAGCTGATGTTGCGCCTTCGGCAGGCCATTGAGCTCCAGGTTGCGCCGAGCCCAGTCCAGATAGGTCTGAGACAGGTCCACACTGGTGGTACTGCGCGCCCCGCCCACACCAGCATGCACGCTGGCACTGGCGGTGTAGCAGAACAGGTTGAGCATGTCCTTGCCCGCCGCCAGCTGCTGCACCTTGAGTCGCGCCGGGCGGTGGTCAAGAAACAGACCGGTATCGAGATAGTCGTGCAAATTGACCTGCAGTTTGCAGCCGTGCTCAATGACTGTCATGAAATGACCAGTCTGATCCTGACGCTCATACTGCTGCTGGCCCTGTTGGCGCTTACGCTGCTTCAGGATCACCCGCTCCGGCGGCAGCTCAAGCACCTGCGGAACGGCAAGCATCACATCCTGAAGCCGCGAGAACGCCTTAACCGGATCAATGGAGGCCGGTGGTGCATACTCCTGAACCACGGCGTGGTCTGGATAGATATCCACGGCGACGGCATATTCGGGCATGTCAGCATCGTAGGCCCGGTAGCAGCTGATCGATTCGCGCTTCACCCAACGCGACAGCTGTTTCAGATTCTTTTTCAGGCGGTTGGCAAACATCTGCGCCTGCTCGGACAGGGCGACGGTCTCACCACCCTGCTCCAGCCGTTGCCGGGCCTCCTGACGCTGCTCTTCCGATTGCTCATGTACCGTAAACAGCAGCAGTTTGCTGTCGATGGCACCGTTGAACAGCCGGTACTGTTTCTCCGCGCGGAGTTTCATCACCTTGCACAGATCAGGATTGCCGGTAAATACAGCCGCCTGCCAGTTGGCAAAATTCTGCTTCAGCCGTTCGCCCAACAAACGGTAAAGAAACATCAGTTCCTGGGTTTCACCAAGTCGCTCACCGTAGGGCGGATTGGTGATCAGCAGGCCCCTCTCACACCCCTCAGGCCGCTGCAGCTGATCCAGTGGCCGGCGCTCAAACCGGATCAGTTCAGCAATACCGGCACGGCGAGCGTTTTCCTCGGCCCGCGACAACACGCTGGCATCGGCATCAAAACCGTAAAAACGCGCCTGCACCTTTGCCAGACCGGCTTCCCGACGCTGGCGGGCCTCTTCAAGCAGTTGCTGCCACAGGCGGGAATCATGCCCCGGCCAGCGGCTGAACCCGAACGTCTGTCGGAACAGACCCGGTGCGATGTCGGCACTCATCAAAACCGCTTCCGTGAGCAAAGTGCCTGAACCGCACATGGGGTCCAGCAATGTATCAAGCTCAGCGGCAGGCCAGCCTGCCCGGATCAGCACAGCAGCGGCCAGATTCTCTTTCATCGGCGCCGCACCGGCCTTGAGACGGTAGCCACGCCGGTGCAGGCTGTCCCCGGAGAGGTCCAGCGCTACCGTGACCCGGTTGCGGTGCAGGTGAACGTTGATGCGCAGATCGGGCTGATTGCGTTCGACACTCGGACGCTGCCCGGTTGCCGAGCGAATCTGGTCCACGATCGCATCCTTGACCTTGAGGGCACCGAAGTGGGTGTTGTTGATCGCATCGGAACGGCCGTTGAAATCCACAGTCAGTGTCCCGGAGGGGCGCAGATGCTCAAGCCAGTCCACGGTCTGTACCAGCTGATACAGTGTGTCTGCATCCGGCACCTCACCTTCTGCCAGCGGCATCAGGACTCGGTTGCCGAGCCGAGACCAGAGGCAGATGCGGTAAGCGGTTTCAAGTTCGGCATCACAGGACACGCCTGCGACGGTCTGACGTACCTCTGCAGCGCCCAGCTGAATCAGCTCGTCCTGTAACAGAATTTCCAGCCCCTTGGGACAGGTGATGAAGAGTTGCATTGTCTGGAGTAGCTCCGACCTGATCATGACGATGTTTTACTGTCTGCAGGTAACGACCTGTCATGAAAGTGAAAAATATTCATTCAAGCGCCGCAACTGCAGCAATTCTGATTAAGCACTTGATTTGATGACCGATGCTGCAGATGCGCTCGGATAAATTTTATTACAACACTGTAACAACATAGTTTATTTAAATCGCCACAGCCTGTTTTTTCAGATATCAATAGGGGTGTGACGTCACGACAGAAAACCGTAAAGCGCATCCCCGTTCCATGCAGTTACCTTAACGTCGGGGACAGTATAATCAGAATATGTGAGGCGCAAAGTATGAAGAAACAGAAACGGGATCGTACCTCTACTCTGTTTAATCGTGGATTCATGGCTGGCATCAACGGGCGTTCCCGTGAGGAATGTCCAGTCCAGACAGTTGAGCTGCGCAGTCACTGGATGAGTGGCTGGCGCGAAGGACGTGAAGCGCACTGGAGTGGAATGTCCGGCGTTTCTGCTATCCAACACAACCCTTCAATGCACTGACGGTGCAACTCACCTCTTAAATCTGAACGACAGGCCTGCACGCAGGCCTGTCGTTGTGTTCAACCGCGCTTGAGCTGCTCAATCGCCTCGAGCGAATCCCGTACCAGTGACGGCCCACGGTAGATGAAGCCGGTATAGATCTGCACCAGGCTTGCGCCCGCCTCGATCTTCTCGGCGGCATCGAAGCCTTCGGTAATCCCCCCCACACCGATGATCGGCAGTGCACCATCCAGATGTGAAGCCAGTGCCCTGATGACCGCAGTGGAACGGCTGCGAACCGGCGCGCCACTCAAACCACCCGCTTCATCCGCCAGTGGGCTGTCCTCAACCCCTTCGCGTGACAGCGTCGTGTTGGTGGCGATCACCCCATCCATCTCGTAGGTTTTGAGAGCAGTGGCCACCAGCCCCAGCTCCTCATCGTTCATATCCGGCGCAATCTTCACCGCAATCGGTACATAACGACCATGCAGACTGGCCTGCTTGGCCTGTTCGGTCTTCAGGGCATCCAGCAGGCTGTTCAGCGAGTCACCGAACTGCAGTGTACGCAGGCCCGGTGTGTTGGGCGATGAAACGTTGACGGTGATGTAGCTGGCATGGGAGTACACCTTGCGCATGCAAACCAGATAGTCCTGATCCGCCTGCTCGTTCGGAGTATCCTTGTTCTTGCCGATATTGATGCCCAGAATGCCCTTGTAGCGGCTGCGCTCAAGGTTCTTCAACAGCTGATCGACGCCCGCGTTGTTGAACCCCATGCGATTGATAATGGCGTCATGTTCCGGAATCCGGAACAGGCGAGGCTTGGGATTGCCAGGCTGAGGCCTGGGGGTCACCGTGCCCACCTCGATAAAACCGAATCCCATGGCAGCCAGGCCATCGACGGCGGTACCGTTTTTGTCCAGACCAGCCGCAAGTCCAACCGGGTTGGGGAAGCGAATGCCCATCACCTTGGTTGGCAGCGAAATCTGCTGGGCACCCAGCAACCGGGGCAACCCCAGAGAGGCAGCGAGGTTCATACTGCCCAATGCCAGTTCGTGCGAGGTTTCGGCGTCCAGCCTGAACATGAGTGCGCGTGCGAGGTCGTAGAGCATGAGAGTCACTGAGGTGGTTATAAACTGAGGCCACATTATAGGCGAGCGGCCGGGTTATGAACACCACTCAACTCAAGCGCTGGATATCCTCCAGTTTGCCTGCATCGCTGAAGCGGATGCGAAAGGTGCCCCTGATGCCGTCATGCAGCAGCCAAGGGCGCAGAATATTGGCCGGGAACTGTACCCGACGGCCGTCCCGGGCACGGGTTGACACCACCCGGGACGGACCTCGATACACTTTTAAAAACTCTTCACTGCTGATCCGCAGATCAACAATTATTTCGTTCATCTAGCCACTGGATTCCGTCAAGCTACTGCAGCGGGCCAGGTCGGCCAGCTCGCGTGTGGCGACAGTATACATTGCGTAATCCTGAACATTGGCATTTTTCAGCTCGGTCAGTATGTTGAGCCAACGCTCCACATGTGGCTGGTTCTGTTCCACCCAGGTCTCCATGCGCTGCTCCAGGCCGGCCTGATCCAGCTTGCCTTTGGCGGCGAACAGGGTCGCAATCAGGGCACGCTGCTGAGTATCCAGATCATCGCGGAAACTGTCTCGCGCCAGCGCCTGCCAGTAGCTGTTCACATCCAGGTCGTTAAGCTGAGTGCTGAACCACTGCAGCTCAAGCGTTTCACTCAGACTGAAATGCGCTTTTGCTGCAAGCTCGACCGACACCTTGGAGTCGTGTGCCACCTCTATGATACCCAGCAGCGGATACAGCGCCCTTGATCCGGCAACGCGCTGCGCCAACTTCTCGGGAACACCCGAATCGATATAACGGTCATGCGCACTTTGCCATACCTCCAACGGCTGCCCTCTCAACAGCTTGCCCAGCTCAGGTACCAGCTTGACCAGACAGGGGCTGAAATGTTCGGCTTCATTGGCACAATCGAGCGTGCCCTGACGGTTGCGAACAAACCAGCGCGTTACGCGCCGAATCAGGTGCTGCAGATCATGCATCATCTCCTGCTGAATACCGGCCTCCACCTGGTAGTCGAGCGCTTCGATTTCCTCCCACAACGGTCGCAGACTGAAAATATCCCGCGCCAGAACATAGGCCCGTACCACATGTTCAATATCGGCCCCCGTCGAAGTCAACAGACGATCAACAAAGTTGATGCCCATCAAGTTAACCATCTGGTTGGCAATCTGGGTGGAGATAATCTCGCGGCGCAATCTGTGCTGTTTCAGTGCATCAGCATAGTTTTTGCAGATACGTTCAGGAAAAGCCGTGACCAGCTCCTGAGCCAGATAGGCGTCATCCGGCACCGTGGATGCCAGCAACAGCTCCTTGAGGTCGGCCTTGCTGTAGGAGACCAGCACCGACAGTTCCGGCCGTGTGAAGCCCTGACGATTGTTCTGCCGGTCGGCCAACTGCTCATCCGCAGGCAGGAACTCCAGCTTGCGCTTGAGCTTGCCCTGGGACTCCAGCGCATTGATGAAGCGTCTGTATTCGGCCATTGAACTGGCTGAACGTGCTTCCGCCAGTGAAATTGCCTGGACCTGACGGTAGTTGTTTTGCAGCACAAGCTCAGCTACATCATCGGTCATATCGCTGAGCAGCCTGTTGCGCTGGCGGGCCGTCATATCACCATTGGCCACCAGCTGATTGAGCAGAATCTTGATGTTGACTTCATGGTCAGAGCAGTCAACGCCACCGGCGTTGTCGATGAAATCGGTATTAAGACGGCAGCCACTCTGGGCCAGCTCCATGCGTGCACGCTGGGTCAGCCCCAGATTACCCCCTTCCCCGATCACACGGGCACGGACCTGCGGCGCATCCACTCGCAAGCCATCGTTGGCCTTGTCACCTACATCGGCCTGGGTTTCATCGCAGGCCTTGATGTAGGTCCCGATGCCACCGTTCCAGATCAGGTCCACCTCGGCACAGAGCAGGGCCGAGATCAGCTCATTCGGCGGTACGCGGCTGGATGTCAAACCGGTCAACCGCTTGATTTCCGGCGTCAGACTGATCGACTTGGCACTGCGGTTAAAGACACCGCCCCCCTTGGAAATAAGCTTGGTGTCATAGTCCCCCCAGCCTGAGCGCGGCAGTTCAAACAAGCGCTGACGCTCCTTGAATGAAGCCGCAGGGTCCGGGTCAGGGTCTATGAAAATATGCAGATGATTGAACGCGGCCACCAGCTTGATCTGGTCCGAGCGCAACATGCCGTTACCGAACACATCACCCGACATGTCGCCGATCCCAACGCATGTGAACGGCTCTTTTGCCGTATTAAGCCCCAGCTCGCGGAAATGGCGCTCCACCGATACCCAGGCACCGCGGGCGGTAATGCCCATCTTCTTGTGGTCATATCCCTGACTGCCACCGGAAGCAAAGGCATCCCCCAACCAGAAGTTGTACTCTGCGGCAATTTCGTTCGCAATATCGGAAAAAGTTGCAGTGCCCTTGTCTGCGGCCACAACCAGATAGGTGTCGTCTTCATCGTGGCGCACGACCGCCTTGGGCGGCACCACCTCACCTTCAAGCAGATTGTCGGTGATATCCAACAGCGCCCGGATGAAAGTGCGATAGCAGCTTACACCCTCTTCCATCCAGGCTTCACGGCTCATGTCCGAGTGCAGACGTCGCGCCACGAAGCCACCCTTGGCACCGACAGGAACGATGACCGCATTCTTTACCTGCTGCGCCTTGACCAGCCCCAGTACTTCGGTGCGGAAGTCCTCCAGACGATCGGACCAGCGTAACCCTCCACGGGCCACTTTGCCGCCACGCAGATGCACACCTTCTACCCGTGGTGAATGCACATAAATTTCAAACAGGGGACGCGGTTCAGGCACTTGGGGAATATCGCGCGGCGAAAGCTTTAATGACAGGTAGGGCTTGGGCTGACCGTCAAGTTGCTGGTAGAAGTTGGTTCTTAATGTGGCACGTATCAGCGCCAGATACTGACGGATCGCCTGATCCTCGTTCAGGCTGGCGACCTCTTCAAGCCCCTGTATAATATCCGTTTCCAGCTTGTCCTCTCGCTTGGGGTCGGCATTGTCAGGATCGAAGCGTGCTGCAAACAGCTCTACCAGCAGGCGCGCCAGCCCTACATGATGCTTGAGCGCGAGGCTGATTGCCTCCTGGCTGATCGGGAAGCGAATCTGCTTCATGTAGCCGGCATAGGCCCGCAGCAACGCAACCTGACGCCAGTGCAGTTGAGCCCCAAGCACCAGCTTGTTGAAGTCATCATTGCCGGCATGACCCTTCCAGATGTTGAGGAACGCATCCTCAAACAGATTCTGCATGGTTTCGGCCGTGACCTGCTGTTTGCCGGTGTAGCGCAGGTTGAAGTCGTGAATCCAGATGCAGCGCCCATCCGTTTCCACCTGATAGGGGTGCTCATCGATCACCCTGAGACCCAGATTTTCCAATACGGGCAGCACATCCGACAGCGGCAGCGCCTGCCCAAGATGATAGAGCTTGAAGTTCAGCTCCTCAGGCTCACGCTCAAGTGCTTCATAAAAGCTCAATGCGATCGGCTCGGCCTTTGTCAGCCGGCGGATATACTGGATATCGACCACTGCCGCACGCGGTGCAAAGTCCGACCGGTACCCGGCCGAGAAGCCGCCGCAGAAGTGGTTGTAGGTTTTGATGCCTTTCTCTTCACCCAGGCTTTCCACCAGGGCGGCATACAACTCTTCATTCCAGCTGCTGGCTGCCTGAGAAATACGCCGCTCCAGATCGGTTACATCAAATTCGCGGGTGACTTCCTGATGGTCGCTGGTCCGTAGAATGAATTGGGTACGCGCCAGTACGGATTCCGAAAAATAGGTGGTGAATTCGGCCTGATCACAGCCCAGCTGCTGCTGCAGAATGCGTTCAACACGCTGTCTGAAGTCGGTGCTGTACACCTCGCGCGGGGCATATACCAGCGCAGAGAAAAACTGGCCATAATAATCACGCCGCAGAAACAGCCTGATCTGGCGCCGCTCATGAATCTGCAGAATCCCCATCGCGGTATCAAACAGCTCTTCAACGCTTGCCTGAAACAGGTCATCCCGTGGGTGAATCTCAAGGATCTGCTTCAGCTCTTTCCAGTCGTGCCCCTCCCGGTGCAGGCCGGAGCGCTCCATGACCGCGTTGATCTTGCGCCGCACGATGGGGATATCGGTCGCGCCATGCAGATAGACCGCTGAAGTATAAAGTCCCAGAAAACGCGATTCGCCAACCAGCTGTCCCTCGGCATCAAATCGTTTGATGCTGATATAATCGGGATACGCCGGTCGATGCACACGAGAGCGTCGGGATGACTTGGTAAATGACATCAACTCAGGGATCAGCGTAAACCCGCCATCATCACGATCACCTGACGCAAGCACACCCGGATAGCAGCTGCCATCCTGCTGCTTGAATAGCCCGAGACAGCTGTCGCACACAGGCTCCAGCTGGCGGCTTTTCCCCTCGCCGGTCAGGGCAAGCTCATCGTAACCAAGAAAGGTAAAATGGCTCTTCAGCCAGCTGATGAAGTCACGGGCTTCGACAACATCCTCTTCCTCCAGCCCCTCCGGCACCTGGTGATAATCTTCGAGCAGTTCATCAGCCTTGGCCAGCATGGCATCAAAGTCCGTCACGGCAGCCTTGACCTCCGCCAGTACATTGAGCAGCCCCTTGCGCAGCTCCTCCAACTGTTCCGGGTCAGTATGACGATCCACTTCGATTACAACCAGCGACTCGGGCTCCCCCCCTTTACAGGCCACATTACGCGGCTGCAACTCCTGCAACTCGCCCTTCTTCCTGTCCCGGCGAATGCTGAACACCGTGTTGATGATCGCGTGGATGGTGAGGTTGCGCCGATTCAGCTCCATCCTCAGTGAGTCAACGATAAACGGCATATCCGGTTGCACCACTTCGATCACGGTGTGGGTCGACTGCCAGCCATGGCGTTCAAAGTCAGGATTGAACACCCGTACCTTGATCTCCTCTTTTGCCGACCGCTGCTGCAGAAAGTGCCAGACCGCCAGCGTAGCGCCATAAAGGTCATCAAGGCGCCAGCTGCCAAGATCCTGATCTGCCGCATGGGCAAAAAAGTGATCTACAAAGCTTCCAAGAGGCGCAGCCCGCTCCTTGGGCAGCCGCTGTCGAATGGTCGCCTTGAGCTGCTGCATGAGTTCGGTTTTGCTGTCTGCACGTTGCCGGGACATAAGCATCCTCTTATTCTGAATTCGTCCTGAGTGAAAGCGCTTTGTTTTCAGCAGTATAGTTAAAGCCCGTCCGAAGTCATCCCGCCTGATGGCAAACTTCTTCTCTGCCGAAGGTAAGCGGTCATGAAATTGATCTGACCGAGACGATGACTGATAATGACCTGAATTTGTTAAATTCTTTCTGCACCGGAATGGAGCTGCGGATGCGTTCATTGCTGGCATTGCTGTTACTGCTGAGCTGCTCGTTGCCAGCCCTTGCAGAGGTACGCGCCTCTCTCGACCGTTACACCATGACGGCTGCCGATATGCTGACACTCACACTGGAGGCAACTGACCAGCTGGAGCAGCGACCTGACCTGACCGCGCTGGAAAGTGACTTTCGTGTTCTGAGCAGCCGCAAAGTCATCATTTCGAGCCACTCTTCCGCCAGCCGTGCCGTACGTACCCGCTGGGAGCTGCAGCTGCGCTCTCGCAGTACCGGCAAGCTCAGAATCCCCCCGTTGCGCCTGGGTGATCAGCTGAGCCAGGCGATTGAGATTGAGGTAACCGGTAACCTGAGTCCCGTGCGAAACCGTGACAGCCTGTTCATGGATAGTCTGTTAAGTCAGGATCAGGTCTATAGCCATGCCCAACTGTTGTATACCGCACGCGTATTTCATACAGAAGCACTGCCGGAATCGGCCCGCTTCCAGCCCCCCCAACTGCCTGAAGCGCTCGTTATTGCCCTGACTGAACCACGCAGTTACGAAACCGATCGCGGTGGCGAAAGCTGGCAGATCACCGAACAGACCTTTGCGCTTTTCCCTTCCAGCGAGGGCCTGCACACCCTGCGCGGTGCGCGACTGGTTCTTGCAGAGGATACTAATGCTGACACGGGTGAGATTGCACTGGCCCCCGCGGAAAGCTTCGAGATAGAGGTACTGCCGCAGGCACATCAGAGCCAGCGCGGTTACTGGCTGCCAGCCGAGCGACTCACGTTTGAGGAACGGACACCCCTGCCTGACAGCCTGCAACCCGGAGAAACCTTTGTCCGCGAGATCAGCCTGACAGCACTTGGTCTGCCCGCTGATGCCCTGCCCGCACTGTTTGTCGCTGAGTTGGACTCAGCATTTGCCCGCACTGAAGATGTCAGCCTGACAGAAGCTGCAACCCCACAGGGACTGGT
The DNA here is from genome assembly GCF_040547565.1 of Marinobacterium sp. MBR-109. NCBI lineage: Bacteria > Pseudomonadati > Pseudomonadota > Gammaproteobacteria > Oceanospirillales > Oceanospirillaceae > Marinobacterium > Marinobacterium sp. MBR-109. The sequence goes on from NZ_JBEPPZ010000004.1 coordinate 288,912, forward strand.
GAGCACACGTACAGAAAGGGTTTTGATAGAGCCGCTGGGTGAAGGTGGTCTTGCTCTGCCCGCCATCGATATTCACTGGTGGAATACACTCAGCGACAGGGGGCAGATTCTCACGTTACCCGGCAGACAGCTGGATATCAACATAGCCGCACTGCCTCCCGCTATGGATACAAGCGTGCCCCCTGCCCGTGATACTGCCAGCCTGAACGGCCCATCGCGTATCCTGATCGCGGGCCTCGGGCTGATGAGCATCATCAGCTCACTGGGTTGGCTTTACAGCTGGCATCAGCTGCGCCAACTACGTAACCGCGACAAGGCAGCCAGCCAGGAGGTGCAGGCGGCACAGGCTGAGCAGCTGCACCGGTCACACCAGCAGGCTGAACGCAACACCTTCCAGGCACTCGCCATTGCCTGCCAGCAGAACGATGCCGGCAGCACTCAACAACGTCTGATCGACTGGGGACAGCAATTCTGGATCGACCATCAGGTACACTCCCTAACGTCCCTGTGCGAAGCGGCCGGCAGCCAGGCACTGGATTTCCTGATTCTCGATCTGGAACATCACCTTCGCCATGAGCCTGCTCGGTGGCAGGGCGACCTGCTGCTTGAAGCACTGGAAACCATGCGCCGCAGGCGCCTGCGCAACGCGAGTGAGCCAAGTGTTGACTCTCGCGAGCAGGATCTTTTGATGGTGTCCTGAGGACCTTACCTCATTTCACATCGAGCACCTTGCGTAATGCGCCCTCCAACCGCGGCTGCTGAAACTCATAGCCCGCGGTGTGCAGGTTTTCAGGTACTACCCGCTGGCCTTCCACCAGCAGCTCACTGGCCTCGCCCAGCATCAGTTTCATTACGGTCGCTGGCACCCGCATGAACGCAGGCCGATGCAACACCCGGCCTAATGTTCGGCTGAACACTTCGTTCGTCACCGGCTCTGGCGCCGTCAGGTTAAACGGTCCGTGCAAAGAAGGATTATCCAGCAGATAGAGGATGGCACCCACTTCGTCATCCAGATGGACCCATGACATCCATTGCTTGCCATCACCAATGGGACCACCCAGCCCCAGTCGGAATGCTGGCAGCATTTTGGACAAGGCACCACCACCCGGCCCGAGTACCACGCCGGTTCGAATCAGGCAGACCCGAATTCCGAGTGATTCCGCTTCAAGGGCAGCCTGCTCCCAGTCACGACAGAGTTCATGGGCAAAACCGGGGATTGGCTCAGCGTTCTCATCCAGCACCTCGTCAGCGTGACTGCCGTAGTAACCAATGGCAGAGCCACTGACCAGTACGGCTGGCGGCTGCGGCTGTTCTCGCATCCAGTCCACAAGCGCACCGGTCAACTGGATGCGACTGTCCCGCAAAACCTGCTTGCGTGCATCGCTCCAGCGCTTGTCGACAATCGGTGCACCCGCAAGATTGATAACTGCATCAATCTTGCTTTCAATCTGATGCAGGGCACCAACAGCCTTCACATTCTTGCCGGAGGGCACAGCCTGCGGCGATCGACTGAGGATGATCACGTCATCACCACGGGCGCACAGAGCCTTACTCAGGGCCTGGCCTATAAATCCGCTTCCACCTGTGATCAATACACGCATTTTTCATCCTCCGTGCGGCTTTGGGGTAAACTTACGTTCCCAATACCGGATCAGATCTGATGTATAGAGGTTAGCACAACATGTTTACTGGCATTGTTCAGGGCACAGCCGAGGTCATCGCCTGCCGTCGCCACGAAGGTTTCATGCAGCTGGAGCTGAAGCTGCCACCAGCGCGTGCAGATGCTCTGGAGACCGGTGCCAGCATTGCCGTCAATGGCACCTGCCTGACCGTTACTTCATTTCAGGGTTGCCATGTCTGCTTTGACTTGATTGACACGACACTGGAGTTGACCAACCTGGGTGAGCTGAAACCCGGTGATCGGGTCAATTTTGAGCGCGCCGCCCGTATCGGTGATGAAATTGGCGGTCACCTGATGTCAGGTCACATTTTGTGCTGCGCACGTATCAGCCGAATTGAATCGACCGAGCACAATCACCATATTCATTTTGAAACTCCGAAGGCAGCCGCTCCCTACCTGTTACCCAAGGGTTTTGTCGGCCTGAACGGCTGCAGTCTGACGCTGGCCGAAGTCGACTGCCAGCGGGGTGAGTTCGGCATATCACTGATACCGGAAACCCTGTCGCAGACAACGTTCGGCAGCCTGCAACCAGGCGCCCGGGTCAATCTGGAGGTTGATCCGCAGACTCAGGCGATCGTTGATACGGTCAACCTTTATATGGCACAGCGCGGCTAACCGGCCGCGCCGTTGCGGTTCATGTCTTCCATCAAGGCACGATAAAGATCACGGTACTCGGCAGCCTGTTTCTCACCGAACAGCGGGTCGGCAGGCGGCGGCAAGGCTTCGTCCAGCTGTTTCCAGTCGGTGTCACTGGCCAGTTTGCGAATACCGGGAAACAGCTCCCGCTCTTCAAAATCCAGATGCTGGCGTTCGGTACTGACAAACTCATCCAGCTGGTCGGTGAACCGATCCATCGGCATCACGGCATCATGCAGGATCCCGTCAATGGATTCAGCCAGGTCATGCGACAACTGCTTGAGTTTTGCATGTTCAGCCTCACACTGGTCAAAGTTCTTGTCCAGTTCAGCATCGCGTCCACGGAAGTGTTCGTACATCACATCTTCACGCGGGTGGTGATACTGGTCGGCATAGCTGCCAACATACGCTACCACGTCCGCCATCAATGAAAAGTCCGGGTGACTGCCTTCACGCAGCCGCTCTACCTTGTGCGTCAATATTTCGAGCAGACGATTCAGGTTGATATGATCCTGATGCAGTTCTGACAGAATTGTCATGTTGGTGTCTCCGCTACAGCTTGCTTTACTTCACTATAGACGAGTCTCACCGCCTCATCTTGACGCGGATCAAGCTTAACCGGGGGCATAGACGAAGGTTGATCAGTGGCCGTTGCCGTTACTGCTGTCGATATCAAGCAGATCCAGCAGCATTCCCAGCTTGTGCTCGATATCCTGCAGCAGGTGCTGGCCCTTGTCATTAATGACCGGAGCAATACTGTTTTCAAGCTGCACGATGCCATCCTGGCTTTGCCGCAGGGCCTGCATCAGATTGCGTGAGCGCTTCTTGTTGCTGTCCGTGAGCTGTTCAATGCGTGACAGGGTTCGCTGCAACTGGTGATCAAGTTCATGCAAACGTTCACTCACACCCAACATGCCATCACTGAGGGCGTGGCTGACACTGCCGAGCTGATGCTCAAGCTGATGTACGGCGTGACGAAACCGAGACAGGAACAGCTCCCCCTCGCGCTCCATGAAAATCGCCAGCAGCTCTTCCGGCAACATGGCCCGGTTACGACCATCGGTACGGATGGAGTATTCACCGCGCTGGGTACAGTAGGGCTTGTGCTGCCCCGGAGGAATCTCGACCCGGAAGATGGGCCGAGACGCCGCCAGATTCTCAGTAAAAATGAGGATATCGATATTGGGTATACAGCCGGTGGCCTTGTTGACCAGCGTCAGCCTGGCCTTGTCATCCACTTCACAGCCAACCACCCTGCCCCGCTGTACGCCATCTTCTGTAGTATATTCATCGATACCGATCAACAGGGTGCCGCCCAATGCCGTATTGGCAAAGGCAACCAGATCCGACGCCTTCACCGCCTGGGTTTCACGCTTGAAGTCCACGTTCAGCCCTTCCGGCAACGACAGAAGGTGGCGGGTATGCTGGCTGAGGCGTCGATATTCTCGCTGCATCGGATGGCTTCAGATCAGCGGTAAAGCTCTTCGTTGAACGGATCGAGCGGCTGCTCCAGCTGGTCGTCGTTGCGCTGGTACAGCACCCGGCTTTCAAACTTGAGCCCCTTGCTGGCAAACCAGCGCTCAATCCCCTCAACATTTTCTTCGACCTGACTCAGCCGATACCAGGCCGAGAGAATACGGTAGAAATAGAGACCGAACAGACCCGCCGCAGCACCCAGGAAAAATTCGGACCCCAGCGCAAACACCATCAGCACCACACCGGCCACCCAGACTCGGCTGGCACGGGCGTCCTTGAGTATTTCGTTCAGCAACTGGCACTGATCATGGAACTTCAGATAGCGGCGGTAATTCTGCTGAAGATCGAATTTGTCACTGGCGTTCAGATAGGGTTCCATCTACTTATCCTTCACGGTTTGTTATTCCGATTGTGTGCACCATCAAACAGGTGCACTGTAAGGCCCTGTTCAGACAAGGCTCTTGCTTACCACTTCATATACATCAGCCGACAGCTCGGCGGTATCCATCATTCGTTGTAGCTGATCTCGCATCAAGGCTCGACGCACCGGTTCATAACGCTTCCAGCGAGTCAGGGGTGTCAGAAGCCTTGCTGCCACCTGAGGATTTTGACGGTCCAGCTTCAGAATCCAGTCTGCCAGCCAGGCATAGCCACTGCCATCTTCGGCATGAAACTGCACCAGATTCTGGCCACAAAAGCCGCCGATCAACGCACGCAGCTTGTTCGGATTGCGCGCATCAAACATGGGATGCTGGCTCAGGGCTACCACCCGATCCAGTGCCCCGGGAGCCGGATCGGACGCCTGGATTGCCAGCCACTGGTTCATCACCAGCGACTCATGCTGCCACTGCAGGTAAAACGCTTCCAGCAGTTCGGCACCCACTTCGTGAAAGCCCGAGTGTGCAACCAGCGAGAGCGCGGCCTGCTGGTCGGTCATGTTATCACTCTGCTCGAACTGCTGACGTGCCAGTTCCAGCCAGGGCTCATTCCCCGTGGCAATAAGATATGCAAGGGCCAGATTTTTCAGACTGCGCAGCCCGATCGATGCAGCATCCGGTGAATAGGTACCGGCGGCGGCATCACAACGCTGGTAGGCTGCCAGCCATTCCGACTCAAGCGCTCGCGCCAGCGCTGCACGCATGAATTCACGCGCTTCATGAATGGCAATGACATCAATTTCATCCGCCAGTTCACTCAACTGTGCCTCAGAGGGCAACCGCAGCAGGTGAGCCACCATCGCGGGGTCAAGGCTCTCATCACACAACAGGCCGCGCCAGGCATCGACAAGCGCCTGTTCACAGTGCATCGGTTCGCCCCGGCGCCAGGCTTCGGTCTGCTGTTGCAGCAGGCGCACACACAGGCGCTGGCCGGCATCCCAGCGGTTAAAGCCATCAGTATCATGACGCAGCAGCATCAACAGCTGCTGGTCGGTATAGGGATAGTCCAGCTTGACCGGGGCCGAGAAACCACGCAGCAGCGAGGGCACCGGGCGGCTGGCGATACCTTCAAAGCGGAACACCTGTTCCTCTTCGGTCAACTCCAGCACGCGACCACACAGTTCGGTGCCATCATCGGCCAACAACCCCATGGCCAGCGGCAAATGATAGGGCAACTTGTGCTCCTGGCCCGGACTCGGCGGACAGCTCTGACTGACGTGAAGCTCGTAGCAACCGGTTTCGGCATCGTACTGATCGGAAACCTTGAGCCTGGGCGTACCGGCTTGAGAGTACCAGCGGCGGAACTGGCTCAGGTCGCGACCTGAGACGTCTTCCATGGCGCGTACGAAGTCGTCTGTGGTAACCGCCTGGCCATCATGCCGCTCAAAATAGAGGTCACTGCCCTTGCGGAACAGATCCGGCCCAAGCAGGGTGTGCAGCATGCGCACAACCTCCGCCCCCTTCTCGTACACGGTCAGGGTGTAGAAGTTCGAAATCTCGATGTAGGACTCCGGCCGCACCGGATGTGCCATGGGACCGGCATCTTCGGCGAACTGGGCCGTGCGCAACAGAGTCACGTCCTCTATCCGTTTCACGGTGCGTGAATTCATGTCAGCCGAAAACTCGGCATCTCTGAAAACGGTAAAGCCTTCCTTCAGACTGAGCTGGAACCAGTCACGACAGGTGACACGGTTACCCGACCAGTTATGGAAATACTCATGTGCCACCACCGCTTCCACGCGCTGAAAGGCGGAATCGGTGGTCGTCTGCGGGTGAGCAAGAACGCAGGAGGTATTGAAGATGTTCAGCCCCTTGTTCTCCATCGCTCCCATGTTGAAGAAGTCCACCGCCACGATCATGTAGATGTCGAGATCGTATTCTCGACCATATACTTCCTCGTCCCAGCGCATGGCATTCTTGAGCGAGACCATCGCATGGTCCAGCTTGTCCAGATCCTTGCGTTCGGCATAGATGCGCAGCGCCACTTCACGGCCCGAAGCGGTGGTGTAGTGATCTTCAAGCAACGCCAGGTCACCTGCGACCAGCGCAAACAGATAGCTGGGCTTGGGCCAGGGATCTTCCCAGGTCACCCAGTGACGACCGCCATCGGCATCGCCCGAGGCAACCGGGTTACCGTTTGACAGCAGTACAGGATAACGGGTCTTGTCGGCCACCAGTGTAGTGGTAAATACCGACATGACATCCGGACGATCGGGGAAAAAGGTGATGCGACGAAAGCCCTCGGCCTCACACTGGGTACAGAACATGCCATCGGACTTGTACAGGCCTTCCAGTGCAGTATTCTGCTGGGGCAGCAGCCGAGTGACACATTCCAGCGTAAAGCTGTCAGGCACGTTTGGGATGACCAGTCGGCCATCGGCGCGGGCGTAGTCGGATGCACACAGCACCTCGCCGTCAATGCTCAGCCGCTGCAGCTCCATCTCGTCATCACCCAACAGTTCAAGCGCTTGGCGACTGCCCGCTTCCGGGTTGATGCTGATGCTCAGCTGGGCGCGTACCAGTGCCTGTTCTTCTTCCAGTTCAAAGCGCAGTGTCGTACGTTCCACTCGCCAGGCGGGGGGCCGATAGTCTTCCAGATAGATTGCATGGGGCTGTTGAGCTGACATTGCGACTCCTGCCTAAACGCTTAGCTGTACCTTGTAAGCGGAAAATTTACGTATATTGATGACGCCGGTATCCAGAATCAGATACTGTCCCTTGATGCCCAGGAGCACACCGGATACCTCCGGTTCCTTATCAAAATTATGGGTGCTGATTTTGCTCGGGTACTGGTCTACCGGATACTCGATCTCGACCACGTCGGCCTCCAGCTGGCGGATTGCCGCTTCACCGAAACGCTCACGCAACTGATTGAGCTCATCAGCGCAGAGTTCAAGCAAACGATCACGTTCCGCCTTGAGGTCGATACCCGGGTTTCCCCCCTTGAGCATGGTGCGCCAGTTGGTCTTGTCACTGACGTGGGCCGCAATGATCTGTTCAATCAGCCCCGAATGCAGGCGGTTATCGACCTCGAGAATCGGCAGCGCCTGAATGGCCCCCTGGTCAATCCAGCGTGTGGGAACCTGTTCACCTCGGGTGATACCGACCTTGAGACCGGAAGAGTTGGCCAGATAGACCACATGGGGCTGGAAACAATGGCGTTCGCCCCAGGCCGGATCACGGCAGGTTCCTTCGTGGAAATGGCACTTCTCCGGCTTGATGATACAGCTGTCACATTGGGGCAAGCGGGTGAAGCAGGGGTAGCAGTAGCCCTGGTTAAAGCTTTTTTTCGTCTTGCGGCCACAGTGAAGGCAGTTGATCTCCTGCTGATACACCAGCCGGATCGGCTTGCCGATCAGCGCGTTAAGATCAACCTGCTCATCACCGATCAGCAGCTGATAGTGAACGGGCTGCTCCAGCCGGGTACGCATCTTGCGCAGACCGCCGGCAGCAGGGGTGAGTACGGTATCAACCATCGGCAAGAATCTTCAGCACCTGGGGTTGCAGCGGGTCACTGCCATGCTGCTTGCCATCAGGGCGGGTGCGGTCAATAAAGCCGACTCGCTGATCTTCAGGCATATTACGCTTGTGCTCATAGGCAATCACGGCACGCAGACTGGTTTCGCGCTGCTCCTGGGTCAAACGCTCACCATTGGGCCACTTGCCCAGCTCCACTGCGCGGCGCAGTGACTGGTAGATATCCGGCGTCATCGCCTCAATCATTTTGTCCAGAGTCATTAGCATCTCCTGAATTGGATGTTCGGATTTTAGCACAGTGCTCAGCCGGAACGCCTGCCCAGAAATCGTACCAGCAACAGCCAGAGCAGCCCGGCAAGCAGCCCGGCAAGATGGGCGGTATTGGCTATGGCGCCAAAGCCGACACCCTGCAACACACCGGTGAACCCCAGTACCAACCAGAACAGCATGAAGCCCATCAGCGCGGGCGGCAGGCCAATACGAGGTTGCAACCCCGACCGGTCCCACAGCCAGGCATAGCTCAGCAAGGCAAACACCACACCCGACATGCCGCCAAACATCGGGCCACTGACAACAAACTGAGCCAGATTGGAAAGCACGCCGCTGAACAGCACCAGACCAAGGAATGTCAGGCTGCCTTGTTCCGGCTCAACTCTTACGCCGACAATCCAGACCCAGAGCAGATTGAACATGATATGCAGAACGCTGAAATGCATGAAGATCGGCGTGATCAGTCGCCACAGCTCACCAGTCGTCAGCATGGCTTCGAGCGTATGCCAGCGTGCCTGCTGGCCGAACACTTCAAAGGAGGTAAAGCTGAACAGCGCCATCTGCTGCAGATCGGAGCCGAAGCCGATCAACAGACTGAACAGCGCGCTTAACGCTATCAGTGACAAGGTAACCGGAATGCGACGCCAGCTGACAGACCGTATCGCCCGTTTTCGGGAGCGAATTTCGACCTGATCCAGGTTGCCACCGCCACGCCAGTATTCGTACAGCTCATGCACCTGGCCGGGATTGAATTCGGGACTGACATAAAGCCGCTGCCACTCACCCTCCTCGACCACACGATGGGACACACCATGTTGCCACAGGAACGCGGTAAATTCGGTCAGATCCTCGTTCAGAGGTGATTCGACGGCCGGAATCATGAGGCACCGATCTCGGACTGGGGCAGATGAACCTCCCGCGCCACATCGACCCAGACAAACTTGTCCGGATCAATGCGGGTTTCATCGTCCAGCCGGTAGGCAACCAGTTTGCCATACTTGACCGCACTGAAATCAATGCAGGCAATATTGTCCGTAACAGGTCGTGGCACGCCTTCCCGCCAATAATGACCTATAAACAGAAGCTTTTCCTGCGGACCATAGTAGATCAGGTCCTCCCGCTGCCGCTCGGTAATGGGCAGGCGGGCCAGGTGAGCCGGCAGCGGGTCTGGCTGAAACACCACATCCACCAGATACTGCGGATCGGGCATCCAGAACTTGGTGCGGAAAAAGTGACGCCGAAAGCCATCCTTGCTTACCATCACTTCATTATTGGGCAGGCGCAAATGAGTACCACGCAGCAGCCGATCCATCACTTCCCACTCGAAGCTGTCTTCGATGGCAGAACGACATAAAAAATCGTGCGTGATTTGATTGCCGCCATATTGCTGTCGGAAGCGGTCAATCAGACCCTGATGCCAGCAGGCGTGTACCACCCGGAAATGATCGAATTCAAGAAACAGTGGCAGCTGCAGGAACCAGTCCATGTATTCCTGCTGCTCATCCGGCCAGGGTGAAAGCTGCTCAAGCGTTTGCTGCAGAATACGCTGGTGACGTGGGGTGTGTTCACGCAGAAACTCACCGGGCCGGTCCGGATGAGGGGTCATGTAGCAGAGATAGTTGTACTCGTGATTACCCATCACGATCTCGGCCTGCCCGGCGTCAACCATATCCCTGACAATATGCAGTGCCTCACGTATGTGTGGCCCGCGATCAATGATATCGCCGATAAAAATGGCCTTGCGATCAGCATGACGATAGACACCGTTGACCTGCCGATACCCCATACGGGCCAGCAACATGCGCAGGCTGAGGGCACAGCCATGCACATCACCGATCAGATCATAGCCCTGGCTTTTCACATTTCACTCCTGTTGACCGGGCTTGGAACTCCATCCCAGTTTTTCGCGGCAGGTGCGATAGAAATCGTAATCCTGCGGATGCAACAGTTTCAGTTTCTGCGATTTCTTGCGGATCGTAATGCTGTCCCCCGGTGCCAGACTGAGGTTCAACTGGCCATCACAGGAGATCGCGGGATAGGTCTTGTTGTCTTCGCTGATCACCATTTTCAACTCGCTGTTACCATCAACCACGATCGGTCGACTGGAGAGGGTGTGAGGAAACATCGGCACCAGCACCAGCGCATCAATTTTGGGATGCATGATCGGACCGCCCGCCGACAGAGCGTAGGCTGTTGAGCCGGTCGGCGTCGATACGATCAATCCGTCCGAACGCTGGGTATAGACAAACTGCCCCTCGATATACAGCTCAAACTGTATCATTCGGGTCGCCTTGCCGGGATGAATCACGCAGTCATTCAAGGCGGTCATCTCAGCGATCGGCTCGCCGTTGCGCTTGATCTCCACATCCAGCAGAAAACGAGAGTCCACCGTGTAGCGACCGGACAAAACCTGTATCAGCTTGTCTTCAAAGTCCTGTGGCGGAATATCCGTCAAAAAACCCAGGTTGCCGCGATTGATACCCAGTACCGGAATCTTGCTTTGTGCCAGCGAGCGAGCGGCACCCAGCAGACTCCCATCACCTCCTACGACAATGGCAAGATCACAGATCTCTCCCATCATCTTCTGCTTGCAAACCTGTTGGCCATGACCCGGCATCACCTCGGCGATGGACTGGTCCAGTATGACGTTCAACCCTCGATCATCCAGAAAGCGGATCAGCTGCTTCAAGGTATCAATGACAGATTTGCTGCCGAGGCGCCCGATCAAACCGATGTTACGAAAGTTATCCATGCCAGCCCTGCTCTCCCGATAGGATCTTTAGGTGTATGTGCTCACATTATACGGCCAGAGGCCCGCTAAAGGCAGGCGCCAGCGCTGAAAGCCTGGCTTGATGACCACGAACGCCCTGCAGCCCGCCAGTATGCACCAGCACCACTTTGCTGCCCGCCACGACCTGCCCGGCCAACAGCAATCGATTGAATGCCATCACCAGCTTTGCGGTATAGACCGGATCAAATGGCAGCCGGTGTACCTCACCGACATGTTCAATCATGGCTGCAAGCTCTGCATCCAGCCGCGCATAGCCGCCACGATGAGCCCCTTCCAGCAACTCCCAGCCACTGCTGCCAGCATAACCGGCACTGCCGAGCAATGCATTGATCCTTGAGACCATTTCAGACCCGCACTTGAGTACCGGCACTCCCAGCACACGGGTACCTTCAGGCTTTCCGGCCACCAGCCCTGCGAGAGTGCCACCACTGCCAACGGCCGTCAGCAGCAGGTCAGCGCCCTGCTCACGCATAACCGGCAACTGCCATATCTCGCTTACGGAATGAACGGCCGCTGACGTAGTACCACCTTCGGGCACAACCAGGGCACCGCCATGCGCCAGTGACAGCTGGTGCCGATATTCTTCACGGTCGCGCAAGCGGTAAGTATTTCGATCAACGAATTGCAGCTGCATGCCCCACCGCCGCGCATCGCTCAACATGGCATTGGTTGCATATTCAGGCTCGCCACGAATGATACCAACGGTTTCAACACCTGATTGAAAACCCGCATAGGCCAGAGCGTGGATATGGTTGGACCAGGCACCGCCGAAGCTGAGGATGGGACATCTCAGTTTGCGTGCCTGCTCAAGCGCAGGCCTGAGCTTGAACCACTTGTTGCCGCTCAGCAGCGGATGGATGGCATCAAGACGCAGCACAGACACTTCAACCCGAAACCGGTCATATAAACGGGAGCGTAGCGGCTGCAACACTATTTCGGCAGATTCAAGCAAGGACGGATTCCGAAATCACATCGAACAGATTTTGACAACAGACTATCAGTTCAGCCCAGCCAGGAGCCATTCAGCTTTCGTCGGTAGACGGCGATCAGGTACAGGTATTTGATACAAGGAGATAAATGAGGTCTAAAACAGGCAGGATGTTCTGGTGGGCGAAGAGGGGTTCGAACCCCCGACCCTCTGCTTGTAAGGCAGATGCTCTCCCAACTGAGCTATTCGCCCAGAACAGGTATGGGTGTAACGTGTGGACGGACGTACAAGGCCAACGAGCCGGAACATCCTTGAGAGCTGACAGGCAGGTATCTAACCTTTCTTCTCTCAGTATTGGCGGAACGTACGGGACTTGCGACCCAGAACACCCCTTGAGAGCTGACAGGCAGGTATTCTAACCTTTCTTCTCTCAGTGTTGGCGGAACGGACGGGACTTGCGACCCAGAACATCCCTTGAGAGCTGACAGGCAGGTATTCTAACCTTTCTTCTCTCAGTGTTGGCGGAACGGACGGGACTCGAACCCGCGACCCCCTGCGTGACAGGCAGGTATTCTAACCAACTGAACTACCGCTCCGCGTTTTGGTGGGCGAAGAGGGGTTCGAACCCCCGACCCTCTGCTTGTAAGGCAGATGCTCTCCCAACTGAGCTATTCGCCCAAAACACTTGGCTTTATACAACTTCATCAGCACTTCGATGAAGAGGTTGGCGGAACGGACGGGGCTTGCGACCCAGAACATCCCTTGAGAGCTGACAGGCAGGTATTCTAACCTTTCTTCTCTCAGTGTTGGCGGAACGGACGGGACTCGAACCCGCGACCCCCTGCGTGACAGGCAGGTATTCTA